>JBEKCQ010000061.1:0-24843 GCA_050014795.1 Terriglobia bacterium | reverse complement strand
TCCACCTTCCCGCTGATCCGGTAAGCGCGCGCCGAATTCAACACCAGCAGGCCCAACAGGCCGGCGCCGGGCACGAGGAATAGCGCCAGGTGCGCATCAAAGCCCAGCCGCCGGAGCGCCTGGCGGTAACTCCCATGCTGCGACGCCGCAATCAGCAGACAGCCTGCCGCAGCGAGCGCTATCGGCGCTTTTCCTCCTTCGACCGCGAGCGCGACCGCGAGGCCAATAACCGCCAGGCCGGGCAGCACATCAAGGAGCCAGAGTTCGGCCAGGGTCCGGAGCATCTTCTTCAGGTTTCGGCCGAAGAGCAAATACAGGTTCTTCGTCCACCCGCGCCACATCTCAGAAAAGGTGCAATACATGCGCGTCCGGACCCAAGCGGCTCCCGGCAGAAAGACCAGCCGACCACCGGCCGCTTTCACCCGACGCGCCAACTCGACGTCCTCGAGAATCTCGCCCCGCACGGCCTCGTGGCCGCCCATGCGCTCGTAGGCTTCCCGACGAATGAGCACGTATTGCCCGTTCGCTGCCGCAGCGGGCGAGCGCGGATCAGAGACCTCCTCGAACCGATAAAGCCTCGCCAGGTGCACGTACACGAGCGGGATGACCGCCTTCTCCCACACCGTGGGTGTCCGCTGGCCGGGCGAGAGAGAAAGGAGGTCGGCGCGCTCGCTTTCGGCGCGCTCGAGCAGCGCTTCCAGACCACCCGGAAGGTGCTCGGTATCCGCATCGGTAAAGAGCAGCCACTCGCTCGCGGCCAGGCGCGCGGCCGTTGCTACTGCATGAGATTTCCCGGTCCAGCCCTCCGGCAACGCTTCGAGGCGAATCGTCCGCAGCTCCGGAATTTCTGTTTGCAGTCCGGCGAGGATTTCGCCCGTGCGGTCTTGCGACTGGTCGTCCACGACCAGGATTTCTCGAATGCCCTTCTGGGCCGCCACCGAGCGGACCACGCGTGCGATGTTGGCTTCTTCGTTGCGGGCGGGAATAATCACCGTCACCCGCCCCTCAGCATTTTCCTTCATACACCCGGCTCGTGCCCGCCACCGGTGGACGCGCAGGAACCCCTGCGCACCTCAGACGAGAATTGCACTCTGGTTGCGAACAACCATTATAATAGACGCCCGCAGCATGCGTAAAAGGAATCTCCTCAAATTGCTGGTGCTCGCCGCCATCGTGGCCGGCGCGATTTTCCTGGCCCTCCAGTCCAGACGATCACGTCCTTTAGAGGTGGGTGACGTGGCGCCGGATTTCACCCTCCCCACGCTGACCCAGACGTCTGTGTCTCTCCACGACTATCGCCACGGCGTGGTCGTTGTGAACTTCTGGGCCACCTGGTGTCCGCCCTGCATCGAAGAAACTCCGAGTCTGAGAGACTTCGCGGAGCGCATGCGCGGCCGGGGCGTGACGGTCATCGGGGTGAGCGTGGACCAGGACAAGGCGGCGCTGGAGCGTTTTGTGGCCGAGGCTCGTCTGTCGTTCCCCATCGCGCGCGACCCGGAGCAGGCTGTCTCCGCGCGCTACGGCACTTTCAAGTTTCCGGAAAGCTACGTGATCGATTCGGAAGGAAGGATTGCCAGGAAGATCATCGGCGCTATCGATTGGCGGGACCCTCAAATCATGAGCTTTGTGGGCAGCCTCGTCCGCCCAGGCGAGCGGCGGGAGCGCTAGCCGCCCGTCAGGCCTGTAGCACCGCTCCGTGAGCGGCGTCTCCCGGTCGCCGATCATAGACCGCCGCTACCGCGGCCCTGACTGAGCCCCCTTACCCACTCTCAGCCAAAGCCTCCTTCACCACACGCCACAGGTTGACCACATCGGAAATTACTTCCTGCTCCGAAATGTTCAGCTTCGATTGCCGGTTCAGCAGGCGGGCCTGATAAATCACTCCGGCCAGCGTCGCGGCCACTACCGGCAGGGCCTGGGTCTCCGGGGAGGTCGAGCTGGGAGTCTTCGGTGTCTTTGCCATGGTCGCTCCTCAAGTCCAAAGTTGAACCCGGCCGATTCTAGCACAGTGGCGCATCACCCACCCCGAGAGAGTCGGGACTCGCAACGAGGCCGCCCCGCGGTCATATAAACCTTGTCAGAGCAGTGCGGGCAGAATAGACTTTTGTGGCGGGCCCAAATGGTAAGAGATCCTGTCTGCGGGATGGAAATTGCCGAAGAGGACGCCGTCGGCTGGCACGAGTATGACGGCCAGCGGTACTACTTCTGCACTCCCTCTTGCCTGGAGAATTTCCGCGCCGACCCCGCGCGGTATGTGAGGCCGCGCCCGCAGCCCGTCACGCCGGGAACAGCTCCCGCCCGGCCGCCCGCCAAGACCGAATACGTCTGTCCGATGCACCCCGAGATCGTACAGGACAAGCCCGGGACCTGCTCGATCTGCGGCATGGCTCTGGAGCCGCGAACCGTAACGGCAGAGGAAGAAGCCAATCCGGAGCTCGCCGCCATGACGCGCCGCTTCTGGGTCTGTCTGGTGCTCACCGCGCCGCTGCTCTTCCTAGCCATGTCGGAGATGATTCCAGGGCAGCCCGTGCAGCACGCGCTGCCGGCGCGCCTCCTGACGTGGATGCAACTCGCCCTGGCGACGCCCGTGGTGCTTTGGGGCGGGTGGCCGTTCTTTGAGCGCGGCTGGGCTTCCATCGTCCGCCGCAGGCTGAACATGTTTACCCTCATCGCCATCGGCACTGGGACGGCGTATGTTTACAGTCTGGTCGCGGCACTCGCCCCGGACATCTTCCCGGATTCCTTCCGCAGCCATCAGGGCGAAGTGGCAGTCTATTTTGAAGCTGCGGCGGCCATCACCACTTTGGTACTTCTCGGACAGGTTCTGGAGCTGCGCGCGCGAAGCCGCACCTCGAGCGCACTCAAGGCTCTTCTGGGCTTGGCCCCGAAGACCGCCCGGGTGGTGCGCGAAAACGGCGAGGAGGAGGATGTCCCCCTGGAAGAAGTCCAGCGCGGCGACCGCCTGCGGGTGCGGCCGGGTGAGAAAGTGCCTGTGGATGGAGTCGTCCTGGAAGGGTCGAGTTCCGTGGACGAATCCATGGTGACCGGCGAACCCATCCCCGTCGCGAAGAAAGCCGGCGACCCCGTGACGGGCGGGACGGTGAACGGTACGGGAGGCTTCCTGATGCGCACCGAGCGCGTGGGCAGCGAAACGCTGCTGGCGCAGATCGTGCGCATGGTGAGCGAAGCACAGCGGAGCCGCGCGCCGATTCAGCGTCTGGCCGACGTGGCGTCATCCTATTTCGTTCCGGCGGTGCTGGCGGCGGCGGTGCTGACCTTCCTCGTCTGGAGCCTAGTCGGCCCCAAGCCGCGGCTCGCCTACGCGCTGGTGAACGCCGTGGCGGTATTGATCATCGCCTGCCCGTGCGCCTTGGGCCTGGCGACGCCGATGTCGATCATGGTGGGCACGGGCCGCGGCGCCTTGGCCGGAGTGCTCATCAAGAATGCGGAAGCGCTGGAAGTCCTGGAAAAGGTCAACACGCTCGTCATGGACAAAACGGGAACGCTTACCGAAGGCAAGCCGCGCGTCGTCGGCGTCAGGGTTGCTGAAGGCTGGAGGGAGGACGACGTGCTCGGCTTGGCAGCCACCCTGGAGCGCGGCAGCGAGCACCCCCTGGCGG
The DNA here is from genome assembly GCA_050014795.1 of Terriglobia bacterium. GTDB lineage: Bacteria > Acidobacteriota > Terriglobia > UBA7540 > UBA7540 > JALHUF01. The sequence goes on along the minus strand of JBEKCQ010000061.1, from coordinate 21,223 downwards.
CGGCCATCGTCGCCGGCGCCCAGGAGCGCGAGCTGGTGCTCTCCGAACCGAAAGAGTTCCAGTCGGTCACGGGCGAGGGTGTGAGTGGCAAGGTGGACGGGCGCAGCGTGGCGCTGGGAAACAGGAAGCATTTCGAAAGGCTCTCGGTCGAACTCGGCGGCCTGCTCGAAGCGGCGGAAAGCCTGCGAAAAGAAGGCCAGACGGTTGTCTTCGTCGCCGTGGATGGACGAGCCGCGGGCCTGGTGGCGCTGGCCGACCCGATCAAGGCTTCCACGCCGGAAGCCATCCGCCTGCTGCACGAAGAGGGCATCCGCCTCGTGATGCTCACCGGCGACAGCCGCTCGACGGCCGAAGCCGTAGCGCGGAAGCTCGGGATCGACGAAGTCGAAGCCGGAGTCTCGCCCGAGCGCAAGGGCGAAGTCGTCAAGCGCCTCCAGGCCGAACGGCGGATCGTGGCCATGGCCGGCGACGGCGTGAACGACGCCCCGGCGCTGGCCCAGGCCGAGGTGGGCATCGCCATGGGTACCGGCACAGACGTGGCCATGCAAAGCGCCGGAATCACGCTGGTGAAGGGTGACCTGCGGGGCATTGCGCGCGCTCGCCGCCTCAGTCGCGCCACCATGCGCAACATCCGGCAGAATCTTTTCTTCGCCTTCGTTTACAATGCCCTCGGAGTGCCGCTAGCGGCAGGGGTGCTCTATCCCGTGTTCGGCCTGCTGCTCAATCCCATGATCGCCGCGGCGGCCATGACGTTCAGTTCGGTTTCCGTCATCAGCAATGCGCTGCGCTTGAAGAACGCGGCCCTCTAGGAGCGCTCGAAGTGGCGGAGGTATGAGGCAATGACTTTCCTGAACACTCGCTACCGCCTGACGAAACCCTTGACACCGAAAGAGTTCGAGCGCCTCAGCCAGCTCTCAACCGTGTACGGCATTCGCGGCCTGGACATTGAGGATGAGGATTTGATCGTCGAGTACGACGCCTCACGGATTCACGAGGTTCAAAGACTTTGACTGGCCAACCACGGGGCTGAGCCCCGTAAACCAGTCCCAGAAATGATTGGGGTAGTCGTGCGAGAGTACGAGCGCGTGGTTCATGCTACAATTCGTGAGAGTGGGAGGGGGTTCGGTCATGTCTGAGAGAAGTACAAAGCTTGTCGAAGAAGCATTAGCACTTCCGCCCGAGGAGCGAGCAGAGCTAGTAGACCGCCTCCTGACAAGTCTCGCTGTCTCCCCCGACCAGAGAATCGACGAACTGTGGGCGCAGGAAGCGGAAGATCGTCTTGACGCCTTTGAGCAAGGTGAAATCAAAGCCGTTTCCGCTGAACAGGCCTTCGACGCCGCCAGAGGCGTGAAACGCTGATGGTTGTCAAGTTCCTGGAGCCCGCCGAAGCCGAGCTGGCCGAGGCCGTTGCATATTACGATTCGCAGCAACAAGGACTTGGCCCCGGTTCACCGAAGAAGTAAAGCGCGCCATCGAAAGAATCCTGCAACACCCTGAAGCCTGGGCACCGATCTCAAAGCGAACCCGCCGCTACCGAACGAACAAATTCCCATACGGGATCATTTATCAGATTCGGGGCGATGTCGTGCTCATCGTGGCGATCATGCACCTGCATCGTGAGCCCACGGCGTGGAAAAGTAGATTCGGTGGCAAGAAATAATTCCGGACCCGCGGGAATGTTACCGCGAGCGCGGGCCCGGCGTCACTTCACGATCTTGGCCGCAGCGTCGACGTCGGAGACAGCGAGGATAACGACGGCCGCGCCCGCGCCTTTCAGGATGCTGCCGTAGGCGTATCGGACGTCGATGTTGTGGTCCGCGAGCTTGCGAGTCAGCTTCCCGAGAGCGCCGGGGCGGTCCGAAACGCGCGCCGCAATCACGTCTTCCTCAGTGTGCTTGGCGCCCAAGCTATCAAAGACCTTCTTGGCGGCGTCCACCCCGTTCACGACCAAGCGAACGGGCGCCACGCCAGCCTGCTCCGGCACGGAAAGAGCCAGGATATTGACTGCCACCTTGGCGAGTTCGGAACACAACTCCGCCAGGGCCCCGCGCTTGTTCTCCAGCATCACGGAAAGCTGCTTCATCACCGCCACGTTTCCATCTCCCTCCGGCGTCAAGAGTTCACTTCCTCTCGACGCAACTCGCGTCAGCTTTAGGGCGACTCTACACAGATTCGCGGCGCGGCGCAACGGGGTTTGCTCGACGGCCCTGCCGCCCACGCCGCGAAAACTCCGCTCTTGCGCCGAAGGCAGAAAAACAGAAGCCACTTGTGATATTTTCCCGGTCTGCGTCGGACAGCGGCAGGTCAGCGCCCCGACCCACAAGTGAGGTGCTCATGGCCAAGCCTGGAAATGACTTCTCACCCGCGCGCCGGAAGTTGCTCCGGCTGCCTCTGCAAATTGCCGGAGCCGCCGCGGGGCTGGCGCTCCTCGGACGGTACGGAGCCGGCGCGACGATGCCGCGCCTCAAGATTACCGACGTCGAGACGTGGATGCTCAACTGCGATTCGTTGTTCATCGCGGTTCGCACCGATCAGGGAATCACAGGCTACGGTGAAGCGAGTCCCATGAACGTGCGCGCCATCGCCGGCTTCATCAACGAGTCGCTCAAGCCGCTGGTGGTAGGCCAAGACCCGCTCGACCGCGAGCGCCTCTGGGATCACATGTTTTTCTCCACCTACAAGCTGGGCGTAATGGGCGCGCAACCCGAGGCCATCGCCGGCATCGACATCGCGCTGTGGGACATCTTCGGGAAAGCCACCGGCCTGAGCCTTTCCCAGCTGTTCGGCGGGCGACGCCGCGACCGCGTTCGGGTCTATGCCAGCATCGGGGACGGCGCGGAATCCACGCCCGCGGAAATGGCGCGCCGTGCTGCCCAGGCGGTCGAAGAAGGCCACACGATGGTCAAGATTCGCATGGACTGGGGCACCCGGCGCACCGACGCGAATCCTGCTCACGACTGGGCCGTGGCGAGCGAGGTGCGCAAAGCTATTGGCGACAAGATTGAATTGGGATTCGATCCCAACAACGGGTTCTCGGTGGCGACGGCGATTCGCCTCGGACGGCGCTTCCAGGACGAACTGGACCTGATGCATTACGAGGAGCCCGTCGCGCAGTACGACTACGCGGGCCTTGCGCAGGTGGTCGCGGCGCTCGATGTTCCCATTGCCGCGGGCGAGCACGAATACACGCGCTGGCAATTTCGCGATCTCATCACCCAAGCCAGTGTCGATATCGTCCAGCCGGACCTCGTCAAGGGCGCGGGGATTACAGAAGGCCTGCACATTGCCGCGCTCGCCAGCGCCTACAACCGCATGCTCGTCCCGCACCAGACGCAGCCGGCGCTCGGCACCGCGGCGAACCTCCACTACACAGCCTGCTTGGCGCGGGAAGAACGCGCCCAGGAGTACGACATCAACACGAAGCGCGCCATCTTGAACCGAGTCATTCGCCCGGCGCTGGAGCAGAAGAACGGCTACCTGAGGGTGCCGGACGGTCCCGGCCTCGGGATTGAAGTGGACGAAGCAGAATTACGGAAACTTCGCGTGGCTTAGACCGACTTGCACATCGCGAGCATGTTCTCAGACACGCCCGGGAGAGGGTTGACAATCATGAAGCGCTTTTCTGTTTCGCTTGGGTCGTTCTTGTTGGCTCTCTTCGCTATGATTTCGGTGGCCTCGGCCCAGCAGACGCCGCCAGCCGCCTGGGTCCAGCAGGCCCGGCGATGGGGTCAGGTCAACATCAACGAACTGGATGCGCAGCGGTTTGACGTGCGTTGGTGGATGGACTACTTCCAGCGGTGCCATCTCGACGGCGTCACGATCAACGCGGCTGGCCTGGTGGCGTACTACCCATCGCAAGTCCCGCTCCACCCCCGCAGCCGGTTTCTCGGCCAGCGCGACCTTTTCGGGGAAATCGTGGCGGCAGCGCGGAAGGCCCACCTCCGCGTGCTGGCCCGCTTCGACCCCTCGTATCAGCGCGAGGAATTCTACCTTGCCCATCCCGACTGGTTCAGCGTGAACCGGGAGGGCAAACCCAATCTTCTCGACTGGCCGCCGGAGCCCCGCGACAAGCTCTATGAGATTTGTCCGAACAGTCCGTACTTCTGGGAGTACATGCCCAAGGTTTTTGAGGAAATCTTCTCCCGCTACGACGTGGACGGCATTTTCGGGAACGCCTGGGAGGGCTACGACGGCATCTGCTACTGCCGCTACTGCCGCGAGCGCTTCCAGAAGGATACGGGAAATGCGTTGCCCGCCGGCGAAGACCGTTCCGACCCGATCTATCGCGCCTGGGTTAGCTGGCGCTATCGCCGCCTGGCGGACGTCTGGCAGTTCTGGTCCGAGACCGTGAAGCGCGTCAAGCCCGGTGCGATTTTCGTTCCGAATCAAACCAGCATCGCGGGGATGCGCGGCTTCATCGAGCGCGGCCAGGAGATGCTGCACATTGAAAACCAGGGCCGCGGGCCCACCACCCCGTTATGGCAAATCGGCATGACGGGAAAACTACTCCGTGAACTGAGCAGAGGGGAACGCCCGTACTGGCTGCTGGTGGGTTATTACCTCCCCGGCTGGCGCCACATCGCCAAGCCCGAACCCGAACAGCGAATCTGGATGGCAGAGGCGCTGGCGAGTGGAGCCCGTCCGTGGTTCCACGTTGTCGGCGCGGCGCAGGAAGACCGCCGGGGATTCCAAGCTTTCGAAGATTTCTTCACGTTTCACTGGAAGAATGACCGTTACTTCCGAGGTCTCCGGTCACTCGCTGACGTGGCGCTGGTTTACTCGCAGCCCACCTTGGATTTCTATAGGCTCCCCTCAGACGGCGGTCCCCTGGGGGCTCCACCCACCGTCACGGAAAGCCTGCGCGGCGCATACCAGGCGCTCCTGGAAGCGCGGGTCCCCTTTGACATGCTGCTGGCCGAGGATCTTGAGCAATCCGTTCCAGACCGTTACCGCGTCCTGGTGCTCGCCAACACGGCGATGCTGAGCGACAAATCCATCAAAGCCCTTGAGGAGTTTGTCCGGCGTGGCGGCGGACTAGTCTCCACCTTCGAGACTTCCCGCTACGACGAAACCGGGAAGCGGCGCCCGGATTTCGGCTTGGCAAGTTTACTCGGGGTCCATGCGACCGCAGACCGCGTCCTGGGGCCGCTCGGCCATTCTTATATGCGCCTCCAGGACAGTGAAGAACTGGGCGACACCTTCAAGGACACAGCCATCTTGCCGAATACGCGGTATCTGGTGCCTGTCCGCGCCGAAGCCACGGCCCACACTCCCCTCTGGCTGATCCCGCCTTACCCTGTATATCCTCCCGAGACTTCGTGGACCCAGATCCAAAAAGAGGATGTCCCGCTGGCCTACTTTCGCGCCGCAGGTAAGGGGCGTGTGATCTACTTCCCCGGGGACCTTGCCGCTACCTATGGCGCAACTCATTTGCCTGACCACGGCCGGCTGCTCCAAGGCACCGTGCGTTGGGCCGGGGCCGGCGAACCTCGCGCCAGCGTGGCAGGCGCGGGACTGGTGGACTTCAACCTCTTCACACAAGCCGATGGAAAACGCCTGGTGGGCTTTTTGGTCAACCTCACGAATCCGGCCGCGTGGCAACCGCCTCTCACCGAAATCATTCCCGTGGGGCCGCAGGTGATGACCCTACGTCTCGGTCCCGGCGCACGCTGCCACCGAGTGCAGTTGCTGGTGGCCGGCCAGGCAGCGAAGTTTGAGCAGGCCGGCGAGGTTCTCACGGTCACGGTACCGAACCTTCGGGATTTCGAGGTCGTGGTGCTGGACTGGAAATAGGGCGCGCTGGCGCCCTCGATTGATGCAGCCACTTGACGAAACCTTCTCCTCAGGATAAAGGTTTAACTACTATGGCAACGAATGGACACGTTCCCCTGGGCAGCTTCCACATTCTCGAGAGGATTTCCGCCAGCGTTCCGGCCTTGACTCATCTGGAGAGCGAAATCCAGCAGGCTCTGGGCGGGCTCAACCTGCCTTCCGAAAAACTCCAAGGACGGAAGATCGCCGTCTCGGTGGGTAGCCGCGGCATTGCCAATCTGCCGGAAATCGTGCGGACGATTTGCGGCTGGCTGAAAGCTCAGGGCGCACAGCCCTTTGCCTTTCCCGCGATGGGCAGTCACGGGGGCGCGACCGCTGAGGGGCAACGCCAGATTCTTGAAGACTACGGGATCACTCCGGAACGGATCGGTGTGGAAGTGCGCTCGTCCATGGCGACCGTGTGCCTCGGAGCCGCTCCCGAAGGTTTCCAGGTGTTCATGGATCGCAACGCCTGGGAGGCCGATGGCGTCCTGCTGCTGAACCGCATCAAGCCGCACACGGATTTTTCCGGCAAAACCGAAAGCGGCCTCTTGAAGATGATGGCCGTGGGCATGGGCAAGGAGGACGGCGCGCGGGAGACGCACCGCTGGGGCTGGAAGTATGGGTTCGAGCAGGTAATCCGCGCCATGTCCGCGGTGACGTTGGCGAGTGGCAAGATTCTCTGCGGGCTCGCGGTGATTGAAAACGAGATGCATCAGGTCTGCGCCGCACGCGCCGCCCGGCCGGAGGACATCGCCGCCCAAGAAGAAGAGGCGCTCAGGATGGCTCGGCCCCTCGTTCCACGCATCCCGTTTGACAGACTCCAATTATTGGTTGTCGATGAGATGGGAAAGAACATCAGCGGGACGGGCATGGACACCAAGGTTATCGGCCGGGGCGTGGAACTCCAGCCGGGCGAGGCGCCGGAGATTGGCCAAGTTTACGTTCGCGATCTGACCCCGGAAAGTGAAGGCAATTCCGTAGGCGTGGGCTTCGCGGACGTGATCCACGAGCGCCTGTATCGAAAGATTGATTTCGGGAAGATGTACCTCAACGTCCGGGTCTCCTTAAATCCGCCTGCCGCGCGCCTGCCCATCCATCTGCCTTCCGACCGCGAAGCGCTAGACCTGGCGCTGGGTCATCTGGGCAGTCCCGGACCGGAGGAACAGCGCATCGCCTGGATCCGCAACACGCAGGAGTTGAATCGCATTGCCGTCTCGGAGCCCCTGGCGCGCGAGGCTGCGGGGCTGGCCACGTGGCGGCTGGCGCCGGAGACCGCGACGGTCGAGTTTGACTCCGACGGGAACACTGCTTCCGTTCTTTAGCACGCCGTCCGCCGGCGTATGAGCCTGAGGACTGCCGGCGTCGTCGCGGTCAACTCAGAGAATTGCCCAACCTCATCTCCAGATGGTATGCTCGCGGCTCACTTCAAGGCGGAGTTGTGACGGAGGTTTAAATGAAAAATACTCGTCGTTGGATCGGGCGCGTCGGCTGCGGGCTTGTCATCATCCTGGCCTGTTCAATCTGGTCATTCCCTGCCGAGGTAGCCAAACCCACTGTGGACCTGTCGATCTATGGCCGAGTCGTCCAAGTCGGTTGGGTGGTGAAGGACTTGGACCGCGTCGTGGACTACTGGGAAAAGCTTGGATTGAAGAACATCAGGCGGGCCGGCATCCAGGAATTTCCGGACGTCACCTACCGCGGCAAGAAGACACCACTCAGCCTGAAGATGGCGTTTGCGGACATCGGTGGGGTCGAGATCGAGTGGATCCAGCCCGTGAAGGGCGTGAGCGTCTATGACGAGTATTTGCGAAAACATGGAGACGGCGTCCATCATCTGGCTTTCGGTGTCTCGAGCCCCGAGCAACTGGACGAGCAGCGGAAGTACTTCAAGGCTAAAGGCGTGGAAACGCTGCAATATGGGAGCTGGCAGGGCACCAAGGGTAAAGGCCTTTTCGCCTACATAGACACGGCGCCACAGGGTGGCGGCGTGACGATGGAACTGGTCTATAACCCTGACGCACCGCCTGCCGGGACTACGGCGAAGTCAGAAAACGAATACCCGTTCAACAAGATCGTGCAATACGCCCTCGTCGTGCGCGATGTCAAGAAGGTGAGCGACTTCTACGAACGCCTGGGCTTCGGTGCTATGCCGGTAGACCACAACATCAGCGTGAATCGGAACTACCGCGGCCAACCGGGGAAATTCGAGATGTACCTCGGCTGGTGGCATTGGGGAAGTGTGACCTTCGAGTGGATCCAGCCGCTCGTGGGCCCCAGCGTCTACGACGATTACCTGAAGGCCCGCGGCGAAGGCCTTCACCACCTGGCGTTCAACGTTACCGACATGGACCAGGCCATAGAACTTCTGAAGTCTAAAGGGGCGCCCCTGTCTCAGAGCGGCGGGTGGGACAGCCCCTCGAGCAAGGGCCGTTTCGCATACCACGACACCGAAGCTTATGGCGGCATCAGCATCGAGTTGCTTTGGAACCAGCCCGAGAGCCAATAGCTTGGAGGCAGGCCCAGTAGCTTGACTCGCACGCCGCGTTGGCCCCAGAATGCTGGGAGCCGGGTTTGAGGGCACTCTACGATGATGGGTGAGACGAGAATTCTGCTGCTGTCGGTGGCTCTCTGTGTGTTGGTGCCCGTGGTATCAACGCCGCAGGATGCGGCCAAGAAAAGCCCCGACACCCCAAGCACCAAATCCTCAACCTCGACCGCAAAGAAACCTGCGCTTGCCGAAGTCACGCGGGTGAGCACCGACGAGGCCGCACGCAGCGCGGCGCAGAAGCAGACGGCGAAGGGCAACAAAGAAGACGGGGCCAAAGAAGACAACGAGGCCGCGGTTCTTGAGTTCAAGCCCGCCCCCGCTAGCGCCGAATCCTCGGGTGACGTCGTGGTCGTGCCCTCTAAGAAGTCGAAGAAGTCCGTGCTCGGCAACGTCCACGGGACGGTCCACGGTTCACTCGATTCCAAGAACGCAGGTACCCACCGGACAGGCGCCAGCGTGGGCGCCAGTTCGAAGAGCGGCAAGACCGCCGTTTACGTCGAGACAGAGCGGAGCCGCACCCAACCTGACCCACCCCGCTAACTAATGGATCATCTTCAACCCCGGACGCTCCACCGCAACGCAATCAATAAGCTGTACGCGGTAGCCCTCTCAGCCGGGTTGCTCCTGGTTTCAGTAGTCACCTCGGCCCGGGCCGCGGAGTCAACGCCTCTCCCGGCGACCACGCTGGAGTGTCTCCCTGTTTCCAGCTCCATCCTCCAACGGGACGTGAACGTTTGCGTAGCCCTGCCTGCCGGCTACGCCGCTTCCGCGCCTACACGCTATCCCACGCTCTACTTTCTCCATGGCCTGTTCGAGAGCGAAACAAGCTGGAGCGAACGGGGAGGGCAGCAGGTTCTAGAGGACCTCTTGGCCCAAGGCGAGATAGGAAAACTCCTGGTGGTGTTGCCTGACGGCGGCAAGACGTTTTACGTGAATTCGTTCGATGGCCACGAACGTTATGAGGATTTCTTCGTCCAGGAGTTGGTACCCACAATTGACCGGAAGTACCGTACGATTCCCCATCCAGCGGCGCGCGGCATCAGCGGCACTTCGATGGGAGGCTATGGCGCGCTGCACCTCGCCATGAGCCATCCGGATGTGTTCGGTTCCGCCAGCGCCCACAGCGCGGCACTGATTCCCAAGATTCCCAACCCGATTCCGAATGAAGGCCGCTGGGGATTCTACGCTCGGGTTCTCCAGGCGCCGTTTGGCTCGCCTCTCAACGAACCCTACTTCGAGGCGAACAATCCCTTGACGCTCGCCGAACATCCGGAAGCCTTCTCGCACTTGAAACTGTACTTCGACTGCGGCGACCATGACCGCTACGGGTTCGAAGAGGGCGCACAACTCCTCCACCAGAAGCTCACGGCTAAAGGGTTCCCCCACGAGTTTGCCTTGCGTCCCGGCAGCCACGGATGGAGCTATTTGACGCAATACCTCAAATTCTCGTTGCTCTTTCACTGGCGCTGGTTTGAGAAGGCGGCGCGCGATCTCGCCGCCTCCAACGGGAAGAGGGGTACGGGCTGAGTCGGGGACATCACAATATTCCCGACCCTGTTCCTTATTGGTCCAAAAGGTGGCATCATTCGCCACTGGATTCGATATTTGAGCCGGTGGCGTACCTAGCGCCCGGCCAGGTCACATTTGAGAAGGAGAGAAGACCATGAAGAAGTCCCGTCGCCTCAGTTTTATTCTTGTCGGGGCAAGCCTGCTGGCGTTCACTATTCTGACCGGTCCGGCATTCGGGCAGGATCGGGGTGAAACCAAGGTGACGATTGGCAGTGCGAACGTTTCCATCGACTACGGCCGGCCGCAACTTAAAGGTCGCGATCCGCTGAAGATGATTCAGCCCGGCGGCATCTGGCGTATCGGCTCCAACGCTCCCACAACGATCACGTCCGATGTTGACCTGGACTTCGGCGGAACCCGTGTCCCGAAGGGCAAGCACATCCTGCTGGCCCGCCTGGCCGAGCCGGGAAAGTGGTCGCTGGTTGTCTCCGCGAAAGACGCGTTCCAGTATGAGCCCAGTGCCAAGCTGGCTGAGGTCCCGATGGAACTCAAGGAAGAGAAGGAGCCGGTCGAAGCGCTCACGATCAACCTGTCGCTCGGCGACCACAACAAGCGGGGCGTCATCGAAGTCACCTGGGGGAAGTTACGGCTGCTTGCTTTCTTCACCCCGGCGAAGTAGGTTAACCGACGTTGGAAGGATGGTGTTCCTGTGGTCGAGCCTGTCAGAGTTCTCGCGCTGTTTGCCCACCCGGACGATGCGGAGTTCCTCTGTGCGGGAACGCTGGCCCCCTTGGCTAACCGTGGGGCGAGGATCCATATCGTCACTATGACGGCGGGCGATTGCGGCAGCACCATCCTCCCCCCCGCCAAGATCACCCGCATCCGCCGGGCGGAGGCGATGCGCGCGGCGAAACTTGTCAAAGCCACGTACACCTGCCTGGAGGAAAAGGACCTTCTGGTCTTCTACGACGGGCCAACTGTCAAGAAGGTGCTGGAGCTTGTCCGCCGAGTGAACCCGGAGTTGGTGCTGACTCACTCGCCCGTGGACTACATGGTGGACCACGAAACCGCCAGTCGCCTCTGCCAGAGCGCCTGCTTTGCGGCTATGGCGCCGAATTTTCGTACCGGTGCTCGCCCACCAGCCAAGGCGGCGCGTCGCGTGCCGCATCTTTACTACGCGCAGGCTTTCGGCGGCCGGAACATTTTCGGAGACGAAATCCGGCCTACACTCTTCGTTGACATCTCGCCGACGTTCGCGCTGAAGGAGCGCATGCTCGCCTGCCATGAGAGCCAGCAGGCGTGGTTGCACGCCCAGCAGGATATTCCCCGCCCCTCGCATCCCATGCGCGAGATGGCTGAGCGGGCCGGCGAGCTCTCCGGGTTTCGCTTGGCCGAAGGCTTCCGACAACATCTGGGCCAGGGCTTCCCACAGGACAACCTGCTCGGCAAGCTGCTCGGCGACTTGGTCCGGCCGGTAGAAATTTAACTTCCTCAGCGCCCCACTTCCGTCCAGCAATCCAGGAGGACCCATGGAGTCAGAGACGTCACTCGAGTATCTAGAGGCAAAGATCCCCGAGGTCTCTCTCGACCTTGACCCGGAAACGATGCGGCGCGCCGGCTATCGCGTCGTGGACTGGATCGTCCAGCGGCTTGCCGTCCTCCGCGAGAGCACGCTGGGTCAGGAACTGAACCGCGAACAGACCGAACGCCTCCTGCGCGAGCCGATGCCGGAGGAGCCAAGTGATTTCGACCGCGTGTTTGACGAGTACGCGCGCCACGTGGCGCCGAACACCATCCAGTTGGATCACCCCCGCTTTTTCGCCTTCATCCCCAGCGCCCCGAACTTCGTCAGCATGCTGGCAGACGCCCTGGTAGCAGGGACAAACGTTTTTGCCGGCACGTGGCTGGAGTCTTCCGGACCGAGCCAGGTGGAGTTGATCGTCATTGATTGGTTCAAGGAAATGCTGGGGCTGCCGGCCGAAGCGGGCGGATTGCTGGTGAGCGGCGGCTCGGTCGCCAACCTGACCGCTCTCGCCGTGGCGCGCCGTGCAGTCCTCAACGACGAGACGAACGATGCGGTCGTGTATCTTTCGGATCAGACTCATGCCTCGGTGGATCGTGCGCTGCGCCTGCTGGGAATTCACTCCCGGCAACTAAGCCGCATCCCCACCGACGCAGGATTCCGCCTGGACGCAAGGAAGCTCGAGGAACACATCCGGCTGGACCGGAAGGAAGGTCTGCGGCCGTTTGTGGTGATCGCCAACGCGGGGACCACCAACACCGGCGCTATCGATCCCATGCTCGAGATCGCCGAGATTGCCCGTGAGAACTCGCTCTGGATGCATGTAGACGCAGCCTACGGTGGATTTGCAGCCCTTACGGAAAGAGGCCGCAAGCTTTTGGCGGGAATTGAACATGCTGATTCGGTCGTTCTCGACCCCCACAAATGGTTCTATTGCCCGTTCGAGGCCGGCTGCGTCATCGTCCGCCAAGCTCGTCTGATGCGCGAGACCTTCCGCATCCTCCCCGAGTACATGACCGACGTGGCGCGCGAAGAGCGCGAAGTGAACTTCTGCGATTACGGTGTGCAATTGACCCGGAGCTTTCGCGCTCTGAAGGTCTGGATGACCGTCAAGACGTTCGGCGCCCGACGCATCCGCCAGGTCATTGACCAGTGCCTGGATCTCACCACATACGCCGCCAGGCTCTTTCAGAATTCTCCCTGTCTGAGAATTGTCACTGGCCCCGCGCTCGGCGTCTTTACCTTCCGCTACGTCCCCAAGGACATGCTGAACACCGGCGCGAATGACGAGGCGTTCCTCAACCGCCTGAATGAAACTCTGGCGGCGCGCATCATCGCCAGCCGTCAGCTCATGCTGTCCTCAACGCGCCTCGGCCCGCGCCACGTTCTGCGCTTCTGCGTCCTGAACCACCGCACTCGCAAGGAGGACGCCCGCGAGGCTCTGAGACTCATTGAGCACTTCGGCCAGGAGGTAGAGAGAGAGTTCCGTCCGGCCCGGCAGCCCTGACGCGCTCGCCACAAGTGGCGACCGACCCCAGCCGCGCGCGGCTCGGATGGTCGTCATTCACCACACGAGCACCAGAAAAACGGAACTGCGCTTCCCCCGCGAGGCAGGACACAGACTATAATGGGAGTTTGCAGGTGCGGAACGTTGGGAGCTCAGGGGTGATACTGCATCTCCTCAACTAGACTTCACGCTCAAGTCTCAGGGATGCCCATCTTCAACACAGCGTGGTCGAGGCAGTCTGGGCCTTCGGTCGCTGCCACCCTGCCTATGCGGGTGTGCATCGGCATCTTTCTCGTCGGCTGGATTGGCGCCGGACACGCCTGCGCGGCCCCGGATCCTTGGGGCCAGCCAGTAACCCGCATCCGGTTGGAGTGTGATGCTCACCTTCGCCTGGAGGACTTTGCCCAGCATATTGCGCAAAAGGTGGGTGAACCTCTTGAGCGGGTAAGAATCCGAGAAAGCCTCAAGCGCCTCTATGCTACCGGGCGCTTCCGCGAACTGAGGGCCGACGCCGAGCTCACTGGCCCAGGGGTGGAGCTGGTGTTTGCAGGGCGCGCGGTTTTTTTTGTTGGTGTCATCCGGTTGGAAGGGGCACCGAAGGGTCTCGATCCGCGTGCCCTCGCAACCGCCACGCGCCTACGCTTGGGCCAACGCATCGAAGAAGACGAACTCGACGCCGCGCAAAAACGCGTGGCGGCGCTCCTCGCTGAAAACGGCTATTACCAAGCCACGATCCAGCGGCGGTTGCTGCCCAACCTGGACACTCAAGAAGCTGGCATCGTCTTTTCAATTGTCCCCGGCGAGCCGGCACAACTGAGCGGAGTGGAGTTCCAGGGCACACTTACCGTTCCGCCGGAGAAGCTGGCCGCGATTTCCGGTTGGCGGCCCGGCTCCCAGCTGACCACTGCCCTCCTCGAGCGCGGGCTTTTCAGAATCCGCCGCTTCTACACCGAGCGCGGGAGGTTGCAGGCAACCATCAGTCTCATCAACCGGATTCACGATCCGCAGCGCCATACCGAGAAGCTTCTGGTTCAGGTGGAAGCGGGCTCCTTGGTGCGCGTGCGCGTGCGAGGCGCGCGAATATCCGCCTCTCGAATGAAAGACATTCTCCCTGTCTTCCGCGAAGGAGCCACCGACAAAGCCGCGGTGGACCGGGGTCAGCAGAGCCTGGAAGACTACTATGAGCGAAAGTCCTATTTCTCCACGACGGTCAAAGCCGACCGGGTGGTTCATCCCAACTCACAGACAGTAGAAATCACCTATTCCGTTACGTTGGGTGAGCCCGGCATCTTTGTGGGTTATGCCTTCAGCGGCAACCACACCCTCCCGGCGAAGGAGCTATCGACGGCCGTGACCATTCATCCCAAGGATTTCTTCCGGGAACGCGGCATCTTCAGCCGGGAAGTACTCGCGCGCGACGCGAGTGCCCTTCAAGCCCTTTACAATTCGCGCGGATTTCTCGAAGCCCGCGTTACCCCGCAGGTGGACAATCGTCATGATGGCCAGCCGGGGCGACTGTTCGTTACCTTCGCAATCGAGGAAGGCCCCCAGACCGAGGTGGGGCAACTCGCACTTCACGGCATTGAGGCGGAGGCGCAAAAGGAGATCTGGCCTTCCCTACTCTCGAAACCCAGGCAGCCGTACTCGCCCACGCGCGCCCAAGCGGATCGAGAGTACATGCTCAACTACTTTGCTGACCGAGGATATCCTTACGCTGCGGTGAAATGGAACGCATCGCCGGTGTCTTCCGCGCACCAGGTAGACGTCACGTACCAGATTGAGCTCGGGCTTCAGGAGAGAGTCCAGCGCGTGGTCGTGATCGGCAACGAGCACACGCGCGAGGGCACGATCCGTCGTGAGCTTACCTTGCGCAGCGGCGACCCGCTCCGCCAGAGCAGCATCCTGGAATCACAACGACGGCTTTACGACCTCGGCACGTTCAACCAGGTTCAGGTTGCCACCGAGGATCCGGGCGGTCCGGAAACTCGCAGGACAGTACTGGTCAACGTGGAGGAAGCCCGGCGCTGGACCCTGGGTTACGGCGGCGGGATGGAAGTGCAGCGCTTAGCCGGAAACCAGCCCCAAGGGCAATTGAAAGCCAGCCCCCGGCTTTCCTTCGAACTGGTGCGCCTGAATGTGGGCGGGCGCGCCCAAACCTTCACCCTACGCGGTCGCCTTTCGACCCTGGAGAAAGGCGGCGCGATCAGCTACCTTATTCCGCGGTTCGCCACACGGCGCGACCTCAATCTACGCCTCGGTGCGCTGATAGACCGCAGCCGCGATGTGCTGACTTTCGCTGCCGAGCGCGAGGAGGCCTCCGTGGCCGTGGAAAAGCATTACAGCCCGACGGCGTGGATTCAGGGTAGATACAGCTTCCGGCATGTGCTGGTGGATCCGGCTACGCTTCGGATCCGGCCGCAGGACATCCCACTTCTGAGCCGACCGGCGCGTGTCGCGATGTTGGGATTGAGTTACGCCAATGATCATCGCGACGAGCCCACCGACGCCACGGATGGCTCCTACTCCCTGGCCGACGCAGGAATTTCCTGGAGGAAACTCGGTTCGCAATCCAATTTCGTGCGCGTTTCGGGGCAGAACGCCACCTATTATCGTCTGGGCCCTCACTTGGTGTTCGCCCGCAATACGCGTTTCGCCGTGGAATCAACTGTGGGCCAAGTAAGTCCCACAGGTGAGATCCCGCTGCCCGAACGTTTCTTTTTGGGCGGCAGTGAATCACACCGCGGATTTTCCATCAATCAGGCAGGGCCGCGGGACCCGGAGACCGGATTCCCCATTGGTGGCAATGCCTTGTTCCTGAATTCGCTTGAACTGCGCACCCGGTTCGCGGAAGGGCGTCTGGGCTTCGTGCTGTTTCACGACGCCGGGAACGTGTACTCGACGGTCCGGCGCATGCGGCTGCTGAAACTCACCCAGAATCCTCCTACTGATCTCGATTACACCTCCCACGTCGCGGGGCTGGGTGTCCGATACCGGACACCGGTCGGCCCGGTGCGCTTGGACGTGGGCTATGACTTTAACCCTCCTTGGTATCAAGTCATCGATCGGACAGTCAACCCAGCGGGGGTAGTGGAGGTTCGCCGATTATCGCATTTTCAGTTCTTCTTAAGCATCGGACAAAGCTTCTAGGCCGGCTCTCGCTTGGCCTCGTGCTCGTCGCTGTGTCAGGCGTTGTGCCCTGCGCAGCGGCTGAAACCGTGGACCGTGTCGTGGCCTCCATCAGCAACGTCGCGCTGACGGCGAGCGACATCGAGCAAGAGTACCGTTTTGAACTGTTCCGGAACGGACAAACGCGGGCAACGCCACCAGACCTGGCCATCCTGGAACGTGTCCGGGACCGCCTGATCGACCAGAGGCTGCTGGCAGAGGAAGCTGAGGCGGAAAGCATCGGGCGGGCTGACTTGCCTCGGCAAGCTGCCCAGGCACTCGCCGAAGTGCGAAAGAAGTATCCAAGTGAGGAGGCGTTCCAGTCGGCGCTTCAGACGCTCGGCACAAGCGAGGGGGAAGTCCTGAGCCGCCTGGAAGATCAAGCTTCTGTGCTCCAAATCATCGATCAGCGCTTGCGGTCGGCAGCCTGGGTTGAACGGACAGAGATCGAAGCGTACTACCACGAGACGTTCGTGCCCGAGTACGCGCGGCACACGGCCGGGCCCGCACCGGCTCTGGAGGAGGTCGAAAGCCAGATCCGGGAGATCCTCGTGCAACAGAAAATCGATCAACTACTGGCGACTTGGCTGCAAGAACTCAAAGCCGGTCGCCGCGTCAGACTTCATTCGTTCTAGGACACCGCAGGTATGGGTTCAAAAAGACCCGAGACGCGCAGATGGTTCCGCAGATTGCTCTACGCAGCAGGGGCGCTGAGCGTTCTGGCTGCCGTGGTCCTCGGCGTGGTGAGCACAGCTTGGTTCCACCGCGTGCTCCAACGGCGCGTGGTCTTGGAACTAGAGAACCTTACTGGCGGGCGTGTCGAGCTCCGCGAATTCCGCTTCCAGCCCGCAGTCTTTCAAGCTACTTTTCGTGGGCTGGTTCTTGATGGAAGGCGGCTTCCCGGAGAGTGGCCTCTTTTTTCAGCCCGAAGCGTGGCAATCCGGCTCAATCCTGTTTCCCTGCTCCGCCCGAAGTTTATCGTGCGGAGTCTCGACTGCGACGGGGCGGAGGTTCACGTCTACACGCGCAGCGATGGTTCGACAAACTTACCAGCACCGCGCGCATTTCTCAGCGCTCGCCATTCCGCAGACCTGCTGGCTGATCTCTCCATCGGAAGGCTGACACTGGCCCAAACGCATTTCTTCTGGAATGACCAGCACCTGCCCATCGATCTGAACGCGCAGGACCTAGCCCTCCTTTTGCGCCGTGATCCTTCAGGACGCTACTCAGGCAGCATCTCCACCTCGGGGATGACAATCAAGACTCCAGGTCGCACGTTCCCCACTGCGACGGCTGCGGCGCGATTCGAGTTGTCGGGTGAAGGGCTGAAGACAACGTCGCTGGCCTGGCAGTGCGCCGGACTCCATGGAAAGGGCGCTTTCAGCCTCTCCAATTGGGCATCTCCTGAAGGGCAGCTTTCCTTCCAGGCGAGCGGCGAAGTCGCTGAACTCGCCCAAGCCCTGCGGCTCCAGGAGATCCGGGGTGGGAACGGCGATTGGACTGGCCAGGCAGACTACCGTAAGGGCGAGTTCGCGGCGAAAGGGCGCATCCAGGTTCGCGGATTCTCGGTCCAATCATCGGCGTTCCAGGTAAGCGGCATCGACCTGTCTGCGGACTACTCAGCGGACCGTCACCATATCGAGCTATCAAACCTCGGTATCTCCGCGCTGGGTGGCATCGCCCAGGGCCGCGCCGAGATCATCCTCCAAAGGGCCTTGCCCCTAGTCGTTCTGCGCACCCAACTCCACGGCCTGCAGTTGGACGCGGCGCTGAGCTCGTTCTCTGCCCTACCGACAGCTTTGCATCGCCTGGGCGGGGCGTCTCAGGTCAACGGCACTCTGGACGCTACGTGGGAGGGCCGAGGGGAGAACTTCCACTCCCAATTCGACCTGCAAACGCAGCCGCCGGCTGCCGGCCCTCCGGACGCCCATCCGGTCCGTGGCTTCGTGCGGGGCAGCGCAAGTGCGGCGCGTGGCGTCGTCCTCGAGATTCAAGATGCCGAGTTCCAGACACCGCACTCGACTCTCACCGCACACGGAACTCTGGGAATGCAACAAGCAAGCATAACCTTGCGGGTTGTGGCTACCGACTTCGAAGATTGGAGACCGGCGGTCGAATCGCTCACCGGCAGCACGGATTCCATTTCCCTCAAACCCAAGTCCGAGGCGACGTTCACTGGCGAGCTCACAGGCTCTGTCACTCACCCACAGGTTCGTGGACAGGTCGAAATTGGGCCGCTCGAATATCGTGGTTGGGCATGGGATGGCCTCACGGCAAATGTGGTGATGGTACCCGACCGCTTGGAGGTCTCTTCTGCGCGCCTGCGACGCGACGAAAGCACTCTTGCAATGGCCGGGTTCGTCACCCTCGTGGATTGGAACGTCGCACGAAATGCTCCGGCGCATCTCACGGCACGCCTCGAGCGCGCGTCCCTCGAGGGCCTGAGAACCGTTTTGGGCGTCCGCTTCCCTGTTGATGGATTCGCCACGGTTCGGCTCGAGGTCGCAGGCACGCCATCGAATCTCTCCGGCGGAGGGGAGATTCGCGTGGAACGTGGCGCGCTGGCTGGTGAGCCGTTTGATTCGCTCGCTGCCCGTCTGCGCATCGCGGAATCGGTCTGCTATTTTGAAGATGTCCAACTGGCGAAGGGCAATGGCCGACTGACGGGCCAAGCCCGCGTCAGCCTTTCTCAACGCATATTCTGGACCGAACTCCATGGCGTCGATTTTTCTCTGGCGGATTTCAAGCGCCTTGCCCCGCTGCATGACTCGAGTGGGCAAGGCAAAGTGGATGGTCGCCTCGGCTTTGACCTGCGCGCCCAGGGGACGCCGGACGATGTGACTCTCCTGGCAACGTGGGGATTCCGAGAGGCCTCCATCAATGGTGCTTTAATCGGTGACCTACATGGACAGATCGGTTGGAAAGGGGAGCAGATTCGGCTGGAGGGTCAACTCCAAGGGTCTGCTGGCACGGGTCGTATCGCCGGCGCCGTGCGGGCCGAAGGGGATTGGCCCCTTGAACTTTCGGGCCAATATGCAAACCTCCGCGCCGACCCTTGGATTCGCACCCTGCTCGAGAAGAACTTCCCCGCGCGCGTGACTACCAGCGGAGCATTCACCGTCACGGGCCCCCTGAAGAAACTCGGTCAGCTTGAAGTCCAAAGCCGGGCTCAAAGCTTGGAAGTCAGTTTTCCCAGCCTGACCTGGAAAAACGACCAGCCGGTCGATTTTCACTATGCAAATCGCACCCTGGTCGCAAATCGTTTCAAAATGCGAGGTCCCTCCACGAACCTCGAGGTCGAGGGGTCAGTCCATTTCAACCAACCCGTAGCGTTGTCCCTCGTCGCACAGGGAACAGCTGACGCGGTGCTGCTTGCCCTGATCGATCCGGCGCTCCAGGCCACAGGCCAGTCCGAAGTGAAGCTGCGCGTGAGCGGCAGCCTGGGACACCCCCTGTTCTATGGGACGCTCAGCGTCCAGGACACGAACCTGAGTTACGGCGATCTTCCCTTCCGCCTGACCGGCTTGAAGGGCGAGATCGCGCTGGAGGCAGACCGCGCTACGGTACGTTCGCTACGTGGCCTGAGCGGTGGAGGCGCGGTGGCCCTGGGAGGGTCTGTAACCCTAGGCGACTCGCCGCGGTTCAATCTGCGAGCTGAGCTGAGTCAGGTGCGGGTTCGATACCCGACGGAGTTCACTTCTGCGCTGGACGGCACCCTCAGCTTGATTGGGACCGCAGAGCGGGGGCAAGTCGGCGGGGAACTCACCGTCCGGCAAATGTTCACCGGCCAGGACTTCAACTGGTTAGCAAGACTCGGGGAGGCAGGAGGGGCCGTAGGAACCAGACTCCCTGCCATAGCGTCCCCGCTGGCGTCGAATATCCGATTGAACATCCAGGTCGTGTCAGCCCCAGCCGTGAGGCTCGAGACGCGGGACCTCCGCTTGGTGGCCGACCTCGACCTGCACCTCCAGGGAACGCTCGCGAATCCCGTTGAAGTTGGAACCATCCACATCCTCAGTGGCGAGGCGGTTTTCCGCGGCAATCGCTACCAGCTCAACCGCGGCGACATCAGCATGACCAATCCCTTTCGCACTCAGGCGGTGGTGGACCTCGAAGCACAGACCCGCGTGCAACGCTACGACTTGACGCTTGACGTTTCCGGCCCACTGGACCGCGTGAAGGTTTCTTACCGTTCCGACCCGCCACTTCCCACCGTCGATATCATTTCGCTTCTGGCCTTTGGCTACGCACGCCAGCAAGAGGAGATGGCCACCACCGCAGCTCAACCCGTACCCTCGGTGGGGGCGAGCGCTCTGCTTTCCGAGGCACTCTCCACTCAAGTATCGGGGCGCATCCAGCGATTGTTTGGGGTCAGTCGGATAAAGGTTGACCCGAATGTGGGCGTCCTCGGCAGTACTGGTGGCGCCCGCGTCACAGTGGAACAACAGGTGACCCGCGACCTTACGCTGACTTACGTGACCACCACAGCTTCCTCGCAGCAACGCATCATTCAGTTCGAATGGGCGGTGAGCGATAGAGTCTCGTTAGTAGGCGCTCGCGATCAGAACGGGATTTTCGGGATGGAGTTGAAGTTCCGGCAGAGATTCAAGTAGGCTCGGGAAGGCACTCCTCTCATCTGCCGACAAGGGTGCCTGTGCTTAACCGTCCCCTGACGTCCCTGCCGAGCTGCCAAAGCGTCGTCGATGGTATACTGGTGATCGGCGGAGGAGATTTGCGGCGGAAGCGGCGCGGAGAGGTGTCCGAGTGGCTTAAGGAGCACGCTTGGAAAGCGTGTGGCCGAGCAATCGGCCCGTGGGTTCGAATCCCACCCTCTCCGCCATTCAGTCTGCCCAATTGGTTTCTCCACTCCATGGAGCGCAAGAAAGCGCGGATCTTCGCCGAAACCCGCCTTGTTCTGCGCGGAACCGGACTGCGGAGAATCGAACTTCTCGTCACCAAACTCAATCGTATCCGTCCGGCAAACCTTTCAATTACCCACAAGTTTGGCCGCATTGAACCCAAGCTCGATGTCGGTGAGCCGGGAGAGCCCACGCCACATGACCGTATTACCCGGCGGAGGATCACCAGTGCGAGCAAGATAGCCGCCAAGTCTGGCCAGCTTTATGATGTAGAAGGACAGCGACCTGTTTACGGCGCG
>JBEKCQ010000060.1:0-20871 GCA_050014795.1 Terriglobia bacterium | reverse complement strand
ATCAGCGCCTTCGCGCGGGTCAGGTCTGCCTGGGAGACGTTCATGATGTTCTTGTTCCAGAGTTCGCGCAGCTCGCAGTACGTCAGGGAATACTGCGCGATGAAATCGAGAGCCGGCGCGAAGTCCTCTGTCACCTCGTCCGTGATGATGCCCAACCTGTAGGGAAGTGGTGGTCGCGTTCCTGCCGCCCGGACAGGCAGGAGTTCGGACATGGGCCAGGCCAGCAACGCTGCCCCCAGGAAATCCCTTCGTGATAGCGTCAAGCCCATGGTTTCACCTCTCGGAGGGCGCAGGGCGCTGCGGTGGAGGCGCGAGCGGACCCGGCGCGACCAAATCCGGCTCTCCTGGTTGGATGAGAAACAGCGAGCAAGTGGTGACGTCAGTGGACGAGGCGAAGGCCGTAAAGTCTCCTTGCTCGATGTTCTGGCCGACCGGGCTATAGGGATACACCACGCGCACCACGTCGCCCACGCCCAAATCCATGGTCAGGGAGACCGCCAGGCCACTCTTGGACACATTTTCTGTCTTGGTGATCTCGTCTTGGCCGAAAGGTCCGCGCACCAGGATCGGCAGCTTCATCCCCAGGCGTTTGTTCCGGCGCTTCTCACTCTCTTTCTCAGTCTTGACCGGCTGCGGGCGCGTGGCCACAGCCTCCAGGGGAGGGAATTCCTGCGGGCGGCGCGTGACGTCGGCGTGCATCCAGTAGGTGGGCCTTCCACACTGACTGCAATCGTGTTGGACGACGCCGGAGGTGTCCAGCACCTCCAACTCCATCGAAGTCAGGGCCCAGAAGGCCTCTTTGTGGCAATCCTGGCACTCGATCAGCGCGCCGGCTTCTCCCGCCAGGGGAGCCGAGAATTCGATTCCCCAGACATTGCGGCCCGGCTCGGAGCACTCCACGCCCCACTCGTTGATATCACTGCCGGCCCAGCCGGTGGGCGCCACCACGCGGAAATCGGCCTCGCTGTAATTCTCCAGATTGATGATCCGCAGTGTGTCGTTGACTGCCACGTGGCGTCGGAGAGCAATGCGAGCGCCGGTGCGGCTCACGGTGACGGTGTATGAGTCCTCCGAAAACTCCCCCGTCGCCGTTTCGAAGCCCATCACCCGGATGGGAATCCTCAGCAGCACGCGCTCGCTTTTTCTCTGTTCCGGTTGACTCATAAGAAGACGAGCCTTGATTATATCAGAAGCCGCAATCCGCCTCGACCCAGAAGGAGGCTGCCCCCGGCTGACCAGAGAACTTCTCCCAGGTTTCGCTCCCTGCTCCTCAGAACGCCCGGGCTCCCCAGCGCGCCCGCAGACTTTCGAGATTCCAGGTCACGTCTGGCTCTACGAACTCTACTCCGATCATGCCCTCGTAAAAGCTCCCTGCTTCCCCTCTCCAGACCACGCGCAGGCGCTTGGTATTCTCTTCGGTGGGCAATTGTATCGTAACCTCAGCCCCCACTTTCAAGAGAAAGCGGGTGCGAACTCGCCCTCCCCGTGCGTCGACTGACACGACCTCCGCGCGGTCGAAGAAGTCCCGGCCCGCGGCATCGGTCCCTCGCAGGACCACGGGTATTTGTACCGGTAGCCGTATATGTCGCCTTCGATCCTCGGGAGCTGGTGCCATGAGGTTGGTCGGTCGGGATCGCGAGGGGCATACCTCAGCCGGCAATCCCGGGCTCCGATCTCGCATGCCCTTGACGTTCGGAGTCCATGGTCTCCGAACGGAGAGCAGGGCGGCGGTGATAATAAATGAGGGCGCGGCCTTCGTCAACCGGCTTGGACGGGGAACGTGGCCGCTTTGGCACTGTGCTCCCCCACCGCTGGCCTCCCTAGGGCTGCCCGTTCAGTAGGTCGCGCCGGTGTGGTCTTTGCCGTGGCAACGGAGGCTGCAGCTACCCTGGAAGGAAGTGGATCCGGGCGCGGGTGTCAGGTCCGTCCAGGCAGGGCCCTGGCCGGTCGAATTGGGGGCCACGATGTTGAGGTCGAAATTCACCAAGCTGCCGTTGTTCACCGCGGTCCCGTTGGGGACGCCGTGAGAGTCGTGGCAGGTGGCACACGAGGCCTTCTGCATGTGCGTCCAGTGCTTCTTGAAACTATCGTCGTTACGGAGGCTCTGCTCACTGTGACACTTGAAGCAGAGTTCATAGTTGGATGCAGAGTAAGGGATATCGGGCGTGTCGCCGGGCGTGCCCGTGGGGCTCTCGATAATATAGCCGCGCTCGAGGATGTGGTTCACGTTCGAGCCGTGCGGCCCTGCGGGTCCGGTGTAGGAACTGCCCAAGTTCCTTCCGCTATCGTTCGAGTGGCAATCCACGCAGTAGATCTGCGACGACGCGGAGAGGGTCCGGCCCGTGATTGGCGCGCCGGTCGAGTCCACGGGGGCGCTGAGAAGGCTCGGCACCGCGGTGCCGGCACCGGAACTCAGTCCGCGCGGCCGAGTGACCGGGTGCCACGAAACAGCCGAGGCAAAGGCCTGCTGGAGATTAGTGGAAAGGAGTTGGCGGTTGGGCAAAGGCCCGAACGTCGAGTAGCCGGGCAACTGAGGCTTGTTGGGATTGTAGCTGTGGCACTTGAAGCACACTTCGTACTCGTACAGGGCGTCTGTTCCCCCGCGGCGCGGGTCACGCGGCGAGGCGTTTTCCGAGATGCCGCTTTGGCCCAGCAGTGCGGCCGGGAGTTGAGGGGGTACAGGGGTCACCACATTGGCGCGCACGGCGTGCGCGTTGTGGCAATCGTCACAGGCCGCGTGGCGAGTGAGGATAGAGTCGGGGGGTTCGTTGGGGTCGTGACTGGCCTGCGGCCCCAGCGAGGGGTGAACGTACATTTTCCCCGTGAACTCTGACTTCACATCCCGCAGGGCCGTCAACGGGTTCCCGTCGTGGCATTGGAAGCAAACCTGGTCGGTCTGCCCCTTGAGGAGGCGCGCGCTTTCGTGGGCCGTGTGCGGCCGATGGCAGGCGGCGCAGGCGTTGGTGGCCGTGGTCGTATAGCCCGTGTGTGAGCCCAGCCAAGCGACCCCTGCGTTGGTCGAGGCGTCGTAGGCGTTGGCCGCCGTCTTGTGGCCCGAGGCCTGCCCTTGCGAACCGCTCCAGCTCCAGAGATTCGCCCCCACCCCGCCCTTCAAATCGTGGCAGGTAGCACAGATCGCCGCCGCCGAGTTGTTCTTCACCAGGAAACGGTTCTCGACGGGATCGACGTATTCGTTGTGCGGGTCGTGGCAGCTTGTGCATTGCAGACGGCCCTGGTGGTCGAGCTTGACTTGGTCGCCTGTTGCCGGCAGGCGTATCTGGTTGTTGACGGCCGGATCGGGCGCAAAGGAGAAGGGATGGTCGTCGGCCAGGTTGAGGCCGGGGCCCGCCAGGTTGCTGGGGCTGGAGGCTGGCATCTTCTGGTCCATCGGTACGTTTTGAAATGGAATCAGGCCGTTGTTCACGGAGTCGCCGAGAGCCACGGTACCATCGTGGCAGCTCAGGCAAAGCTTGGAACTGTCGCCCGTCTGCGGTTGCGCCACGATGGCCTTGAGCGTTGCGCTCTGGTAAACCTGGTAGGTGTAACCCTCTGAGAGTTTGTGGTTCCAGAGCGGCACCGCCGGCTTGGCGTTGTGCGGCGTGTGGCAGAAGAGGCAGAGAGTGTCATCGGCTTGCGCTTTGACCGTCGCCGCGCCCGAGACGCTGAAATCATGTCGGGAATTATGCAGCTTGCTGATGACGCTGTTCTGGCCCAAGGCGGTTGAGGAGTAGGCCACAATCAAAAAGGTGAATAGGAGGAGGCGTTTCACCGGCCACCTCCCTCGACGAGCTGCGCTTGTGTCCTTGCCTCGGCCCGATATTGGAAGACCTGTACGCGCTGCTGGAACGGGTCCGCGACGTAGATGCGGTCGGCTGGGTCAATGGCTACCCCGGCGGGAATGTAGAACTCGCCGCGGGCTGAGCCTGCCGCGCCAAAATTGAGCAGGAAATTTCCTTGGGCGTCGAAGACCTGGACCGTCGAGAAAAGGGCCTCGGCAATATGGATGTGGCCGTCGGAGTCAATCGCCAGGCCTTTGGGGCGGTTGATATTGCCTGAGCCGTCGCCGGCGGCACCGAACTGGCGGAGGAATTGCCCCTCCGCGGAAAAGACCTGGATGCGGAAGTTGAGGGTGTCGTTGACGTAGAGCTTGCCTTCGTGGTCCACGGCAATAAAGGTGGGAAAGTTGAACTGGCCCGGCCCGGTGCCGCGCTCGCCGAACTTCAGCGCCATCCGCCCGTCGGTCGCGTAGGCGAAGATACGCGGACGCGCAGTGTCCACCACATAGAGCAGGCGATTCGTGGGATTAAAGGCAATCGCCGCCGGACGCTTGAAAGCTCCCTCTTCGCCGCCGACGATGTCCAGCAGCTTCCCCCGGGAGGAGAACTTGAAAACGCGCCCGCCGCCGGCATCACTGACGTAGATGTTTTGCGCGTCGTCCACGGCGACGCTGACCGGCGCGCCAAAATGCTTTCCCCGGTAGCCCCGAATGACGCTGACAGATTTCTTCTGCGGGTCGAAGATCTTCACATCGCGCGCCCCCGCATCGGCGACGATCAACCGGCCCTGGGCATCGACCGCAACCGCAAACGGCCTTTGGAAGATCGAAGGGTCACTCTCATTCATGGCCCAGTCCACGAACCTGCGCCACAGGGAGCGTTTCCAGCCGAAATCAGCGGCTCGTGAGAAGGAGTGCACAAACTCGATCCGGGCGGGTTCTGGGGGAGAGGGCCAAACCAGATCCGTCTGCGGGTTTCGACGCGTTTGCGCCGACACCGCTCCGGGTAGCACCAGGAGCAGGAGAAGGCCAAGGTGGAGAAGCCCGCGGGCACGCATCAGGCACAGCTCCGCGCGCCGAGGGAGGAAGGCCTTCGCTTTGCGTCTCTCAATTGGGTTGGTACCGAACATGGTAGACCTGTGGCCGAACCAACGGGAAACTCCTTAGCCCTTGGAACCAGCCGGCGTGTCACTGACCTCCTGCCGCATAACCTGGCGCAGTTAAGCTTGCCCTCAATACACTCATAGTCGACGTCACAGAATGTGGAACGGGAACCGGACCCGCAAGTAAAAGCGGTTTACCTGCTGGTTGAAGAGCATGGCCTCCCCGCTGGCCCTGCCGTACCCGGCCAGAACCGTGAACCGTCCGAACTTGTATTGGACGGTCGTGTCGAACTGTTTGTAGCGGTTTTCGACGTCGTTGAGATAGCTGAAGAGATACCGATTGTTTGAGTAGCGACTCTCCACCTCCAAATTGATCCGCGGACGCCAGACCAGCCCTACGCGCTGGCTCATCACATCGGAGAAGATCAAGGGGTTCAGGAGCTGTCCGGGCACGGGCACACCGCCCGTCGAACCGCCCGGCTGGAAGATGACGGAGTCGATGCCGAGAAAACGCTCGGCGGAGCTGGAAACGCCCCGCGAGGCAAACACGCTCAGCCTGCGCCGGGGGAAGGTCGCCGAGAGCATGTAATTGCTGGTGTCGAGATGGATGTTTGAGCCAGCCAGATCCAGTTTCGTGCTCCCAATATCGGCGAGTCCCTGCAGGCTCAGGAAGCGGAAGTACTCACTGTCGAGTTTCAGCGTCGCGTGCTGGTCGGACGTCGTGACGACATTAAAAAAGATCGGGTTCGACCGCCGGTTGTACCGGTAGGCAGCGCTGAAGCGCAGCTTACGCACGTCGCCGCCCGACACACCATTATCCAGGCCGAACCCCAGTCCGCTGTCGCTCGTGCCGCTCAACAGGCTGAACCGTTGCAGGTTGAGCGAGCTGGCGTTGTGATATTCGAGCTTCCAGATTTTGCGGCGATAGCTGTAACCCGCGGTGCCGTTCAATATATCAGTGGTAATGACGTTTCGCGCCCCGGCGGGCAGCGAGGTCAGCGATTGCTCTGGAATGCCGTTGTGATTGTAAGTGAGGCTACCGTTAAAGCTCAGGTTCGTGGTGGGGCGGTAGCTGGCTCCGGTGGCGAAGGTCTCGGAAGTGGAATCCAGCGACTGCGCGTTGAAGGGGAGATTCCCGCTGCCGCTGCCGTTGGCCTGTGCTAGAAGACGGAAGGTATTCACCGCGTTGCGGGCCACGGTGAAGCTGTAAAAGGAGTCGAGCTTTTCGGTGTGCTTCCAGGTCAGGTTGCCGTTGATGAGAGTCACCCCGGAGTTGGAGGTGCTAGCACCCGTCAAGTCCTTGAAAGCGAAGGTGGAGTAGGCCACGCCCCAATTCGCCTGGATCCGGTTGCCGTAGGCGCGCGAAGCGTCGAAGCTGGCGGTGTTGTTGCGGTCAAAGAAATTGGAAAACGTGCTGACCGTCTTGAAGTAGTCCTCCCCGAAGCGCAAGTCCCACCCCAGCAGCTTGCGCGTGGCGCTGACGCTGGCGAACCGGTTGCGCGTGTCGAACACGTCACCGTTGGGCAAGTCGCTTTCGGTCTTGCCAATCCCCAAGTTGTAGCTGATCAGGGCCAACCGGGGTTGCTTCAGCTCGCCGCGCAAGCCCCAAATGTTGTTCTGAGTGGAGAAGGCGGGGATGAGAGAACCGTTAACGTTCGAACGGCTGCGAGAAAAGTAGAAAGTGAACGGGAAGGAGCGCTGCGAAAGGAAAGAGACGCCGCCGCTGTAACTCAAGCCGTTCGAGCGGGCGCTGCCCTGGTCAATGGCGGTGTTGTTCCCATCCCAATAGGTCGAGAAGGAGTAGTTCAGGAGCCGGGAGTCATAAAGTGCCCCGGAGGCGTCGAGTCCCAGTTCGCTGGACAGATCGCGATAATTGGAATCGAACAGACTCCCGGATTGGATATTGGTGTGGCCGAAGCCGAAGCCCCCGTAACCATTGAGCTGCAAGGCGCGGTGGTCGGCGCTCTGCGCCAGGAGAGTAGTCCCCCCGAGCCAGCTCAGCGTCACAATGAAGATCACAACCCGCTTCATTACTTACGGTCTCCATATCCGCGCCTCGACTGTAAACCTATCAGTGCGCAGCCTACGGGGCACTTGCTGCCTCGGTCTGGAGGATTTCGACCTTTGCGCCGTTCCTGAGTTGGTCCACCCAGGTCTGACGTAACTCGGCGAACTTCTTCTCTTCCAGTTCTGACTTCAGCCGCTCGCGGGCCTCTTCGAACTTCATGAGTCGCGCGGACTCCCGGCCTTCGACTTTCATCACGTTGTAACCGTAAGGGGTGCGGAAGGGCTGGCTGAACTGTCCCACGGGCAGGCTGAAGGCCACCTTTTCGAAATCCGGCTCCATGCTGAGGCGATGCATCCAGCCCACGTCCCCGCCTTTCACCCGGTAGAAATCATCGGAATACTGCTGGGCGAGCGCGGCGAAGTCCTTGCCCGCCCGCAGTTCCTGATAGACCTTGTCGATCTTTTCGCGAGCCTTGCGCTCTTGTTCCGGACCGGCCTTGGCATCCACCGCCGCCAGGATCAGTCGGGTGTGGACCCGTTCCGGCCGCTGGAATTTCTTGAGGTTCTGTTGGTAATAGGCGCGCAGGGCCTGGGGACCCACGCGAGAGGGCAGATACACCTTCCGCCTCGTCAGTTGCTCCAGGGTCATCCGGCGCTGAAGTTTCTTCAGGTATTGCTGGCGGGTGAGGCCGCTAGCCTGAAGAGGCCGGTCAAAGGCCTGGACGCCGTACTTCGACCGCGCCCGCTGGTATTCCACGCGAACTTCCGCCATGGGAACCAAGCCGTCCGCCTTGACCGCCTGCTGGTAGGCGAGTTCCTGTGCGATGAGTTCTTCCAGGGCCTCCGCGCGGATTTCCTTCAGTTTCCCGGGCCGAATGCCACCATGCGCCGCATTGGACGGGTAGAGTGTTTCCATCTCGTCGGCAACAGCGGTCTCGGTGATGGCGACCCCGTTCACCCGGGCCGCCACGCCCTCCGGGCTCACGGGCGGATGGCTTGGCGTTTGGGCGAAGACAGAAGCGGACAAAGCAAGGCTGACCGCCAGGCCGACCCATAGGACACCCCCGGGACTGGGCCTCCTAGCCGTGCTTCTCTTCCATGTGTTCATGCTGCTCTCTACTTCCTGCGTTCAGGGTTAGGGAACCCTGTTGCCGTGCGGCAACAGGGTTCCAGGTCAAAGTTACTTGCCGTGGCAAGCCAGGCAAATCTCGCTGCCCGTAGTGGAGGCGCGCAGGAACGGCCTGGACGAGGTGTTGTCATGCACATCGTGGCAGGTCGCGCACTGCATCTTGTTCGCGAACAAGGGCAGGAACTTCCCGCTCGATGTTCGAAGCCCTGTCCGGGTTCCGCCCAGGTTGCTCACCTCGACGGTCGGCACCACCAAGCTCACTGACTTGGCAGCCAGCGCCGCGTCGTAGGTGAAGTTGAGGGGGTGTTCATCACGAAGTCCGAGTGTGTCGGAGCCGACTTGCATGTCCGCCGGCATGTAAATCGCAACGTTGTTGCCGCCGCCGAAGTCCGGAGAGATTCGGGCCCCCGACTTGTACTGGCCTTTGTAGACGGTGTTGACCCCGACGGTGCCGTCATGGCAGCTCAAGCAGAGGTTCGAGACTGCCGCTGAGCCGGCAGTGGCGCCGCCCAGGTCAGCGATGTCGGTCCCCAAGGGATCAAACGACGGGCTGCTGTAAACCCCGTAGCTCGCGGTGCTGGACAGGTAGTGGTTCCACAGGGGGTCTTGCCCGTTCGGTGCTGTGGTGACCAAAGGGTCTGTCGTTGCCTCCTCCTGGTGCGGAACGTGGCAGTAGTAGCAGATCTGGGTGTTCGACACGGCCTTGATGTCCCCAGATCCCGTGGAGGACATGTTGTGGGTGGTGGTCACGATGTTGGAGATTCTCGAGTATTGCGCGCTCGCATTCGTGGCCATAAACAACCCAACCATGAGAGAAAGAAGAAGTACTAATTTACGCGTCATGTCGTTGGTTCTCCTTATTTGGTGTCGTTGGGTTCCTTTTGGATTTCCTTGTGACTGATTACACCTGGGTTACCCGCTTGCGATGGCGGTTGCGGCGCGGCGGCGATCGCCGTCGGAGGAGTCGGGGGTTCCACCGTCTCGCCGCTCAGTAACTGGAAGATTTCCACGCGCCGGTTGTTCTGGTCGGCGACGTAAACCTGGTTGTGCCGGTCAATGTGGATACCGGCGGGCAGCCAGAACGCGCCCGGTAACCGCCCCACGCCGCCCAGAAACATCAACAGGCGTTTGTTCTGATCGAAGATCTGGAAGTTGTCGAAGTCGGAGTCCACCACGTAGATGTTTTGAAAACTATCGAGCGCTATGCCTTTGGGCTTCAGGAACTGGCCGAAACGGGTGCCCTGCTTTCCGAACATGTCCGTGAACGCGTAGTCCGGGTTGAAAACTTGGACGCGACAGTTCATCGTGTCGGTCACGTAGATCCGGCCCAGGCGGTCGAGGGTGATGTTAGTGGGGAAGTTGAACTGGCCGGCGTCGTTGCCGCGCTGGCCGAACTTGGCGAGGAACTGCCCGGATTCGGAGTCGTAGACGAGCACTGCGTGCTGCTTGGAGTCCACCACATAAAGCCGATGGCGGGCGTTGTCCACCGCTACGGAGGTGGGGTTGACCATCTCGTCCTGCTTGCCCAGTGCCATCAGGACGTTTCCTTCGCCGTCGAAGGCATAGACGTGCTGGCCCACCGCGTCCGCCACCCAGAGGCGGTCCTTGCCGTCCACCGTGATGCCGATGGGCACGCGCAGCCGCACCTGAGCGCCTCGGCCGATGAAGGTCACGCGTTCTTGGCCACGATCCAGAACGAAGATCAACCCTTGTCCGCTATCTGCAACGTAGATGCGCCCGTGCGAATCGGTGGCGATACCGTAGGGCTTGACGAAAGTGAGTTTGAAATCCTGCCGCCCAATGCCCGCCAAACGATCCAGGAAACTGGCCTTCTTCGCGGGCTCAATATCGGCGGCCCCGTAGATCGAGCCGACGTACTTAAGGCGGGGCTTCTCCGGGGGCAACGGCCAGACGAGTGTCGGGATCCTGCGGGGCTCGGCCTTCTTCTTGGCCCAGGCTGGCTCCGCAACAGTCGAGCCGAGGAGTAGAAGGAAAGCCAAGCTGGCTTTCAAACCTTGGGTGCAAAACTGCGAGGTCTTCCGGTGCATACCTTTTCTCACCGGTGACACTCTCCGCAAAGCCCGATCTGGGACTTGACGTCGGCGGGCAGCAGCTTCGGCAGCGCCGAGCCGTGCGGGGTATGGCAGCTCAAGCAACTGAGCGTTGCGTCCTTCTGGCGTGGGTCCTTGCCCGTGATGGGGTGACCCATGATGGGATGGCCCCGGGTGCCCGAGCGATCGAGGCCGATCTTCGTGGCCAGGCGATAATCCTCGATGGATAGCGTTTGGTTGCCCAGCAACGACACCGTTCTCACTTCCCGATTGACTTTCACGTCCGGTCGATTCGCGCCGTGGCAACTCAGGCACAGCACATTCGTTTCAACACGCGCTTGGCGCGGGAAATTACCGGTGTGGGGATCATGGCAAATCAGGCACTGCCCATCCCTGTAAGGCCGATGCAGGACGGGGTCTTTCTTGGCCTCGTGGCACATGGCACACAGTTCTCCACCTCTCGCCACAAGCGCTAGGCTCGTTTTGCCGTTCTCAGAAGCCGCTTGGTGGCAACTTTCACAGCCCATGGCGACAGCGGAGTGGACGAACTTACCTTCTTTCTTGTCCGGATGGCATGTTAGGCAGGTTTCGGACTTGATGGCATCCGGCTCAATAAAGGGATGCTCGGTCGTCTGCCCCTCAGCCACCGGCAGGTCAACGCTGAGCAGGAGGGCGAAACCCAGTAGGCAGAAAACTACGGTTGTCAATTTCAGTCTTGAGACTTCATCTCTTGCGGACAATTTGGCCATCTCTGCGAGACCCTACCCAGGATTCTGTTTCAGAGCAACAATGTCGCCATTGTACAGAAGATGTGTGTAGAAATTCAAGGTATATAACTCGTGGGCTCAGAAATTTCCGGGCTTTGTTACAGGCAGAATAGGGCTGCATTGAATTTGTTAATAGCCTGCGCGAATTCCCTCAACAGTGATACTTGAACACGCGTAGCCAAGGCATGCCACAGGCGGCTGTGAGGTTTGTCGGAAGGAAGCCAGGAACAGTATTCTGACCTCGGTCATGGCGACCTTTATGGGTTATCACTGCCGGCCACGGCTTGCCTCATGTGACTTTTTGGTTGATCTTGCGTCTAAGAAAGGAGAAGGGTATAGTTCTTTAGGGTGGCTGGATAGGTGAAGCGGCTTACATACATTCTGCTGGCAGCGGTCTTGGTCCAGTTCTCAGGCCTGCGGCCGTGGTGTACCCCTTGTGTCGCTGCAGCTCATGATTGCTGCATTCCGGCGAAGGGAAGCCCTGCTAAGGGGCCTGCGTCAAATTGCTGCCAGGTTTCCACTGCCAGTGACCCCAGTGCTGTTGCCCAGCCCAAGGCCGACACTAAGCTAGCAAGCGGAATCGCCCAGCTTGATGCGCACGTTGTCCCCGGGTTGGTTCTCTCGCCAGTATGGGCTCCGGTACACGCCCACGCCCTTTGGCATCCGGTTTCCCCGCCTTTAAGTCCTTTGCTTCAAACCTGTCTGCTTCTAATATAGCTCTCCATCCTGTCGATTTCGCCTTTGTCACTGAGGGATGACTCCGCCTGTTCGCACGGAGTCTGACCCCAAGAGTTGCTACAAGCGCCTCGCAGCGGCGCCTCCGCGGCGAGAGGGAATGGAGAATCACGATGGCTTGCTGGAAAAACACTTCGTTGGCAATGCTCGGTGTGCTTCTTGTGGTGCCGATCCGGGGTTTGGGCGCTGAGACGACCACGGCTTTACAGGGACCAAGGCCTGCGGATGCTGTCCAACTGGAGGTGCTCATTCGTGAGGCGCTAGAACGCAACCCGGAGGTCCAGGCGGCGCGTCGCACCGTCGAAGCCAAGCGGGCGCGGATTCCGCAGGTTCGGGCTTGGCCGGATCCGACCGTTTCGCTGAGCTACGCGGGAAACCTGCTGCCGCCATTCACGGTGATGAACGGCGACCCGTCGAGTGCCCGTCAGTTCATGGCCGAGCAGGAGATTCCGTATCCCGGCAAGACGCGCCTGCGCGGCGAAATCGCCACCCGCGAGGCCGACGCCGAAGCGCTCACGTACGAGGCGACGTGGCGGCGCATTGCGGTTGAAGTCAAGCAAGCCTATTTCGACCTCTACTTTGCCGACCAGTCCCTCTCGACCTTGCGCCAGGATCGCCAGCTTCTGCAAAGGTTCGCCAAGGTGGCAGAGATTCGTTACTCGGTGGGCAAAGCAGCGCAGCAGGACGTGTTGCGGGCACAGGTGGAGCTTTCGCGGCTTACCGAGCGCGAAACGGTACTCGAGCAGACCCGACAGACACTCGCGGCCCAACTCAACAGCTTGCGCGATCTGCCCGTGGATGCACCCATCGGCTCGCCGGCCGGGATTCGACAAAGCTTGCTTCCTGCATCTCTCGACGAGCTGATGGCGGCGGCCCAGGTCAACTTCCCCGTGCTCAAGCGCCAGCGTGCGCTAGTGGAAGGAACCCGCTTGGGTGTGGAACTGGCGCGGAAGGAAACACGGCCAAACTTCAGCCTGGGTTACACCTACATGCAGCGCGCCGGCCTGCCCGACATGTACGGCATCACCTTCTCGACCAGTCTGCCCATCTTCCATCGCTCCAAGCAAGACCAGGCCGTGGCGGAGGCTGCGGCGAACCTGGAATCGGCGCGGCGCACGGAAGCCAACGAACTCACACTCCTTCGCTACCGCGTGAAGCAGGAGTACCTGCAGGCCCAGGCGGCTGACCAGCTGTTGAAGCTCTATTCACAGGGGATCGTGCCACAATCGACGCTGACGCTGGAATCTTCGCTTTCCAGCTACGAGACGGGCGCAACCGATTTTCTGACGGTGCTTAGCAATTTCACCACCGTTTTGGACTACGAGTTGGGTTATCACCAGCAACTAGCGGCCCATGAGAAAACTCTGGCACGGTTGGAGGAACTGACCGGCCTGAATCTGATCCAGTAAGGGCACGGCATGTCGTGCCGCT
Source organism: Terriglobia bacterium (assembly GCA_050014795.1). Classification (GTDB taxonomy): domain Bacteria; phylum Acidobacteriota; class Terriglobia; order UBA7540; family UBA7540; genus JALHUF01. The sequence continues at coordinate 7,873 of JBEKCQ010000060.1, read as the reverse complement.
ACGCATAGGTTCGCGAGAGGTGAACAATGAACGCAAACAAAGGCTTCGGCAAGGCGACGTGGGCCTTGGGGGTAGTCGTAATCGCTGCCGCAATGATTGCCGTCGTGGGGCTCTCACGGCCGATAAAAGCGCGACTCGCAGCGCTGGTTAGGCCGCCCACAGGCCCGCCGGCTGCTTCCCCCGCGACGACCGTCGGGGAGCGCAAGATTCTCTACTACGAAGATCCCATGCACCCTTGGTACAGGTCGGACAAGCCAGGAATTGCCCCGGACTGCGGCATGAAGCTGGTACCCGTCTATGCTCCGGAGAGCACGTCTGCCGTCGCGACCCCCGGCGCGGTTGAGATCAGCCCGGCCCGGCAGCAGCTCATGGGGATCACCACGGCGCGCGTCGAATATCGGTTGCTGGACAAGACGATTCGCACCGTGGGCAACGTCGCCCTCGACGAAACGCGCCTCGCCAATGTGCACGTGAAGGTCAGCGGCTGGATTCAGAAGGTGTGGGTGGATTACACCTGGCAGCAGGTAAAGAAGGGCGATCCACTATTCACCCTCTACAGTCCCGAACTTCTGGCGAGCGAGCAGGAGTATCTCCTGGCGCTCAAGGCGGAGCGGGAATTGGGTACGAGTTCGTTTCGCGAAGTAGCGGTGGGAGGGAAATCGCTGCTGGAAGCCGCACGTCGGCGGCTCTCCCTGTGGGACCTCACCGACGCGCAGATCCGCGAGTTGGAAGAGACCGGACAGCCGCAGCGCGAGATTACTTTCTACGCCCCTACCTCCGGATACGTTTTGGAGCGCAAGGCGTTTCCCAACCAATATGTCACACCGGAAACCGAACTTTACAGGTTGGCGGACCTGAGCACGATCTGGGTTCAGGCAGACGTCTACGAATTCGAGGCGCCGAACGTCAGCTTGGGGCAGGAAGCCACTCTCACGGCGGAATCCCTCCCCGGCCAAACGGTCAGGGGCCGGCTGGTCTACATCTATCCCGAGGTTAAGCCGGACACGCGCACGCTGACTGTCCGCATGGAATTCGCCAACGCGGATCTCCAGCTCAAGCCGGGGATGTTTGTCAACGTGGACCTGCGGCGCTCGCTGGGTCGGCAATTGACGGTGCCGGTGGACGCGGTGCTCGATTCGGGCCGGCGCCAGATGGTTTTTGTGGATCGCGGCGGCGGCAGCTTTGAGCCACGCGAAGTCCAGTTGGGAGAACGCACAGAAACCCTCGTCACAGTCCTCCGCGGCCTGCGAGCGGGCGAAAAGGTGGTGACCCGCGCCAACTTCCTCATCGATTCGGAGAGCAATCTCCGCCAAGCCGTCAGCGGAATGGCCGGCATGCAGCATGAGGGATCCACGGGAGGGAAGCCTGAGGCGCCAGCGCCATCGAAGCCTGCGGATTCATCCCCACCGCGCTCGCCCGCGGTGGGCCAGCATCAGGAACACCACCATTGAAGGCGGGCGGGTAGCGAGATGGAGTGAGCGCACGGTGTGGAACGGCCCGCCCTCGCGGCGAGCCCGGAAGAGAGCACAAAGCCATGATTCATCGCATCATCGAATTCAGCGCCAAGAACAAATTCGTGGTCTTCCTGTTTGTAGCCGCGGCCGTAGTAGGCGGCTGGTGGTCGCTCAAGAACGTTCCGCTGGACGCCATTCCCGACTTGTCCGATACGCAGGTCATCATCTACTCGCGCTGGGACCGCAGCCCCGACATCATGGAAGACCAGGTGACCTATCCTATCGTCACCGCGATGCTCGGTGCGCCCCGGGTCAAGGATATCCGCGGCTTTTCCGACTTCGGGTACTCCTACGTGTACGTCATCTTCGAAGAGGGCACGGACATCTACTGGGCCCGCTCGCGTACTCTGGAGTATCTCTCCAAGATTACCCCGCGCCTGCCGGCGGGGGTCCAGACGGAACTCGGGCCGGATGCCACCTCCATCGGCTGGGTTTTTCAGTACGCCCTGGTGGACACGACGGGCCGTCACAGTCTGGACGCGCTCCGCTCCTATCAGGACTGGTACCTGCGTTACTACTTGCAGAGCGTCCCGGGCGTGGCGGAAGTGGCGCCTATCGGCGGACTGGTCCGGCAGTACCAGATTGCCGTCGATCCGAACGCGCTGGCGGCGTACAGGATTCCCCTGGAAAAAGTCGTGGAGGCGGTGCGGCGTGGCAACAACGATGTGGGTGGGCGCTTGGTGGAGTTCAGCGGCCGTGAGTACATGGTGCGGGGACGCGGCTACGCCCGGTCCATCGCGGACCTGGAACAGATCGTCATCGGAGGGGACGCGAAGACGGGCACGCCCATTCGCGTGAAGGAGATAGGACAGGTGACCCTGGGCCCAGACATTCGTCGCGGCGTCGCGGACCTCGACGGCCAGGGCGACGTGGTGGGCGGCGTGGTCATCATGCGCTCCGGGGAAAACGCGCTGAAAGTTATCGACCGCGTCAAAGCCAAGCTGGAAGAGATCAAGCCCTCGCTTCCGCCGGGAGTGAAACTGGTCACCACCTACGATCGCTCCGAGCTCATATTGCGTTCCATCAAGACTCTGCAGGACACGTTGGTCGAAGAAATCCTCATCGTCAGCGGAGTTATTCTGCTGTTCCTCTGGCACATTCCCAGCGCCCTGATTCCCATTCTCACCATCCCCATCACCGTCTTGATTTCCTTCATCCCCATGAAGCTCGTGGGCGTCACAACCAACATCATGTCGTTGGGTGGGATCGCCATCGCCGTCGGGGCCATGGTGGATGCGGCCATTGTGGTGGTGGAGCAGACGCATAAGAAGCTGGAGCTGTGGGAAGCGGAGGGACGCCAACGCGACTATCACGAGGTGGTGGTGGAGGCAGTCAAGGAAGTGGGCCCCGCCAGTTTCTTCTCCTTGTTGGTCATCGCCGTGTCGTTCATGCCCATTTTTACACTCGAGGCGCAGGAAGGGCGCCTCTTCAAACCGCTCGCCTTCACCAAGAATTTTGCCATGATCGTCGCCGCCGTGCTGGCCATTACGCTCGACCCAGCCCTGCGGCTCTTATTCACTCACTTGAAGCCGTATCAGTTCCGGCCGCGTTTCCTGAGCTGGATCGCCAACGCCGTCCTGGTGGGCAAAATCCACAGTGAAGAAAAGCACCCGATCAGCCGCATTCTGATGCGCCTTTATCATCCGGTGGCTGAATTGGCTCTGCGCTTCAAATGGACGGTGGTGCTCGCGGCGGTGGCGGCGGTGGTGCTTACCGTGCCGGTTTTTCTGCGTCTGGGTTCCGAGTTCATGCCGCCGCTCAACGAAGGCGTCATCCTCTACATGCCCACCACGCTCCCGGGAATTTCCGTGACCGAGTCAGCTCGCCTGCTCCAAATCCAGGATCGTGTTCTGAAGACGTTTCCTGAGGTTGAGCGGGTTTTTGGCAAGGCGGGCCGCGCGGAAACCTCGACCGACCCCGCGCCCTTCTCGATGATGGAAACCACGGTGGTGCTGAAGCCCCAGGATCAATGGCGAAAGAAATCCCAGTGGTATTCCCGCCGGGCTCCCGAGTGGTTGCAGAAAATTCTGCGGCACGCTTGGCCGGACCACATCAGCCAGGAAGAACTCGTTGATGAGATGGACCGGGCGCTGAAGATTCCCGGCACCACCAATGCCTGGACCATGCCCATCCGTAACCGCATCGACATGCTCACTACCGGCGTCCGCACGCCCGTAGGGGTCAAAATCTATGGGGCGGATTTGAAAAAGATTGAAGAAATCGGGCAAGAAATCGAACGTGCGCTGGCGCAGGTGCCCGGCACGCGGAGCGTTTACGCCGAGCGGACCTCGGGCGGCTACTTCCTCGATTTCGACCTGAAGCGCGAAGCGCTGGCACGTTACGGCCTGACCATCGACGACGTTCAGGGCTACATCATGTCGGCGGTAGGCGGCGAAAGCGTGACCACAACCGTGGAAGGGCGGGAGCGCTACTCGGTGAACGTGCGCTACGCCCGGGACTTCCGGAGCGACGTTGACGCGCTCAACCGTGTGTTGGTCGCGACCCCCTCGGGCGCCCAGGTTCCGATGGCGCAACTGGCGGACATCCGCCTGGTCGAAGGCCCCGCGATGATCCGCGACGAAAACGGCCTGCTGAGCGGCTATGTTTACGTGGACGTGGCCGGGCGCGATCTGGGGAGCTACGTGGAGGAGGCCCGACGGCTGGTGCGCGAGAAAGTTGAATCCCACCTGCCCACCGGTTACAGCCTCGCCTGGAGCGGCCAGTATGAATACCTCCAGCGCGTCCGCGAAAGGCTGACGCTTGTCTTGCCACTCACCATCTTCATCATCTTCGTTCTGCTTTACCTCAACACCAAGTCGGTGGTCAAGACGTTGATTGTCTTTCTTGCCGTCCCGTTCTCAGCCGTGGGTGCCATCTGGCTGCTCTACTGGCTGGGCTACAACATGAGCATCGCCGTCTGGGTGGGGTTGATCGCGCTGATGGGCGTAGACGCAGAGACCGGCGTCTTCATGCTCCTCTATCTCGATCTGGCCTACCATGAGTGGCAGAAAGCAGGTCGCCTGAAGAGCTGGGTTGACCTGAAGGAAGCCATCCTGCACGGTGCGGTGAAACGCGTCCGCCCCAAAATCATGACAGTGGCCTGCATGTTCACGGGACTGTTTCCCATCATGTGGTCCACGGGCACGGGCGCGGATGTGATGAAGCGCATCGCCGCACCCATGATCGGCGGCATCTTTACGTCGTTTGTGATGGAACTGGTCGTTTACCCGGCCATTTACGCCATCTGGAAGTGGAACTTTGAGGTGAAGCCCGGACTGAAGTCCGCTTAGGGAGACTGGAAGCAGAATGCGATTTTGCCGCCATGTGATTCGCTGGATCTCGAAACCTGCGGCCATTCTGGTCTGGGTAGCGGTTGGGCTCGTCGTGCCGAGGCCGCTCGGTGCCCAGAGTGCCGATCCCACAGCCGGCTTGCTGGATGCCTGGAGGACGGGCCTCAGTGCACGGCTTGACCGGGACTTGGCCGAGCTCAGCACGGTGTCTCCAAGTCGTCCGCTGCCCCTTGCCCCGACGAAGCAGAACGGCGATGAGCGGCGAATTTCCCAGTCCGACGTGCTGCCGAGCCTCACTACCCGCAGGCTTGGACCTGGGCTCCCTATGGTTGCTGCCGTCCTTCATCAACACGGGCTGCCTACGGAACTGGCGGGCGTGGCTGCGGTGGAGAGCGGATTTGATCCGCTGGCACTTTCGCCCAAAGGGGCGCGGGGTTTGTGGCAGTTCATGCCGGACACGGCGAGGCGGTATGGATTGCTGGTTGATCCCCGACGCGACGAACGCTTGGATCCCGTGAAATCGACCCACGCCGCGGCGCAGTACTTGAAAGACCTGCACGCGCAATTTGAGGACTGGCCGCTGGCGCTGGCCGCCTACAACGCAGGCGAAGGCCGCGTGGAGCGCGCGCTGGAACGCCTGGGTGCCCGCGACTTCTGGACGCTCAGCGCCTTGGCCGCGCTTCCCGACGAGACTCGCCGTTACGTCCCCGCTGTGTTGGCCAGGGTAGAGGCATCGACTGGCCCGCGCCACTCTTGGTGGCTGCAGACACCCATTCCCAACGCGGCCGAAGGCAGCACGATCCCGCTCGCGGACCACACTACCGCGCGGACGCATATCGTCTATGCTGCCGCTTCGCCTGGCCGCTGAATTTCAGAACGCTAAGATGTCTTGGGATCGGCCATCCGGGGTTCGTAGATGCAGAAAGGTTCTTCGTCGAGGAAGTCGCCGGTGGCGGCAAAGGCGCGGGCGCGACAACCCATGCAGATGTTGCGAAACTCGCAACGGCCGCACTTGCCTTTAAGGTTCTCGGTTTCCCGCAGTTGCGCGAAAACCACGGAATTCTCCCAGATCTCCGCGAACGACTGACGCCGCAGGTCGCCGGCCAGGACCGGCAGGTAACCGCAGGGATAGACTTCGCCTTGATGTGAAATGAAGCAGACCCCCGTCCCCGCCAAGCAGCCTTTGGTGACGGCGTGCATTCCGTCGGGATGGCCTTTTCCTGAGCGGGCCGCGTGCGGATGAAGCGCGATGCCCGTTGAACCCGGCATGGTGATGTCCGTTGGGCCGATGGCCCCGTCATAGGGCTTCGAAGACGGTGTCACAGCCGCCGCGGCAGGTGACGAGGGGGCGCGTCGCTCTGCGGCGCGTCGCTGCCGCATCACGCGGAAGTAGTGCGGTGCGCAGGTTGCTTTCAGCTCGATTCCGCCTTCCTGCGAGCGGTCGTAGAACCAGTTGAGAATCTGCTCGTACTCCTCCGCGGGCACCATCTGCTCAGTGGCGATGTCCACGCCGCAGCCGACGGGCACCAACAAGAAGGTGTGGAGCGCATCGGCTCCCATCGATTTGGCCAGATCCAGAACCTCGGGGAGTTGATGAGCGTTGTGCCGGGCGATGGTCATGTTGATTTGCAGCGACATGCCCAACTCTTGCAGATTGCGGAAACCCTTGAGAGCCCCGTCAAAAGCTCCGGGGATGCCGCGGAAGGCGTCATGGGTCGCGGCATTGGCGCCATCCAGGCTGATGGAGACGCGCCGCACGCCCGTGTCCACGATCTTGCGCGCCACTTCCTTGGTGACCTGGGTGCCATTCGTCGCCAGTGCCACGCGCAGGCCGCGGCGGGTGGCGAAGCTGGCGAGGTCGAAGATATCGGCGCGAAAGAGAGGTTCGCCACCGCTCAGAACGAGTATGGGCTTGGCGTACTGAGAGATCTGCTCTATCAAGTTCAGGGCTTTGGCCGTAGGTAGGTCTAGTGGAGATGAGAGCTCGGTAGCGGTGGCGCGACAATGGATGCAGCGCAGGTTGCATCCCTTGGTTACCTCCCAGAAGATGAGTCGCGGTTTGTGTTTCTCAGCATCCATCAACTATTCCCAACGCGAACCTAGAATCTTCTACGCAGCCTTCTCTTCCGGCACTACAGTGTCTGTCGCAACCTGGGCCGGCTCGGGCACGTCCCGGCGTATCTCTTCGTCGCTCAGGTAGCACTGTGGGTCGTGCATCCAGGGGTCGCCGTACACCTTCTCCGCGCGCGCTCGGAAGCTCCCGCCGCAGAGTTGTTTCCAGCGGCAGTCGGCGCAGCGGCCCTTCAGCAGCGGGAGCCGGTTCTTGAGTCCCGCCATGATGGGGTTGGATAGGTCCATCCAGATCTGGCTGAACGGCCTCTCGCGCACGTTGCCGAAAGTGTGCTCCGTCCAGAACTGGTCGGGGTGGACGTTGCCCTGGTAATCGATGTTGCCGATGCCGACTCCAGAACTGTAAGTTCCCCCTCCATTCCACTTCAGGAGCCGGTAGACCTCGGCGGCCCGCACCGGATCTTTCTTGAGCAGTTGCAGGTAGAGGTACACCCCGTCCACATGGTTGTCGACGGTGAGGATGTCGACGTTCAAGCCGCGGCGCTGAAAGTCCTCCGTGCGTCGCAAGATAATGTCCATGGCTTGCCGGCTTTGTTCGTGGGTGAGGTCGTCCTCCAGCATCTTGTTCCCGCGCCCGGCGTAGACCAGATGATAGAAGCAGGCGCGATTGATCTTCTCGCGCTCGATGAAGTCGAAGATGGCTTCCAGGTCCTGAAAGTTGCGCTGGGTCAACGTCAGGCGCAGCCCCACGCGCTGTCCCACCTGCACGCAATTCCGGAAGCCCGCCATCGCCTCCTCGAAGGCGCCCTTCTTCCCGCGGAAGCGGTCGTTGACCGGGCCGATGCCATCCAGCGAAATCCCCACGTAAATCAGGCCTGCGTTCTTCAGCCGCGCCGCCATGGCGGGCGTAATCAGCGTCCCGTTCGTTGAAAGCACCGGACGGATGCCCAGCTCGCGCGCGTACCCGACCAGGTCCAGTAGGTCCGGACGCATCAGCGG
>JBEKCQ010000059.1:0-20810 GCA_050014795.1 Terriglobia bacterium | reverse complement strand
GATCTGCCGGAGCAGATTGACAATCTGCTCCGGCTTAAACCGCTTCGTTGACATGATCGGGTCTCCTCCCTAGGTGAATTCTCTCTCACTTCACCTGGTACAAAAAAACCCGGTCACGTCACCATCTGCGGAGAAGACATAATGATCCGCAGTCACTTTCTGGAAGAACTCCGGAGTAGTGTTTCGGCTGCTGCCATGGTGCGGCATCTTCAGCAGGTCCAGGCGGATTTTGCCATCCTTCATCTTGCCGGCTTTCTCGAGCCCATCAGTGACGTAACGGCCGAGTGCGTCGCCGGTAAGCAGCATTCTCTTCTCGTTCATTTCCGCCAAAACAACAATGCTCGAAAGGTTGTACGGGGACTTGTCCTCTCCTTTCTTGGCGAACGCTGCAACTCCGCGCCGGTGTTCGGCTCGTAGTCGGAATACTTCAAGTCGAGATCCACCGACGACAGCAGCGGCGGAACCGCAGAGGAAGCTCCAACCGCTACCGCCAGTTAGACTTTGGGATTGGATGCCTTGCGGACCCACCAGTCCCAAATGTAGGGCTTGGAGAAATGCGACTCCCGGACCGGGAGGACCCTCTTCGCGGCTGATTGTTTCCACTGGCGATTCGGCGCTGGGAGTCGGAAAAGACTTTCCATCGTCCGCCATTTCTGTCATTCCTTACATAGCCTCCGTCTGTACTGGCTATGTTAATCTCGCTCCCGCGGGGAAACTTCGTCAACCAATTGCGATAGAAAGTTCGTTGTCTTTTCTAAAGTGGTATTGGTGTAGCGGTTGATTCGCCGCCTCTTCGGCGAGAAGATCGTCCAGCCCTTTTGTCAGGTCTTCTTGCCCGTCTTGCAGGTGGCGATTCGTCATGTAGGCGTTGAACGGCTCGCCTTTTCTGGCATTCGACAACCAGGTAAGCGTATCCATGTGAGGAATTCCGTGCTTACCGTTGCCGGAGATCACATAATGATCGGCGAGGACCTGGCGGAAGAAATCTTCGGTCACGCTGTGATTGCTGCCGTGGTGCTGCACTTTTAAGACATCTACTTTGATCTGCTTATTATCATCGAGCAGCCCGGCACTCTCCAGGCCTTCCAGGATTAAGTCCCCGCCCGCATCCCCCGTGAGCAACACCCGCATGGACTTGCCATCCTCGGTCTTCTGCTCAGCGAGGAATACGATACTGGACAAATTTGGTACCGTCCGATTCATATAGTCCGCCGCCGCAGCCTGCTCGTCCGCAGGATGTTTTGCTTTCGACTTGTTCCACTCTCTTTCCAAGTTCTCCAACTCCGCCTCGTGCGGGCCGAGAATGGTAAAGGTCAAAGTCTTATCGATCTTGATGTCACTCCGGCCGCTTTCTGGCGCTACCACCAACTTGCCATTCGTCTCGGCATTGATCTTGGTCAGCTTCTTCGCATAGCCTTGCAGATCTTTCCCCTGCTTGACACTCGCCACCACGGCCAGCGCCTTTGGATCCTGGAGACCTTTTCCCTCTAGTCGCTTTAGGTCTACGGTGCCGGACGCGGCTGCCGCCACCGTAGCCGACGAGGCGGAGGCAGCATGCCCGCCGACCACCTTCTCAAAGGCGTTATGCCATAACGAGGCGACCTTCCACCGCGGCTGCTGCCCATCATTCACCTTTTCGCTCATCTGCCGGAACATGTCCACGATGCCGGTGATGTGGTCCGCATCAATATGGCCCACCACCACCAGACGCAGGTTCAGTTCAGGGTTCTTCCCGCGCAACTGATCCAGCCGCCTCTCCAATACATTGCGATAGACGCCCGTCGAACCCCCATCGATGAGGATCAGCCCGGGCTTGCCGTCTGTGTCGTAATGGAGCAGAAGGCAATCGCCGTCGTTAGCCTGTAAGGCTTCCAGCTGTAGCATGTTGTCCTCCTAAACCGATTGCATGGCGCGCAACACATCCAGCACGCCGGCGCCTTGAAAACGCGGCTCCCGGCCCAGGTCGGTCGCACTCTTGCACAGGATGTCTTTCACCCGCTTGGGCTGCCCGATCAATTCGCGGTGGCGTGCGATGAGCAACGCCGCAGCTCCGCTGACGTGCGGCGCGGCCATACTTGTGCCGTCCATCGTCTCGAAGCCATCTCCCGGCGCGCAGGAATCGATCCTCTCCCCCGGCGCCACCAGGTCTGGCTTGGTGCGCCCATCCCCGGTTGGCCCCCGGCTGGAGAAGTAGGAAACTCCGTAATTGTGCGGCATAAATCGGTGGGTGGAGCCGACGGTGAGCACGTTTTCCGCATTGCCGGGATCGGTGATGCTGATGTAGCGGTAGTCGCCCATGGCGCCGTCCTCCGGGCTGGCCAGCTTATTGAATCCGCGGTTCCCGGCTGCGGATACCACCACCACTCCGTTGGCCACCACCCGCTCGCATTCTTCGCACACGGGGGTTCGGCCGCAGGCGTAATTGGCGACATCGTGCACCACTGCCATACTCAGATTCACCCCGTGGATCGCCATCAAGTCCTTGTGTGCGTTCAGGTGACCAACAAACTGGAGTGCAGCTATGACCGTGAACTCATCGGCCGGATTGCCGGCGGGATCGATTCCAAGCACCCGCAGATCGCAGAGCTCCAGATCAGGACATATGCCGTAAAGCTCCTTTTCCAGCGAGGTTTCCTTGGCTTCCGGCCAATTGGCGGCGATGATCCCGGCTACGTGTGTGCCATGGCTATCCGTAAGCTTTTGCCGGTAGGCATCGTATAACGGAGCCACGTGCGGTATACGCAGGAAGGGTTCGATGAGGTCCCAGTCAAGCGCTCTTCCGGAGTCCAAATTATGCCGCAGGTCGGCGATCAGGTTATCGCGCGTTTTCTGGTCTAGGGTCTCCGTGTACGTTCCCTTCCACGGAATGTCGGTAGTAGGATCCAGCAGTTCCTTAATGCGCAGGAAATCGTACGTACGAACTACGCGGCTGGCAAATTGCGGCCTACCGTTCTCATCCAGCTCTTCATTGGGTTGGATGATCTTGCCGTTTTGCCGGCAGGCAAAAGCTTTGTGGGTGGCGTCGATTCCCACGTCCAGCACCGCCCAGCGGATTCCCGAGGTATCCACTTCGAACACCCGTGCTGCGGCGTCGGCCTTCACCGCCATTCGCGATCGCCAGATACTGGTATTCGCCTCGCGATTGCGGCTGACCCCGTACAGCAGCCCGCGGTTTTCCGTGGGCGTGGTGAGTCCCTCCAGCAGCTCGGAGAACGCGTCCACCTGCGCCTGAGTGATGGTGTCTTCACTCTCGCCCTTCTTAATGCATGGCTTTTCGTAACGGTCACATTCGATGGCGCCGACGATGGCAATCAGCTTTCGCAGCAGTCTCGGATCGCCGCCAGGCAGCTTCTGTTTGCCGGTGGGCTTCAGGATAGTTTCCACGAATTGCCGGATTGCGTTTCTGCTCCACGCCTGTTCGCTGGTGGTCTTCGCCACATTGCTCTTCCACCAGTCGGTGAGCGGCATCGCAACGCGGATGAGCTCTTCAAAGGTGAAGTTGGCGAACACCACCGATTCGTTAAACAGTATCCGGGGCAGCGGCGAGAATTTCTCCGCCCTGGGCGGATGTATTACCCGGTAATGCTCGATTGCCGGCTGTTCCTGGTTGAGCCGGTCGCGCAGCGCCCGCGTCAGCGTTGCGGCGTCGGAGCGGGTGTGTGGAGTAAGTAGCAGTTCAATGCGTTCTTTGGGGTGTTCCGCGCGTTCTTTGGGGTGTTCCGCGTATGCGATCCAAACATCCGGCAGGATAGGGAAATCTTGCGTGAACCGCCGCTGCTGTTCCTGCTTGCCGTAGATCAGTTCCTCGATTTCCTGGCGCGTCATGGCGGCTGCTCCTCGTTCTGACAGCTAGACATTCTTCTGCGCGACCGCCCCCTTGGAATCCACCTCCAAGAGTCTGATCGGTCCTCCAGTCGTAGGATTATCGTCGGTAACAATGAATGTCCCAGCTTGCCCTGTCGATCGAGACTTGATGAAACTTCCGTCGTTCCACACATCGATGACCTTTCCTATCAACCGTTTGGCTTTTTCACGTCCGAAGGCTACGGTGTTGGAGTGCCCCGCTTCGTGCGTATGGCCAAATATGAAGACATCGGGTTCCTTCTCTCGGAAATAATGGAGGTACATCTCGATGGCTTTCAGCATATTCACATCGATTGGTTTGTTCCGCAGCTTACCGATAGCATCGAAGATCGAGCTAATGCTTTTATAAGCCTTCTCCACGAACTCGCGAGTGTCCTTCAGGTAGGAAACGGCATTTGCCACCGCCTGATACTGGGCGGTGCCAATGAAAAACTTTCTGATTGCCTTCCTCTTGTTGCCGTCTTCCTTCCGAATGAGCGCACCAAGGTTCCTAAAGAGCGTTTGTGTCTCGTCTAGGTAGTGTCCATGCGTGACCAGGACAGAGCGACCACTCAGTTCGAACTCATGGTCGGGATAGCTCACTAAGAATCGTTCCCTCATCTTCTCGGGAGCCACTCCTCGGATAAATGGCTGAAGAAATGTGCCCTCCGTGAGTGGGAGGTTGGTTGGGGTATTGCCCTGAGAGATGGGGTCAACAAAGGCTTTGTTAGTCGAGAGGATGTTCCAGATGATGTAGTCGTGGTTCCCTGGGATGTAGACAATGCGCTCGACCTCGAACTTGTCCTCGGCAAATAGATGAGACAGCCAATAGCGAAATCCAATTTGTCTAGGCCACGATCCTGAGCCCTTCTTCCCTTCAATCGCCCTGGTCAAGGACGATATATTAGCGTCCAGAAGGTCACCTGCGAGGATGAGTTCTTTCACTTGTCCCAATCCCCACAAGAAAGACCTCAGCCCGAGTGCTACCTTTTGGTTACTGAGTGAGCACGATGGATCGCCAAAGTGTAGATCCGAGAAGATGACTGTTTTTGCCATGACCCCAAACCTCCCCAAACAATCTTGAGACGGCGCTGCACAAAAGCACGGCGGAGGCTCACGATTGGCCCTGAGCGTCCATTAAGCAGCTACCTTCGCCAAAAAGGCCAGAAATCTTCCTGTCGCGACGAGGATTGATTGTGTCTTTCTGGCGCGTCCAATCTCCGCCCGAATGTCCGCCATTTCCCTGACATCCTTCTCGGTGCAGATAACACCCTCCTCTAACAGTTTCATCCGCGCCTTCGAGTATGCGTCGAATGTCTTGTCCCGGTCGTCTTTGAGTGCGAGCTTGCTCTCGAAATCAGCTCGGCGGTACTTCAAGTCAATGGCAGTGGCCGCTGAGGCAACATGGTTCAGAACTTCCGCATCGTTATCCATGGTGATTACTCCTGTGGGTTCCCTCCTGTATCTGGGCCCTTCCGCCGTAATTCTTGGTTAACCGTAGTGAGAGCTGAGTCTGCAACATTGCTCCAAACGGGATCTTCCCTAATTCTTAGGAAGACATCTGCGCTTCGTACTGTCAATCCTTGGAGATCCTTTCCCGTAAGCTCTCCAGCTGCATCCAAGGCACGTGCCGTAAGGACATTCAGATCATCCACGGACAGATGTTCGTAAGTATCGATAAGCCGCCCGACTTCTCTCCCAATAACCGTAGCCTTCAAGCACTGCTCAACAGTGGAGCGCTGCAATTCCCTTTCGGATTGCTTCATCGCTTCCCACTCCTCTTTAAGCTTGATCAGGCGGCGGGTCTTGTCCTCACTGGAAAGACTTGCGTTCTTGCGGACGGAGTCAATTTCATCCATGAGTGCAGATCGATATTGGAGGAACTGCGGTGGATCTTGACTGATAGATTCCGCGAATGCCGCCATTTGCAGAGTAAGATTCTGGGCGTGGCTTCCGGATTTCCTCACCGCGTCGCGGGCCAGGTAGCTGCCGCCTTCAAGCTCATCAAACGTAGCGGCAAAGGCAGAGTATTGTCGGCGCAGATTAGTGACGAATTCCTCCCGGGCCTTCTGCTGAGATCCTGGCTGGACAGTGTACGGATCCACGGCAAGGTCAACCTTGTCCTCCGACAGGTCCGTGTCAGACTTCAACTGCAAGATGTTTCTGGCGAACTCTTCGGCAGCCTCCGACTCGCCCCTCGGACGGGGAGACGTCTCCTTTGTCAAAAGCTGTTCAACGAGGTCGATAGCCTTCATCGCCTCGACTCTGAATTGGACAGCAGCAATCCTCAACGCGCGCGCTTTCTCCGGTGTGCAGCTCACGAAGAATGAGCTCAATACGAGGGCAGCACACAGTGGCAGACTTCTGGCATGCAGTTTCATTTTGTTACTCGCCTTCCCCTGATGCACCAACACAGGCCCACCGGTAACACCCGGCAGGTTCATCCAGATTGAAGCGGAAGACGAAAGTCCGCACAATTCACCTCAGTAGGCGGTTCCCCGTTCTAGCCCTCCTTTGGAGCTCCGGCTATCTCCTTATTCTCATTCGCTGGTTTTAGCGGGTCAGCCCGCTCCGGCGGCTTCTCGGTCCTGAACAGGTTTTCGAATATCTCCCTCAGCTTGTCTGTTGCCCGTTGCGTGAACATGCCAGCTAATCCGGCGACGGCAGCTGCCCCATAGGGACTCACAGCCTCAACACTGGCATTGGCCGCGAACAAACCGCCTCGAATCACAAAATAGAGAATGAGCGCCAAGGCCGCGCCGATGAAGGGCTTCAAGACGTAGTACCAGGTCCAACTAGGGACAAACCGTCGATTACCCACATAGTCGGCAAACGAAGTGGCCAGGTGGATGTAGCTGCCAAGTGCCCCCGCCACGGCGACCAAAGCCAGAAAGCGAGCCTCCGGCCAAACATCCTGCACCCAGACGCCGGGGATGAAGGTCACCTTCATGGATTCAGCCTTTAGTGGTACCTCTCCCGGCCACAGTCTGAGGAGCACATAGAGCAGGAGCAGATTCAGAATGATGATGTAGATGCCGAAGGCCAGAATCCAGGCCCTCGACGCAGTTTCCCGTTCTTCCGCGTGTCCTAAAGTCATGGTCATGACGCCTCCATCGTCGTCAAGTGGATCGGCCTCATCTGCCAGAAGGGAAGCTGCAGAACGGGCAGCACTTCTCCTCTCGGCTGCGTGTGGTTGTCAGCCTGCAGCAGCACCGTCAATTCGATAATAGTGTTCACGGACCTTCGCTGACCATTTAAGGAGAACCTCACGGAATGCTTCCAGCTTGGAGTCTTTGAGATCCCCGCCGGGAATGCTATGGATAAACACGTCAGTCACGCCCTCATCGAAGACGCCACCCCGCACCGGCTCCTCGCGGAAAATGAGGAGTGGCAATTGGAGTCCGAAAAGAATGCCGGCCTCGAGATGATTCCACGGGCTCGGAAAGTGCGCGGGCTTGCCACGACCCAGCCGCGTCTCCTCGTCTGTGCCTTTCCTCCAGACCCCGGCCATGGCAATAAATTGCTGGAAGCCGAGAATGATGCCACCCGAGCAGTGCTTAGCAATGACGCAGACCTCCCGGAGCGGGAACTCGGACGGGTAATCACTCCTACCCAGCGCACGTGGTTCGAGTTGCAGTCGTCGGAGTTCTCGCAGGATTTGGCCGCGCGCTTGGTCTTGAGCTTTGTTTAGCTTCGTCGGGCAAGATACGAAAACAGGGATTTTCATATTGGCATGTGCTCCAACCGTCTTGTCGGGCTAGCAACGCGGTCGCCCAGGAGCGGCCTGCCCTTGGCCGTTGCCTGCAGCGCCGCCATATCAGAGACTAACTCCCACGCCGAGAAAGGGTGTCAATCGTCCCTTCAGGATGATAGCCACCACGTCTGCGACATGCTGCCGACTTTCGCCAAGCGCAATTCGTTTCGCCATGGGGCTTGCCCCCTGAAAGATTCTGATCACAAAACGGGCCAACAGCGCATTGGCAGTCGTTATGTCTCTAGTCAGCGTGAGCTCCCCCAGACTCATGGTCTGGGCGACGTCCGGCACGAGTGTGGTTGAGAATCTCCCTCCCAGCAATTGGTCGCAAGAATGGGTTTGCCTCAGCAACGAGGCCAATTAACTCCTAGACCACGAACCGGTAGTCCGGATCTAGGTGCTGATACGAAACCAGAATCTCATGGATGTCATAGGGGTGCGTGGGGCGGCCGGTTAGGGTATTTCGGAGCACCTGGAACCAGTGCTCCAACCCTGCAGCGTCGTCTATGTCAACATCCACAACCCATTCATCCCCACGCGCGAAAAAGGAGAGCTGCAGATTCCCGTAGCGATCTCCGGTCTTGAAGCTCTCGGCCTTCGTGAATCCTTCAGGTGGCCGATGAAGGAGTTCGCTAGCTGGAGAAAATACCCCTGCTGCCACACTGTTTTTTGTCTCTTCCCGAAGCACCTTCGGCACAGCAGCAAAGAAACGGTCTCCTCGGAGTTCAATCAGGCTTTGGATATAGGGGAAAACAGTCTGCCCGTTGCTCAATCTCGTGTTCGCCGCCTTCTTGAATATGTTCAACAAGCCAGCTTTTCGGATGTCGTCCAGGGCGTCGTAGAGTGCGTCCCCACCCTTACCTTCAAAACCCAAGACCTCATTGCTGTTTTCCAGCAACGTCGTGAGATCGCCGGCCAAGCCTTGATACGCCGGAAACGTAACGCTCTTCACCTTCTTGGGCTCGATGGGGAAGGTGATTTCCACGTTGGTGATACCACTTGCCTTGAGGTTGACGAACTGGCTGATCGGAAGATAAGAAGGAGGATCGACTTCAATGCGATAGAGCCCTTGTGGTGCGCCGTAGAGATCCTTGATGAGAATCCTCTTCGAAGCAGGCGCGCGGGCTATCTGATTGTCGGTGAGGTTCTGGTTGTGGAGAATGATGTCTACGCTTCCGCCGAGAAGCTCGCCGTAGACATTGAGGAGTTTGAGTCTCAGTTGGCCATCTTTATCCATGGTGTACGCTCGCTTTCGAGAATCGAACGGTCACGCTACGGTCAGATACACTCCACCTGGCTCGTCATCTGAAGTTCGGAAAGAGGCATGTGGCAGCACTGCGCGGAAGCAAACGCCCCGTTCGAGTGGCAGGAAGGTATTGCAGCGCGCACCATAGAGGCTCTCCTGTCGTCCGGAACCACCTCGAGGCCCAGGTGGCAGTTAATGCTACGGTAGATGACGCGAAGGTATGCCCACTCTCCCGCAATGTCAAGCGAAAAGTTATCCTTGAGTAGATGCCCCAAGAAAAAACAGGAGAGCATGCGTGCTGATGGACTCTTTGTTCTCTTCTCTCCGGGGGGCCCCTGCGGATCCAGCCGACTCTCCGAGGCACCAGAGGGATCGATCGGATGACGGAGGGAATGCAGGTCATGCCACGTCCGAGTGATCTCGAAGTCCAGTTGTTGTAGAGAGATTGTTGAGGAGTGCTCTGCCTTTCGCCACCCCGAAACCCCGGAGAGTCCACGCCCCGTCATCCCGGAACCCAAGGGGGATCCACGACGCTGCTAACCCTCAGAAGCCCATCCGGTAGAGCAGCCAACTGGCTATTCGGTTTCCGAGGGAGGGACGTTCGCCGGTTCGCAAGAAGAATGTCCGTCGCATTGGTACAGTCAGCGAACGAAGTAGCCGAATATGCCAAGCCTTATCCTTGTGTTGAAAGTGGGTTTCATCCATTTGGGCGGCGGCGGTGTAGAAGAGATTCCCAAAATGGTAGTCCGCATCCAAGCCCTTGCGTGTGAATAGGGTGAGCGCGACGGGGACGTTCAACCATGGCCGATAAGGGTTGCGGTCACCGACCAGGTGAATCTCCGGTTTGCCGAATGCGTTTACGGCAAGCTCCATATACTTGCTGATCATGGGATCGATACCCATCTTGGTCGCTGCCACCCAATCCACGGCCACCAGATCCGCTCCCCCGATAATGGTGTGTGTCTCGTTCGGTGTGGGGTCAGCGAAGATTCCAAACGGCCCGTCGGCACTAGCGAAAGCGTCCACCAGTCCGTAATCTACCGGGAAACGTTTCAAGTACTGAATGGTGGTCCCGTATATGTCTCGACGGGGAGCACAGTGGTACTCCTTGAACTTATTCGCTAGAGGCAACGCACCATAGATGTTCTTGAGCGTTAAAGTGTAGTAGGCATAGGCGTGTGTCTTGTTTTTGGCGAAGGAGATACGGAAGTCAGCCTCTCGCCAGATCTGGGACACAGGATGGAAACCGAGCGGCGGCCCAAACTCCTCCTTCTCCACGGCGTCTAAGGTCATGTCCACTACTTCGTATCCGGCCCTCCCGTCGTAACCCAGGTAATCTGCCATCTCTCGCACGCTGCGTTTATCGAAGTACTCCCCGTAAGTGGATTGAGCTTCGACAACTCGAATGGTCTCAAATCCACGCGCCCGTAACCGCTTCACCAGATGATGGACTAGTTTGGGGTCTGTGTAGGTGGTCTGATCCCGCTTGTCGTAGGCAAACATGAAATTCGGTTTGATGACGATCAGGAACTGAGCCCGCGCCTTGCGTGAGGTCGCCAACTTCCCTTCCACGAGTGCGTCAAACCCCGTCGCCTCCAATACCCGGTCAAGCGCAGCAAACTTGTCCTCGTCTCTGATGCTCGCAACGGTCACCTTCCGGTCAGTCTCGATCGCCTCGAGCCGCATCATGGACATATCTTCTTCTAGGGCCAGACAACGCTCTCCGGAGGGATCTTGAACTTCCACAATACGTCGCTGGAACACCCCCGTCGGGAAATGATCATTGTTGACCTCGAGGACGGGATCGCCGAGCTTGCGAAGCAGGGTTGCGCGTTCCTCAGGGCGCCCCGCAGGCGGGAGGGGTCTGACACTGAGTTTGCCGTTCTCCAAGAGCATTTCGGCCGAACTCATGCGCGCGATCAGGGCCCCCGCGGCGGCGTCGAGCCGATCCTTGATCCATCGCTCACGCTCATTGCGGAGAGTGCGGCTGAGGATTTGGATGCGTGCTGCCTTGTGAGCCGGTCTTAACGCGCACAAATACCCGTACAGCAAGGTTGGCTCTTTTACGTTTCGAAAGGTACCGTGCTCGCTCTCACCAAATGTCTGAGTGCTCACCACCTCCCACTCTTCGGGGATATACCCTCCTCCGTCTCTCTTCCGTATCCGGAATCTCCCAGCGCGAACCGTCACGGTGTGCGGAGTGATATGGATGCCCAGAGGATGTTCTCCGGGCAGTGCTTCCCGGAGTGCCTTGTCCAGGGCGGAAGACATCTTCCGGGCCGACTCTGGGGCGAGGGGAACCGGGAATGGCACGGTATCGAAACGTTGGGTCTCAAAATCAATGTCAAACTCGGCTTCGCTTTCCGCCAGAGGCTGAGCGTGTGCCCGCATTTGTGAGAAGGATCCTGCATAACCTTCGGCTACCTCAAAAAGTGGCCCGCGATATCGATAGACTCCGGTCTCAATATCGAGCTCCAGCCCCTCGAGCACTCGATCCGTTATGCAGTACCGCCGATAGCCTCCCTTGCCGTCACCTATCGCAAGGAGCACATCCCAGAAGATCTCATTGTCACCCCAGGGAAAACCCTTCTCATGCACACCGGACACGAAGAAGAACGGCGCCTGGTCACCACTATCCTTTTGCAGGGTACCAGCCAGCACAAGGTTGTCGTACTGAGTGTCATAGAGGAGCCGGACGTCCTTCAGGTATTCGTCCCGAAGAGCTCCCCAGGCGAAGGAGCCAAAGGCAGTGAAAGCGGCCACTTTCTGGCGCCATGAAGTCGCTCCCGGCACTTCGAGGGAGGCAACGAGGGCGGGCGCATCTTTGATCTTGAAGTAGAGTTCGCCTGCGCCATAGATCGGCGCATGTTCATCTTCGCCGCGATAAACGGTTGTGAACAGGCGCGTCATGTCCTCGACGATGTCGAGCTTGCCGGGATCGTCGGAGATCTCCTTGTGGCCGTGTAGATAGAACGTTTGGCCGCCCTGCGCCCGAAAGCGGAAGGCATAGGTCATCTGCCGAATGCCGGTCTGGGGATCCACGGTGAACAGGTTGAATAGGCCATCTCGGATGGTGAGATCCTCCCCTAGAGGCGCGAACGTAACTGTGCCGGCAAGGTCAGCCTGATGCTCAGGGGTCCTCAGGAATCGGCCTAGATCTATGATTCGGATTTGGACGTCAAAGCGGATTGGCGTGTCTTGGGCTCGGCCACGTTCGGCCCCTTTGCGCGGGTCACTCTCTCCCACACCCAGAAAGCCCGACATGGACTCCTTGAACTGCAAGACAATCCCGTCAAGGTTGCTCGATTGTGCCTTGGCCTGCGGCGGGACGGGTGTACCCTGTTTTTCGAATGGCGTTCCCATAAGCCCTCCTCTGGCCGGAGCCTCACCAATTGGCCAACCGGCCGCATCAGGTTCCGCGGGTTTCTGCGATGGCTAAAAAGCGAGCGGGCTCATGTGGGTGCTTGCGATGAAGAGGAAGGTTGGACTCAGGACGAAAGCAGCACGCCCGACACGGTCCGTTCCTCCTTAGTGATATTGGCAACCATAGCACTAAATGAGCGGCGGTCAAGCAGAAACGGAGCGGCCCCTTCTGCTCGGTCCTACCCTCGGCAGTAGGGTATTCAGGACCCAAGTCGACTCCCTTGGGAGAACTCCTGCAATGGGCATCGGTATTCCTGACGATTACGGCATGTCAAGCTGAGACGCATCGAGGATGCGCAGAGCCCTCCTTAGCGTTCCCCAATCGCTATGACCCTTGCCAACCCGACCGATCTCTGATGTCAGAAGACCATGGACATCGGCGAACGATTGCGTGAACTACGGGAAAGCAAGGGTCTCTCCCAGCGCCACGTTGAGAAAAAGACCGGCCTTTTGCGGTGTTATGTTGTCTGTCTCCAGTACCTCTGAGACTTATCTCGGTTCTTTCCAAGCTACAGTTCAGTCCCCAGTTCACCCCGGGTTTGGTTTGGCGTCTGGCCCAGATTGTGCGTGGGAAACAGGCTTCAAGGAGACTGGCGGCCATCCAATCCTCAGTCGCCCCCAGTTCCAGCAAAGTCGACATTCATACTTCCCAGGCGGCGCTGTTCGTAAACCCCTGTCCCACTCCGAAGGAGCGCCGCGCCCGCATTCACGCTCGGCCGCAGCCGGCCAATTTCCGAAACTCTGCAATGGATGTTCGGGATGCGCCGCGGGAAGTCGTCGCGCGTTCCCTTACAGCAGCGGAGCAAGTTACCCAGTCTCCAAACGTCTTCCACACCCGTTCTTGCACAGCCTCCCTGATCACTGTCGTGAACTGCTACTCATCTGGGCGCAGGGATGACTCATGGAGGCGTGAACTCGGCACAGAGCTGAAGCGGTACTTGTGCAGTTACTGCACAAGCCGATTAGGTGCAAAACGCGTTCGCCCAAACTCTGCCGGGTTTGCAGCCGCGTCATCTTGCACAACAGCCGCCGGCGCGTCAGAACTGGACCAGGATGCGCCGAGAAGGCACCGGCAAGGAATCCCCCCCCCCTGTCCAGGTTGAAAAGTGAGCCACTTTGTGACGTGTTTTGTGACGTAACCAGCCCCAAGAGCACGATTGTGCCGCAGTTAGCAGCATTGACAGAAGTGATGTGCCAGTGCGATGAAACCCGCAAGAATATTGCTCGGAACGCTACTGCTGCTCATCACTGCTATCCCCATTTTCAGAATTGACACGGTAGAGGTCAAAGGTCGAAGCCTGCTCGGGTTGGTTGGCCCCAAAGCCGCCAGTGGCCCTACCGTATTACCTGCCTATTTCAATCGCTGTAAGTTGTTCATTCATTTGATCTGGTGTCCCGGTTATTTTGGCTTTCCCGGTCGATTGGACCATTCCTGTTCTCGCCACACTCTTCCTGCATACTTCGTCGCAGTAGAGTGCCCCCCTCCTCATTCCCTCAAGGGTGGCCCCGCAGTACACGCACTTGCCTGGGGTAGAGTGTTTTCTGGCTTCTCGACGGTCGCCGAAGAACACCAGGTCCCGACACGCGGCAGAACAGTACGCCTCAGGTTTTCCGGCCCTCGTGTAGCGGAAGGTTCGGTTCAGCAGCTTTCCGCACCCGTCGCACTTATCGATGACGTACAGGCCCATGCCACGGACATAGGCGAGTTCGGCGGTGGTGAGCTTCATGCCGCCACCTTAGAAAGTGAGGTTTTGAAGGGGATCGGCAGCCGCAAAACGGTTGGGTTCCGTCCCGCGGCACCACTTTTTCAATCACTTAGCACCCCGCTCAACCTCAATCGGTTCCAGTGGGTTCCAAGAAAACGATCAGGGTTGCCGAGGTCTGTCTCAATGTACGGCAGCGAAGTGCCGGCGAGAGTGGAGTACCTTTATGGAGTCTCTATAGTGCAGGAAAGCCAGATTTTATGCGCTCGGGAGGACCTTGACGGTTCGGATCCTCTAGTTTTCCCTGGTACAGTTTTTCGGGGCGGGTCATCCCCAACATAGCTCCAGTTTCACCCGGATCACTTTTCAGGTTTTGGGTCACATTCAGAACGTGCGCGTCACAGTGAAACCAACCCTAAAGTGGCGATCCCGGATTCGCTGTGGGGCGAAGTATGTCAGGGCCTGATTGTAACTCTGCACGTTCGGGAAAAGCGACGGGGGAGGCAAATCTTGAGGTAGGTTCACGACCGTGTCCAAACCTAACCAATTGTAGGCGGCGTAAACCCGACAAGGCATATTAAGCATGGGAACCATGACCTGCACCTCAAGTCCGGTTGACCCTCTCGGACGATTCGTGCCGGCCAATGGTTGCAGATGACCCGGCAAGGGGAAATACGGAAATTGATCGCTAATGTTACTTAGAGTGCGGGTCTGTAGCTTTAACTGGCTGGGGCGAAAAATAAATGCGCCGCCGAAATCGATAAAGTAGGCTAGAGTGACGGGCGCCGCTATCGGAACTCGATATTCGAGATTGGTCAGCAGTTCCGTGTCCCCACCGGCGAACTGCAGGGTGTTGTAAGGGAACTTGGTGTAGGAACCGCAGGTTGAGGTTCCCTGTCCGTTGGCGCCCGGGTCCAGAATCGGGTTACCGTCGCTATCCCGATTGCAGACTTGCCCGACTGTCGGAAAATAGCCAGCCGGGCTGACGGAATAAATACTGAACCCGCGGATGTCCTCCTCCCCGCCCATGTAGAAGCGGGAAAACGGCGGGGGAACCCGGCCTCCGTATCCCGAGATCGTCGCCCCCTTGAAACGCATGGCCAGCACGTGCCGTCCGGAGTTCACCGGGCGAAAGTACTTAAGCTCGATTACAGGCTCAATGGTGTTAACGTTGCCGCCCAGGATACTGCCCGAAAAACCCAACGACGCGTAGATGTACTTCCCGCGCGTCGGATTCATGTATGAATCCAAGGTGTTGTAAACGAGATTGGGCGTGATTTGGCTCGTGGTTATCCCCCGCAATTGGCTGGGTCCCTGAAAGCCGCTGAAAGAAAGAGCCTGGAAGTAAAGCTGTGAGGCAGAGCTAAATGTCTGCACGCTACTCACGCTATAGCTGTAAGTCAGGCCAAGTCGCGTGAAGCTTCGCCGTAGGGGGTAGCTCGCGAAGGCCGTGAAGCCAGAGGAATTCTGCTGGAAATTCTGGGTCACTCCTCCGTACCCGAGTCCTTGGAGAGCCGCGAGACTCGCACCGCCGGAAATAGCCAACTGCCGAAGCTGGTCGAAATGGTAGTCGCTCTTGTAGACGGTAAACCCCGTGGTGATGGCCCGATCGAACAGGTAGGGCTCGGTGAATCCGAAGGAGTAGAGTCTCTGGTAGGTGCCCCACTGGAATTGCAGGCTCAGGGTCTCGCCCAGGCCCAGGAAATTGTTGGTGGCATAATTGAGGCCCACGAAATTGCCCGCCAGACCGCTGATCCCGCCCGAGAAGCCGATAGAATTGCGCCCTTTTTCCTTGACCTTCACGGCAACGTCCACCGTGGAATCTTTCTTGTTCTGCCGGATTTCGTAGTCTTCTTTTTTGATCTGCTCGAAGAAGCCCAGTTGATTGACGCGCAGGACGCTGAGATCCCACATCTCCGAGCTGAAGACGTTCCCCTCGTCGAGCAGCAGCTCGCGCCGGATCACCTTGTCGCGCGTCTTGGTGTTGCCCGAGAACTCGATGCGGTGAACGAAGTACTGCTTCTCCTCTTCAAAATCCAGCGCCAGGTTGATGACCTTCTTCTTGTTGTCCGGCTCGATGTCCGGCGTGGCCGTGAAGTTGATGTAGCCGTAAGCCCCGTAAAGCTTCTGGAAGTTCTCGATGCTCTTCCGCACTTTGCCGAGATTGAAAACATCGCCACTCTTGAGTTGGAGGACGGGCGCGATCTGTTCCTGCTTGAAGAGCTTGTTCCCGCGGATGACGAATCTTCCCAGCCTATACTGCGCCCCTTCCTCCACCGGGATGGTGACATCCACCCGCTTGCCCCGTCCCCAACTGAAGAAAAAGAAGGGCCAGCGCTGCTTGGTGTCCGTCATCTTGGTCACCGGCTCCTTCAGGACCACATAGAAGTACCCATTGTCCTGATAGAGGGTACGGACGTTGAGTTCCAAGTCCGCCAGGATCTTGTCCTTGGCGTAAGTCTTGTGGAACCAGTAGAACCACGGCGGAGCGCCCGCCGGCCGCGAATATTTCATGATCCTCACCAAGCGGTGCGTGGAGAAGACCTTGTTCCCCTCGAAGCGGATCTCTCCCAGTTTGACTTTGGGACCCTCCACCACGATGAACGTTAGGGCGACCGAGTTGGGAGGGATATTGCGCGTGCGGGCGCGCGCCCTGGCAAACTGCCGCCCGTGTTCCGCCAGCAACTGCTCCAGCACCACCTGCGCCCGCTTGATGACGACCGGATCATATTGCGACTGAATGGAAAGCCCTACCTTCTTTTCCTTGAAGCGATCCAGCACATCGGATTGCGCCACGGTGTTCAGGCCTTTGTAGTCGATGCTCCGAATAAGCTTCTTTTCGCGAAGGTAGAAAGTAACAATCTTTCCCTTCTCGCCGTCGGAGGACTCCAAGCGGATGTCATCGAGAAAGCCCGTATTCCAGAGAGCCATAAAATCCCGCTCCAGCGCGTTCTCGTCATAGACATCCCCCTTGTGCGAGAACACCCGGGCGCGCAACGTGGCGGCAGGAACCCGGCGGTTGCCGCGGAAGATGATGTCCTCGATGACGATCTGTCGCGGCTGCTCTGCGGGGACAGGGGCAGTGGGCAGGAGTTGCCCCGGAGGAGCTTCCGGCGTCGGTTTCGGCGCTTCGTGGGGAGTCTCCAGCTTGAGTTCACCAGGTGCGGGCTCCTCCCGCTTCTGCTCAGGCGGCTTTGGCTCTTGAGTGCCGGGGGACTTCTCTGCGGGAGACGCTCCCGGGCTTTGGGGCTGGGTTCCCGAGCCGACTGGAGACCCGTCAGTCGAGCTGGGCTTAACTGGGTTGGCCGCTCCGGGGCTGGCGCCTGCTCCTCCACGCTTCGCTGGTGCCGACGACCCTTCCTGAACCACCGGCGCGCTCCGCTCGCCGGACGGCTCATCTTGCTGAGCCCGGGCGGGCGGGGCTTGGACGACCGCCCACACGACGAGGCTCACACTCGTGAAGACGACCACTTTCTGATAACGTACCCAAGACTTCGACATAGGCTTGCGCGACAGGTCTCTGCTTCCTTGTGCTCTCGGCGAAGACTGTGGATCGGAGCCGGTCGGTCCCAGCGGAGAGAGCGGCCTCTCCCGGTCGGCCCTACGTCACCGCCAGATTGAAGGTAGTGGTCCGTTGCACATCCGTGTTGGAGTTGAGTATGCCCCTGACGGTAATCGTATAGTTGCCCGTCGGAGTCCCCCCCACCCCTCCCACACCGCGACATGAGCTCATGCCTAACAGCAGGGCCAACGCGAGGCTGATTCCGGCAAGCCTCCACGAGAGCAGCAGAGAACGCAGAACTGTGGCGGAGCCGGTCCTTTCGCGTTTCCAGACCCGGAACAGAAACCAGAGCGGTCCGAACAGCATGAGCCATAGCACAAAGGGCAGTCGGGATCCGCCGAACGGAGTCCTTCGGTTGTAAAGGAGGGACGAGTTCTTGACTGTGGTAACCGTCAAGGTCACGCTCGCGGGCGACCCGTTGGGGGTCACGGACGACTGGGAGAATCTGCACCCAGACTGGCTCGGCAAATTCTCGCAGCTTAGCGTCACCGCCTGGCCAAACCCGTGGGATGGAGTCACGAGGACGGTGTACTCAGCCGGTTGGCCTGCGGTGATCGTATGCAGCGCGGGAGAAACGGAGAGCGAGAAATCTGCCAACAGAAGGGTGAGTGACAGTGTCGCCGTCTGCGAGCCGCTGGTCCCGCTGACCGTGAAGTTAAGAGGATTTGTAGTTGAGGCCGTAAGATTACTAAGGGTCAACGTGCTCGTCTGTCCTGGAAAGATCGTAGCGGGATCAAAAGCACAGGTCAGTCCCGATGAACAAGACAAAGTAATATTGCCGGCAAAATCGGGGGGCGCTGACGCGGAGACACTGAACGTCGCCGAGGTGCTCCCCGCGGTTACCGTAGTGGTGGGGCTGGCCGATGTGAGCGAGAAAACCGCGTCCCCGGTTCCCGACAGGGCCACGGCGTGCGGGCTGCCCGAGGCGTTGCTGCTGATGATCAAGCTGCCGCTCCGTGAGCCACTTCCGAGGGGCTGGAATGAGACACTAGCTGTGCAGCTCTCGCCGACGTCGAGCACATTCAGGGTGGCGCCACAAGTATTGGTCTGCACGAAATCGCCGCCGAGCGGCGATGCACTGATGTTGCTGATATTCAGCGTCGAGGTGCCAGTATTGGTGATCGTCACGGTCTTGGGTGCGCTGACGGACCCTACCTTCACGTCGCCAAACGACAAGCTGGTCGGAGAAACCGTGACGGCGGTGGAGGCGGCAACGCCGGTACCCGTCACCGTGATGGTGTGGGGGCTGTTCGGCGCAGTATCGGTTAGGCTGATTTCTTCCGTGACCGCGCCTAAGGCCAAGGGCGTGAAGGTAATGCTGATCGTGCAGTATCCCCCGCCACCTGAAAGCGTCACCCCGTTGCAATCACCTGTCTCCAAGAAGTCCCCGCTCGTTGTGATTCCATTGATGGTGAGAGAGGCGCTGCCCGCGTTGATGACCGTCACCGTCTTGGCTGCGCTCCTGACACTCAAAGGTTGATTTCCGAAGTTTACGCTCGCCGGCACAATGGCGATTCCGGGCCCGCTGGCGGGATCGATCATGGCGACGAAAGTGTTGCCAGCCACGCCCGCCAAGCTCGCCTGATAGGCGCCGGCGATGGCCGGAAAGTTATCGGAAACCGTGAGGCCAGTCACGTACACGTAGGGAACACCCGAGGAGGCGAGCGCAATGGCCTGGCCATAGTCCGGTCCGCTTCCGCCAAGATACGTCGAGTAGTTCAGTGCGCCACCCGAGGAGTTTATCTGAGTGACAAATGCGTCCGCACAAGGATTAGCGCCACAGAAGCTGCCGCCGCTAATCCCCAAGACCGCCTGGACAGGAGTGTAGGTCGGGAAGTCACTCGATTGGGTGAAGCCCGTGACAAAAGCGTTTCCGGAGGAGTCCACCGCGATGCCGTTGGCCTGATCTGCCCCGGCACCTCCCAGGAGAGTGGAATACACCAAGTTGGAGCCGGCGGGGCTCAACTTGCTGATGAAGGCGTCGCGGTCACCCCGATTGACGCTTTGGAAAGCAGCGACAGTTGTGGGGAAATCCGTCGTCGAATAGGTGTAGCCGGTAATGTAGACGCCTCCGGAAGTGTCCAGGGCGATGCCCAGGCCTCTGTCGTCTCCACTTCCGCCGAGGTAAGTTGAGAAGACAAGCGCGGAACCGTCGGGATTCAACTCGGCCACAAACGCGTCAGGTGGGCCAGTCGTCGAGCCTTGGTAGGGATTCTGTGTGGGAAAGTCCGATGAGAACGTGTATCCCGTAACGTAGGCGTTGCCGGAACTGTCAACTTTGATCGCCTGCCCGGTGTCTGCTTGCGCTCCCCCAAGATAGGTGGAATACACCAAGGCGGTGCCTGAGAAATTGACCTTGGTCACAAAGACGTCGGAGCCTCCACCGTTTGTTGGCTGGAGCGCATTCACGAGCGGGAAATCGGGTGACTGCGTAGCCCCAGTAAGGTAAGCATTGCCTGAGCTATCTACCGCTATGGCATTGGCCTGATCTGCGGCGCGGCCTCCGAGGTACGAGGAATAAACCAACGCGTTGCCAGAGCTATTGAGGTGGGTAATAAAGGCATCGCTGTCGCCGCCGCCATAAGTTAATTGAAAGGCGTCCACGGGAGCGCCGTGAAGGACGCTAGTTGTCGGGAAATCTGCCGACGTCGTTTTGCCCGTTACGTAAGCGTCCCCCGCTGCCACAGCGATCCCAAAGGCTGTGTCCGCGCCACTTCCCCCCAGATACGTCGAATAGACTAGGGCGTTGCCGGTGGTGTTGAGTTTCACGACAAAAGCGTCGCCGCTGCCGGAATTGCTGGGCTGTGCTCCCCCTAATATGGGAAAGTTACTGGAATTGGTGATTCCGGTTATATAGGCATATTTTGAGGCATCGACGGCGATGCCGTAGGCCACGTCGCCGCCCGTCCCTCCCAGGTAGGTCGAGTAACTCAACACCGGATCGATAATCAGGGGACGCCGGCGGTCGTACGCTGCCACCTCTAGCCCCACTGCTCCCTTCCCCCGCAGTACATACCGTGCCCCCACCGGGCGTCGGAGCCCTCCCTCGGTCTGGTAGGCCTTCGGCTGATGAAAGCGAACGTCGCCCCCATCGGTCGCGATCACCAAGTCCCCCTTCGGGTCAATGCGGAGGGGCCAGCGGCCGACGCCCTCCGCTCCTACGATCTCCAACCCAATCGCCCTCGCCTCCGCCCCCGGCGCCACGATAAAGTCATATTCCAGTTGCCCCTGGCGCCCGTAATACACCAGGTCTATCCCGCGATACACCCCGCGGTAGCG
>JBEKCQ010000058.1:0-37494 GCA_050014795.1 Terriglobia bacterium | reverse complement strand
ACCAGGAGGTCGATCCACCCGAATCGACTACGCACCGCGTCGAGCAGTCTGGCGCGGTCGGCCGATTGCGCAATGTCGGCTTGAAAAAACTCAAACGACGTGTTCACCGGGTGAGGGGCAACCTGCGCGCAGAATGTTCTGCACTCTTCGGCCACCGCGTGATCGCTTATGTCGTTAATCGCCACGCTGAAGCCAAGGCGCGCCAACTCCACCGCGATGCCGCGGCCAATGCCACGCGCGGCGCCCGTTACCAAGGCTACCGGAGCGGTCGATGCCATGCGCCGGCATTGTACCGCGTGGGGAAGTCTGCTACACAAGAAATCGCAGCTGTATTACATTGAAGTGCCCCCTGAAAGCCGCCATCTGTTCCCGGCAGGCAGGGGTCGAGAGGTTGCGCAATGAAGTCCCACACCGAATACCTGTGGTTCAACACCCGAAAGAAGCGCGAGTTCATCAACATCACGGGGGAACTGGAGAAAGCTTTGGACAAGGCCCAGATCAAGGAAGGTCTGGTGCTCGCCTCGGCGATGCACATCACCGCGGGCGTTTACATCAACGACGCCGAGGACGGCCTGCTTGCCGACATCGAAGAATGGCTGGAGAAGTTGGCGCCGTTCCGTGCCGATTATCGTCACCACCGCACGGGTGAGACCAACGGCGACGCGCACTTGAAGAACCTGCTCGTCGGCCATCAGGTGCTGGTGCCCGTCACCAACGGCAAGCTCGACCTCGGCCCGTGGCAGCAGGTTTACTACGCCGAATTCGACGGCCAGCGACGTAAGCGCGTGCTGATTAAAGTGCTGGGCGAGTAGACTGCGTGCCGGGCGTTGACGACGCCCACCTTGGATGTTGGGGGCCTCTGCTCTCCCGCTCACGAGGGCTTTTCGAAGAGCTTTGGGTCCACCGCCGGATTGATGTCGATCTCCTTGATGTCGACCGAGCCCTCTTTCTCGCCGCCGAGAGTTCGGGTTTCCTTGGTCGGAAGCGTCAGGCCTTCGACCGTCTTCCAATCGCCGTACTCGACTACCCTTTCTCCCGGCCCCGCTGGTCCCGTGGTCTGCCAGGCAGCCCGCAGGATCCGGCCGCTCTGGGGGTCCACGAACCAGCGCACCGCGGCTCCCCCGGCGTTCACGTCGAGAATCGTCGCCTCAATGTCTCCCACCTTCTCGGACCCCGCAGCCGCAAATGCATAGTTTGGATCATCCGCATGCTGCGTCACCAGAAGCGGATCCCGCATCATCTCGCCCAGCAGGTCCTCTTTCTGCGACGCCGGCAGGTTCTGGATTCCCATCGGTCCCTTGATGAAAGCCACCGCCGGCGAGGCGACAAGGAGGATATCGCCCATCGGCGTGGTCATCTTCTGCCAGATCCGGTCGGGGTAAACGACGACCTGCTCGGCGGTCATCGCCATCTCACCCATTGGAGTCTTCATCTGCATGTCGAGCTTCGCCCGCAGTGAGGTGACGGAGCGGACCTTTGCTGCACCTCCCAGACCCTCGACTACCTTCGCCAGCACAGCCTTCCCTTCTGGGTTCGTGGTTGCAGGCCCCTTCGCTTTCGCTGCTGTCCCGGCGGGAATCGTAATGTCCACATTCGTCACGGGCCCGAACGACGAAAGCGGCCGGTCGAAATCAGCGGCCTTCCCGATGACGAGCACGGCGAGACGATCCCTGTGCATATACTGCCGCGCAACGCGGGCCACATCCGGCGCGGCCACCTTCTCGATGCCCGCCCGGTAACGCTCCAAAAAGTCGGCAGGATAACCATAGAACTCATAAGCCATGCGCTCGCGCAGGACCTTGGCCTTGGAGTCGAAGCGGAAGACGAAAGAATTGAGCAGTCCATCCTTGGCTTTCTTCAGCTCGTCCGCGGAGGGCGGGTTCTTCTCGACGGCGTCGAGCTCCGCATAGAGAGCGTCAATCGAGGTGGCCGTGGTACCGTTCTTCGTGCCCATGGCCATCTGGAAAGCGTCCGGATGATCGTAGGCGGCGCCCACGCCGCCGAACACGTAGTAGGCGAGGCCGCGCTTGGAGCGGATGTTGGCGAACAGCCGCGAAGAGAACCCGCCGGCGAAGGCCTGATTCAACACTTCCAGCGCAAAGAAATCGGGATTGTCGCGCGTCGTGCCGAGGTGCACCATGCGGATGGCGCTCTCCGTGACGTCGTCCTTCGCGATGAAGTAATAGCCGGGTTTGGGCCCCGGGAACTCGCTTTCAGCCTTCTTCGCGGCAGGCCCGCGCGGCCAGGACTCGAACGCCTCCCGGAGCTTCGCTTCCATAATCTTGGAGTCGAAGTCGCCCACCACACCCAGGATGACGTTGTTCGGATGCACGAAAGCGTGGTGCCAATTGAGCAGGTCTTCGCGCGACACGGCACCCACGGTGGCGTACTCAGGAACGCGCGCATAGGGGGAAGTAGCGCCGTAGACAAGCTTGTTGGCCTCCCGGCCTGCAATCTCAAAGATGTTGTCGTTGCGCCGGGCGATGCCGGTGTTGGCTTGGTTTTTGGCCAGCCCGATCTTCTCCTCGCGGAATTCAGGCTCGCGCAACAGGTCCGCGAAGGCCTTGAAAACTTCATCGAAGTTTTCCTTCAAGCAGTCCAGGGAAACGATTGTGGAATCCATCTCCCCCGAGGTCTCCACCTTGGCGGCCCGCGCTTCCAGGAAATCGTCGAGTTGATCGCCGGTTTGGCTCTTGGTGCCCCCCGTGCGCCAGACTTCGCCGTAGATCTGCACCAGCCCCAGCTTGTCGGCAGGCTCTTCTCGCGAGCCGCCGCGAATCCGCGCCGTGCCCCGAATCAGCGGCAACTCGTGGTCCTCCTGCAACAAGAGGACCATGCCGTTACTCAACTCGATCCGGCGCGGCTGCACGGCGTGAAATTCATGCAGGGGAGGGATGACGATCTGCTTCCAGTCGGTAGCCTGCGCGCGAGCCGGCGGCGCGGGAAGGAAACAGAGGGTAACAGCTAGCAGGAGAAGGAGTTTTTCGCGGCCGCTCATTGCTGGACCTCCTTGGCGGGAGAGCCCGCCAGTTGCGTGGACTCGAGATAGCCCACGGTGGCGTTGGAATCCAGGAAGGTTTTATTGGCCACCCGCCGGACGTCCGCCGCGGTGACCTGGTCAATCTTCTCCACGCGGCGAAACAGTTCGTGCCAATCGCCGAAAAGCGATTGGGCGACGCCCATCTCGACGGCCAAACCCTGGTTATTGTCGAGCTTGCGGAGCAGCGCAGCCTTGGCGCGGGTCTTCACCATCTTCAGTTCGTCGCCGCTGACATCTTCGTTCTTCAGCCGTTTGATCTCCTCCTGGACGGCCGCCCGCACCTCCGCCGGTTTGTGCCCAGGCGTCGGCACGGCGAAGAAGACGAACAGGCTCGGATATTTCTGGCCGGGGAAGCCATTGAACCCGCCGGAGAAGGCCGCAAGTTTCTTATCGCGCACGAGCGCTCGGTAGAGCCGCGAGGTGCGCCCTGCCGACATCAAATCCTGGATGACGTCGTAAACCGCGTCATCGGGATCGCGGGCGTCCGGCTTGTGGTAGCCCTCCACATAGAACGGCTGGCTGGCCTCGTGCAGGACCACAGTTCGGTCGGCGTCCTGCGGGGGTTCAACCGTGCGCAGCGGTTCCGGCCGTGGCCCTGCCGGCAGGCGGCCGAAGTACTTCTCCACCATGGCCAGAACGTCGTTCGGCCTCACGTCGCCGACCACCGTCACCACCATGTTGGACGGCACGTAATACGCGCGGTAGAACTTCACCGCGTCGGTCGCAGAGAACGATTGCAGGTCGGACGGCCATCCTACCACGGGCTGCCCGTAAGGGTGGGCGACAAACGCGGTCGCCAGGAACTGCTCGAGCAGCCGCCCCTCCGGCTGGCTCTCGGTACTCATCCGGCGCTCTTCGTAGACCACGTCGCGCTCCTTGTAGAATTCGCGCATCACCGGGTGGAGGAACCTCTCCGAGTCGAGATAGGCCCAAAGTTCGACGCGGTTGGAAGGAAAAGAATAGAAGTAGCCTGTCTCCTCGTTGCTGGTGAAGGCGTTCAGCCCTTCTCCCCCTTGGCGCTCCACAATCTCGCCAAAAGCTTCTTTGACGACGTATTTGTCGGCCGCGGCGATGGCGTCCTTCCAGGCTTTCTCAAGTTCCGCAACCTTCTTCGGGTCGCTGCCTACCTCCTTGCGCCGCTCGCGGTCGTAAGCGGCGTATGCTCTCTCGACCTTCTCAAGCGCGAGCTTCTCCGCCGTGTAATTCGTGGTGCCGATCTTGTCGGTTCCCTTGAAGGCCATGTGCTCGAACATGTGCGCCAAGCCGGTTATGCCGGGAACTTCCCGGTCAGACCCAACACCCACATGCGTGAAAAAGGAGAAGACCGGTGCCTCGTGCCGTTCGCAGACCAGGACGGTCAGCCCGTTGGGCAGAACCTTGAGCGTGACTCTCTTTTCGAAAGACGCCAAGTCCTGTCCGGCCGCCATCGCCGCGAGTCCGACCAAGCACACGAGAAGTAGTAGCCCTTCACATCGATGCTTTCTCATTGGAGATGGCCCCCAGAAGTGTGAAATCTTCCCTTGCCAGGAACCCGCTAGCGTGAATCAGCCGAGGCCCAAACGCAAGCA
Source organism: Terriglobia bacterium (assembly GCA_050014795.1). GTDB lineage: Bacteria > Acidobacteriota > Terriglobia > UBA7540 > UBA7540 > JALHUF01. The sequence goes on along the minus strand of JBEKCQ010000058.1, from coordinate 32,886 downwards.
AAAAGTGCCGCGTCTGCTAAGGCCGCTCTCCCGGCCTGCCCCATCTCCAACGACCGGCAAAGGGCCGGCTTGGGTTAGAATGGTCTTGGCGTGTCGCGGGGAGCGACGCGACCGAAGGCTTTCTCTTTTATGCCGCCGATCATTGAAGTCCACAACCTGAGCAAGGCGTTCCGCACCTTCCGCCGCCGCGAGGGCGTAGTGGGCGCGCTCCAGAACCTCTTCGTCCGCGACTACCTTACGGTGCGCGCCGTTGACGGGATTAGCTTCTCCATCGAGCCGGGCGAAATGGTGGGCTACATCGGCGCGAATGGCGCGGGGAAATCCACCACCATTAAGATGCTGACCGGGATCCTGGTGCCGACCAGCGGGCGCGTCCTCGCCCATGGCTATATCCCTTACCGCGACCGCCGGCGTTACACGAAGCATATCGGGGTGGTCTTCGGCCAGCGTACCCAGCTTTGGTGGGACATCGCCGTAGTCGAGTCCTTCAAACTGCTCAAGGAAATCTACGAAATCCCCGAGGCCGATTACCGCCGCCGGCTGGAGATGTTCTCTGAAATCCTGAGCCTGGGAGATTACCTGCATACGCCGGTGCGCAAGCTCAGCCTGGGAGAACGGATGCGCTGTGACCTGGCGGCTTCCCTGCTGCACAATCCGCCGTTGCTTTTCTTGGACGAACCCACCATCGGGTTGGACGTGGTGGCCAAGGACCGCATCCGTGAGTTCCTGAAAGAGATCAACCGGACCGAACGCACCACCGTACTCCTGACCACCCATGACCTGTCCGACATCGAGGAGCTCTCGAAGCGCCTCCTCATCATCGACAAGGGGCGGATTCTTTTCGACGGCGAGCTGCGCGAGATGAAGCAGCGCCTGGCGAAGTTCAACCAGGTGAAGTTCTTCCTGAAGGATCGTGCGCAGGTGGCACGGCTGCCGCTCATCGCCACCGATGGCATCTCCTGCGAGCGCGTGGACGAGCTGACCTATCTGATGCGCTTTGAGCGCGACCGGCACTCGAGCGCCGAGGTCATTCGCAACCTGGTGAACACGCTTGAGGTCCGGGACATCCTGGTCGAGGAAGAACCGATCGAGGATATCGTCAAGCGGATCTACTTGAGCGGCGAGGTGGGGTAAGGCAGTTGTCAATTGTCAGTGGTCAGTTGCCAGTTGTCTGAGAGCCAAGAGAGATGAGCATTCCAGCAGCACTTCCTGCCCGGGGGTTGTTCGACCGTGATCAGACGCCTCTCGTGCAGGTGGCCCGAATCTATGCCGAGTTTGTGCGCGTGGGTTTTGTCAACACCCTGGCCTATCGCTTGCGGTACTACACCGGAATCGCCACCTATTTCATCTACGTGTCGGTTTACTACTTCATCTGGAAGGCCATCTACACCAACAGCGCGAGCCTTGAGGGCTTCGACTTCAGCCACATGCTTACCTACATCGCCGTGGGCTGGATCATCCGCTCGTTCTACTTTAACAACATCGACCAGGACATGGCCTACGCCGTGACGGAAGGCAAGCTCGCCATGGACCTCATCAAGCCCGTCAACCCGCAGCTTATGTACGTGGCCCAGGCGCTGGGCGAATCGCTTTTCCGGCTGGGAATGCTGACTGTGCCCACTGCCCTGGTGCTGCTCCTGGTGTATCCGATCCGGCGACCGGCGAGCCTGCTCCACTTCCTGGGCTTTTTTGCCGGCGCGCTGCTGAGCTTCTTTATCGTGGCGGGAATCAACTTCGCCGTCGGCACGTTTGCCATCCGGCTGAAATCCATCCTGGGATTGCTGCGCGCCAAGTATTTCTTGCTGGAGTTGTTCTCCGGGTTGCTGATTCCGATTTCGTTTTTTCCACATGTCTTACAGGACATTTTCAGCGTGCTGCCCTTCCAATACATCAGCTACATCCCAGTGTTGATTTATCTCGGCAAAATCAGCGGGGCAGGAATTCTCCGAGCGCTGGCCATTCAGGCTTTCTGGGTGTTTGCGCTCGCTGTTCTCGGCGACGCGCTGTGGCGGTGGTCGAGCCGGAAGATCACCATCCAGGGAGGGTAGGAAGACAGTAGGCAGTAGGCAGTAGGCAGTAGGCAGTTAGCAGTCGGCCGAGTGAAGGCAAAGATGAGTGCTACTCTGAGGCGCGACGAACGCACGACGAGATGCCGTAAGTTTTTGTAGCGTTCTGACACCTTCTACCTAGGGGAGATCACTGACATGAGACTTCGCAGCTTCTGCCTGCTGGTTTCGATCCTGCTTGTCGCGCCCGCGCTGAAAGCCGAGGAAGAGCCTTCGCATTATCCGACGCTCGCTATCGGGTCGCCCGCGCCGGACTTCTGCTTGCCGGGCCTCGACGACAAGACTCACTGCTTGAAGGATTACGCGTCGAGCAAAGTCCTGGTGCTCGTCTTCACCTGCAACCACTGCCCGACGGCTCAGCTCTACGAGAACCGCCTCAAGAAACTGGCCGACGACTATCGCGACCGCGGCGTGGCGCTGGTGGCCATCGAACCCAACGTTCCCGACGCCGTGCGGTTGGACGAGATGGGTTACACGGACGTCAGCGACTCGCTGGAGGAGATGAAAATCCGCGCTGCGCACCGGCACTTCAACTTCCCCTATCTTTACGACGGTGCGAGCCAGAAGGTGACACAGGCCTACGGGCCGACAGCCACGCCGCACGTCTTCATCTTCGATGCTACGCGCCACCTGCGCTACGAAGGTCGAGTCGACAACAATCCCCGCGAGCCGTATGTGACCCAGCACGATGCACGCGATGCCCTCGAGGCGCTCCTGGCCGGCAAACCGGTTGCCGTCCCGAAGACGCCCTCGTTCGGCTGTTCGACGAAATGGGCTTACAAGTCCGAGGGCAAGAAAGAGGAAATGGCCGAGATAGAGAAAGAGCCCGTCACGGTGAAGCTCGCGAATGCCGAGGATTTGAAAGCCCTGCACCAGAACTCCACCGGCAAGTTACTTCTGGTGGATTTCTGGGCGACGTGGTGTGGGCCCTGCGTCAAGGAGCTCCCGGATTTCCAGACCATGTTTCGGATGTACCGCCACCGGCCCTTCACCCTGGTCACCGTGAGCGCCAATTACCCGGACGCGGAGAAGGGCGTTCTGCGCGTCCTCAAGGAGCAGCACGCTTCCAGCACCAACCTGCTTTTCGGTGACATGGACATCTACAAACTGATGGCGGCCTTCGATCCGGACTGGAATGGCGCCGTGCCTTACACGATGCTCATCAAGCCGGGCGGGGAGGTCGTTTACAAACACCAGGGGGAGATCGATGCGCTGAAACTGAAACGCCTGATCATCGCGAATCTCCCGGACGACGATTACCTCGGACACCGGGCGTACTGGCAGTCGGAGTGAGGGTGCGCCGCGGAGCCCCCCTGGGCTGAAGCGGCCGCCGCCCTTGAGCATGAAACGACACCTCAGGCTTTTCCTTCTCTATTTCGCGCAGTACGCCAAGGTCCGCCTTGCCTACAAGGCGGATTTCTTCATTGCCATCTTCTCTTCTATGACCGCGACGGTTCTGGGCTTTGGGTTCATGCTGGTTCTCTTTTCGAAAATCCCCAAGCTGCAAGACTGGTCTTTCTACGAAGTCCTTTTTCTCTACGGCTTCTCCTTGATCCCGCTGGGCTTTTTCAACGTCATCAGTTGGAACCTCTACGAATTCGGCGACGTCTATATCATCCAGGGACGCTTCGACCGCGTCCTGCTCCGGCCTGTGGACACACTCTTCCAGATTCTGTTCGAGAAGTTCCGCCTGGAATCATTGCAGGAAGTGCTGACCGGAGCCGTCGTGGTGGCCATCTGCGTCCGGCGCTTGGGGTTGCCGTGGCACGCCGCGGATTACTGGTGGTTTGCCCTCATGGTCGCGTCCGGCGCGGTCATCTATGTTTCGGTGTTCCTGATTCTTACTTCCGTGTCGTTCTGGTTTGAGGACCGCGTGGGCATCGTGCCGCCCGTCTTCAACATGCTGACCTTCGGGCGCTACCCCCTGACCATCTACAACGTCTTCATCCAGTTTCTGCTCAGTTGGATCATCCCCTTCGGTTTCGCCTCGTTTTACCCCACGACGCACTTCTTGCGGCGCGAGGCTTTCGCGCCTTTCTTCCACTTGGTTCCGGCGGTGGCGGCAAGCTTCTTCCTGCTGGCGGTGGTCGTGTGGAGAAGAGGGGTTCGCAATTACAGCAGTACGGGATCGTGACGGCAGGCGTGGCAGCGCGGCTGACGGCGTTCCGTCTAATCTCGGCTGTCGCGCGTGGCAAACGAATAGGCGCAGGGCTGAACCACGAGCCCGGCGCTACGCCGGCCGTGACGCGGCAACTCAGAGATCTCGCCCTTGCGCGGTGGTCATCTTCGCCAGGTTGAAGCTGGTCTTGAGCACAAGCTCCTTGGCCTTGCAGGAAAACTCTACGGACTTCTCCTGATCGGAGATTACCGGCTGGCCGTCCATCTGACGGGGAAACACGAAATGGACCGCAATGACACGGCCGTCCTGGGCCTTCTGGACTCTGACTTCCGCGGGTTCAACCCTAGTCTTGGCATTCTTCGGACGCAGGTACGCGCTCGCTTTGAGTTGAGCTTCTGCAACCGCGTCAAACACTCTCAAATTAGGCCCTTCCAGCGAGAGGACATATAAGGCCAACGGAGCTGGCTCGGCGTCAACTTCCTTGGTCTGGCTCTGTAGCGCCGTGAGATGCGCACCGGCCCGGCGGAAAATCTTCGCTGATCTCCACTCGATGAGAAAGGGCGCTCCTGTCTGCCCGCTGATGGGGACATCAACCGTAGATCGTTCATCCACCCGTCCTGCCGCGGCTGACGATTCGCCCATCCCCGAGCTCTCCCCGGCACTATCGCCGGGCGCGCTCGTGTCCAACAGCGACCCTCCCACGAAAACCCGGTGCGTCCAGGGCGAGTCAAGAAGGAACTGCTGTGTTTCCTCACGCGTCCACTCACGCACCGGTTTGGTGTTCCAAATCTCCGCCGGCCATGCCACCGCCGAAAACGCCACAAGACCGAGCGCTCCCATGAGCAATCTACTCCTCATTGAAGCTTACCTCCTCGAGCGACTCGCCTTCCTGCGTCAAGTCTAGCAAGGCTGCAAGGTTGTCACAATGGCGAATGCCTATGAGGACTTCCTGTCCTGGGCCATGGCACCCCAGCGAGTACGCTCATCCAAGCAGCCGGGACCGCTCACCGCGCAGCGCCTTTTCCAAGGTAACTCACATCGCCAGCACTTCATCGTACACCTGGCACGTTTGCTCCCCCAGGCGCCGCCAGGTGAACTCCCGCGCCCGCGCCAAACCCCGCTCAATCAGTTCTCTTCGCAGGGCGGCGTCATTCGCCACCTGCAGTACTTTCTCTGCAATGTCCCGCGGTTCTTGGGGGTCAACGTAGAGGACGGCGTCGCCGCCCACTTCCGGCAGCGAAGAGGTGTTGGCCGCGACTACCGGCAGCCCGTGGGCCATGGCTTCGAGGATCGGCAATCCAAAGCCCTCCTCCAGAGAGGGGAACAGAAGTGCAGTCGCCGCTTGGTAGAGAACCGGCAGGCGCTCGGCCGCCACGTGACCCAGCACGGTCACACGCGACTCCAGTCCTTGCTGGCGAATGAAGCTGTGAATGGCCTCGCTGCCGTGACCGTCGCCTCCTGCCAGAACCAAGCGGAAGCGGACGGGCAGGCTAGCCAAAGCCCGCAGAGCGTTGATGGTGTTCTTGCGGGTTTGCAGCACGCCCACGCTCAGGAGCATTTCATTTCCCTGCCCTACCAAGCGCTCACGCTCGCGGCTGCGCTCTTCGGGCGTCATCACGCGTTCAGGCCAGTCCACGCCTTCGGGGATAACGTGAATCTTCCCCTTCGGCACACCGGCATGCTGCGTGAGCTGGTCGGCGGTGTAGTGAGACGGCGTAATGACCCGCGTCGCGCGCTCCACCGCTTCCAGGAGGAGTGCCGAAAACTTCCGCTGGAATTGGGGCGTGGAGTAATCGCGCCCCGTGAGCGGGAAGACGTCGTGAATTGTGACAATCTCTCTTTCAAACCTGAACGCGGGAGGCCGCTGCGCCAGGCTGTGAAACAGGCGTGCCTGCCAGGGGAGCCAGAACGTCAGAGGCTCCTGGAAGAAGCGCACGGAGAAGGTTGGCCCCCGCCCACGCGCCGTGGCAGGTCGCAGGAAGTCGCGCCGCCGCCCGAATCTCGAGAGGCGATAGCACAGCAGAAAGCGGTGCGGTATCTCCAGCGTCGCCAGGGACTCGATCAGCTTGCGCGAGTAAATCGCCACGCCCGAGGGCTGAGGGTCAACCGTGTAAGTGGCGTCAAGCGCGATGGTAGCCATCAAAGGGAATTGTCGATTGAAGATTGGAGATTGTCGATTGTTTTTTCACGTCTCGCCGGCCGTGACTTGGCAAAGCCTCGTGGAAGGGAGAAGCCTTCAGCCTTCAGCCTTCAGCCTTCAGCCTTCTGCCTTCTGCCTTCTGCCTTCTGCCTTTCAGACGCCACTGTAAACCTAAATGTAGCCCCTGCTCTGCTTGACGATCCCATAGACCGGCGCTACCGCGGCGGTTCTGGGAGCAGAGCTTCCGCGCTCCCAATGGGACATTATAGCTCTTGACAAAAAGGTAAGAATGTGCTAGGCTCTATTGGTTTGATAACTCAGGGCTGGGCGTACCTGCTGGAGGCTAGGGTGCGAGTATCGGGGCCGGAAGTCAGCTACAAGAGGATTTGGCATGAGAGGGTACCCCACTCTGTAGGCACCGACGGCAGGTTCCTTAGGCCGCCAAAGAGCATTTCCCTATACCCTTAATAAAAACGAAGCTGATTAGTCCTTTAGAATCAATCACTTGATTTCTGAAAACTGAAAACAGAGCTGATAAGTCCTTTAGAATCAATAAGTGTTGCAGAATTCAGCGAAGCTGATTAGTGGTTTATTTTCAATCACTTATCAGGATGGGCCAACGAGATGTGCGCTGTTCGCGCCTGCCGAAATCACACTTGGTGCCCGCCGCCCGACTCCTCGATCCCGTACTCCTTGATCTTCCGGTAGATGGTGGTTTTCCCGATGCCGAGCCGTTGGGCAGCACGCAGGCGATCGCCGTGGGTCGCCTCGAGCGCCTGGACGATGGCGCGGCGCTCGAGTTCCTTGAGGGTGGCCGTCTCCTGGTCTTGCGTCCCGTCCTTCACTTGATGTAGCAAGTTCGAAGGGAGGTCCTTCATCTGGATGACCGACCCCGAACCCAACGCCAGGCCGCGCTGAATGCAATTCTCCAGTTCCCGCACGTTGCCCGGCCAGTCGTAGCTCATCAGGCGTGTCATGGCCTCATAGGAAATGCTGGCGACGCGGCTCTCGCCACCGCCGTACCGGTCAAGGAAGTAATGGACAAGGGCCGGTACATCGCTCTTGCGCTCGCGCAGCGGAGGGATCTTGATCGAGACCACGTCCAGGCGGAAGTACAACTCCTTGCGGAAATCGCCCCGCCGGACAGCGGCCTGCAACTCCTGGTTCGTCGCGGCAAGGATGCGAGCATCCAGGCGCGTCCGTTCGTTCGAGCCGATGGGCTTGATTTCGCGCTCCTGAAGCGCGCGAAGCATTTTTGCCTGGAGGTCGATGGGAAGTTCCGCGACTTCGTCCAGGAAGACCGTCCCACCCTGCGCCGTCGCCAGCAGGCCCAGGCGGGATTGCGTTGCGCCGGTGAACGCGCCGCGCACATGCCCGAAAAGTTCGCTCTCGATGAGGGTCGGAGTCAAGGCCCCGCAATCCACCGGCACGAAAGGCTTCATGTGCCAGGGGCTATAGGTATGAATGGCGCGCGCCACCAATTCCTTTCCGGTGCCGCTCTCCCCCACGATCAGCACGGGGTGGCGTTTGGGGGCAACCTTCAGGATGAGGCGATAGACCTTCTGCATCTTCGGCGAGGTGCCGATGAGGTTGGCGAAGCCCTGGCGCGTCTTGACCTGCTCGCGCAGCAATCGGTTCTCCGCCGCCAGCGCCTGCTTCTCGACGAGCCGTTGGAAGACATGCTGGAGGTCTTCCACTTTCAAAGGTTTGGTCAGGTAGTCGTAGGCCCCCTGCTTCATCGCTTGGACAGCAGAGGCCACTGTTCCGTAGCCCGTCATCATCACCACATCGATGTCGGGGTAAGTCTCTTGGATGGTTTTGAGCAGATCCAGGCCGCTGATGCCGGGCATCCGGACATCGGCCAGGACGATATCGAACTGGCCGCTTTCCAGCATCTCCAGCGCCTGCTTCGCGGACTCGGCCGCCTGCGCTTCGAATCCGAGTTCACTCAGCGCGTCGGCACAATAGGTCCGCGCGGTTTCTTCATCGTCAACGACCAGGACTCCAGTTCCCATGGCAATAAGCGACTGGCTTCTCAGTATAGTCTAATACTTGGCTATTCACGATTCAATAGTTCGCAAAAGGGCAAGCCTTTCGGCGCGCCGGACCGTCGGGTCGGGCGCGAAAGGGATGCGCAGCATTTGCCCCGTTCAACCCGCCGCAGAAGCGGTGTACTATAGTGCCTAGGAACTAAGGAAAACCAGCGTGAGCAAAGGCGCCAGAATTCTGGTAGTGGAAGACGAGGCCCACGAGCGGCAGGGGCTGGCGGAGCTTCTGCGCGCCTGGGGCTACGAAGCCGAAACCGCGGCCGACGGGACGGAGGCCCTGGAGAAAGTCGGGTCCTTCGGCCCCGCCGTCATCCTCTCTGATCTTCGCATGCCAAGAATGACCGGGATGCAACTGCTGAAGCAGCTCCACGAGGCTCAGCCCGACGTCGGTTTCATCATGCTCACCGGCCAGGGGACTATTGAGGAAGCCGTCGAAGCCACCAAACTCGGAGCCTTCAACTTTCTGGAGAAGCCCCTCGACCCGAAGCGGCTCCAGGTGGAGCTACGGAACTGCTTGGAACGCTCCGAGAAGGAACGGCAACTGGAGATCGCCCACCGCCGGCTGCGCGATTTGGGCGTCCTGGGACACCTGGTGGGCCGATCGAAAAAGATGCAGGAGGTGATGTCGCTCATCGCGCAGGTGGCGCCTTCGTGCGCCTCGGTCCTCATCACGGGCGAGAGCGGGACAGGCAAAGAACTGGCGGCGCAGACCCTGCACGAGCTCAGCCCCCGGCATGCCAAGCCTTATGTGGCTTTGAACTGCGCGGCGATTCCCGAAACCTTGATGGAGAGCGAGATTTTCGGGCACGAGAAAGGTGCGTTCACCGGTGCCGTGGAGCGCCGCCTGGGGTGCTTCGAATTGGCCGACGGTGGAACGCTGCTGCTGGATGAGATTGGCGAGATGCCCGTCACGACTCAGGCCAAGCTCCTGCGGGTGCTGGAAGACTCCAAGGTACGCCGCCTGGCAAGCAAGACGGAGATTTCCGTGGACGTGCGCGTCCTGGCCTCCACCAATAAGATTCCCGAAGAAGCCGTCGGCAAGGGACAACTGCGCCGCGATCTCTACTTCCGGCTGAACGTCGTCCGCGTCAACATGCCCCCGCTGCGCGAGCACCTGGAGGATATTCCCGACCTGACGTCCGCGCTCTTGGAGGATTTGAACCGCAAGCACAACCGCGCGGTGAAGGCTGCGGACAGCGAGGTTCTCGAAACCTTCCGGCGTCATACCTGGCCCGGCAACGTCCGCGAGCTCCGCAACACCTTGGAACGCGCCGTGGTCACCTGCGCGGGGGAAATCCTGCGCCGCCAAGACCTGGCCCCCGACGCAGGCCAACTGCTGTCCGCGGATGCCGAGGACCGCCTTCGCCTCCGCCCGGGCATCACCGTGGAAGAGGCCGAACGGCGCCTGATTTTCGAAACCCTGGCCTTCACGCAAAACAGCAAGACACGCACGGCGGAACTGCTGGGGATCAGCGTGAAGACCCTTCACAACAAGTTAAAGGAATATGCGACTCGGCCTTAAAGCCAAGCTCACGGGGCTGATTTCTTTCTTGGTCCTGCTGGTGGTGCTGGCCACGTCCACGCTCTATCTCTCCAGTCTCACGCGCCAAGCCCTGGCGGAAGTGGAGAGCCGGGGCCAATATGTGGCCAACGAAATCTACCACCAGGCGCGGAGTGTCCTGGCCCAGAGCCACATGCCCACGGGTGCGGATCCGACGGACCCCCAGGCGCTGCGCCGCTTCGTGCAATCCACGCTCGCCGCCGACCGCGGCTTAGCCTCGCTCATCGAGTCCGCAGTGGGCTATTCGCCCACCATCTACTACGTCACCATCACCGATACCGACCGCCAAGTTCTGGTCCACAGCAACCCGGGCGAGATGGGACAGCGGTTCGAGCCTGCCCCGCCCTACCGCGACCTAGTCCACGCTCGACTGTTTCACCAACTCCGCATCATCTACGGTCCACCGCGCAGCTACGAACTGGTGCTTCCGCTGGATCTGGGCGACAAGCCACTGGGTGAGGTGCGGGTGGGCGTATCCACGCTGTTCCTGCGAAACCACATCACACCCGAGTTGCGCTCAGCCCTGACGCTTTCGGCTCTGGCCATCTTGCTGGCAACTCTGTCGGCAGGCCTGCTGTCTTATCGCTTGCTCCGCCCACTCGAGACTATTTCACGCAGCGTCGACCGCATGGCGCGCGGCGAGTACGGGGAGGCGCTCCCCATCCAGCGGGCCGATGAGTGGGGAATTCTCTCGTCGAAATTGAACCTGCTGGGAGAGCAGATGCGCGGCGAGAAGGCGGCCTTCGTCGCGTTGAAGGAAAACCTCGACCAACTCTTCGCCAATCTCGCGGACGGGCTTTTGCTGTTCGACAAGCAGGATCGGCTGGTTCTGGCCACGCCCGCGGTCGCGCGGTTTCTCCGCCGGATGCCCGACGCCTCCGGCCACCTGTCAGCCGCGGAGATCTTCTCGGCGGACAATCGGCTTGACGGGGTGCTGCGCGAGGCTTTTCGCAGCCGGCAGTCGCTGCCCTGGCAGGTGGTGGAGTTGGCGGAGGAGGCGGAAATTCCCCGGGTGGCGGTCAGCGTCCAGTTCGTCGAGGCTGAGAAGGAGCGCGTGGGCAGTCTGGTAACGCTGCGGGACGCCAGCACGCGGGCCCGCTTGGAAGATCAGCTCGACATCACGGTGAAACTGGCTGCCCTCGGGCGACTCACCTCCGGCGTCGCGCACGAGGTCAAGAACCCGCTCAACGCCATGGTGCTGCAACTGGAAATTCTCAAGTCCAAACTCCAGGAACAAGGCGAGCACGTCAAGCCGCAGTTGGACATCCTCGGTGAGGAAATTCGCCGCCTCGACCGCGTGGTGAAAACCTTCCTCGATTTCAACCGGCCACTCGAGCTCCGCCCCACCGAGACCGACATCGAGAGCCTGCTCCGCGAAGTCTTCACGCTGGCGGAGCCGCACGCGCAACAGAACAGTGTTCGCTTGTTGCTCCAGGTAGACGGCGCTACGCCGCGCCTGCTCCTCGACCGCGACCTTATGAAACAGGCCCTGCTCAACCTGGTCTTGAACGGCTGCCAGGCCATGCCTGCCGGCGGAGAGTTGCGAGTCACGCCGCGCACGTTGCCGCATTGCGTAGAACTGGAGATTGCCGACCAGGGTGTAGGCATTCCTCCCGAGGCTCGGGAGAAGATCTTCTCCCTCTATTTCACCACCAAACCGGGCGGCTCCGGCGTGGGACTGGCCATGGTCTATCGGATCATTCAACTGCACAACGGGTCTATCGATTTCACGAGCGAGGTTAGCCAAGGAACCACCTTTCGCATCTCCCTGCCGCGGTGACGTCCCGCAACCTTCCCCGCCTGAACGACGCGATGGGCACCGGCTTCGACGCCGGGGCGCTACCAAAATGCTGTGGGCGGAGTTAAGATAATCCCGCGCTACAGACAGCAGGCCAGGTGAGCGGGGAGTCGCCCCGACGATGCATGCTGAGGCGACCGCACCATGTTTCACCCGAGCCTTTGAAGGAGGAGCCATGGCCCTCAAGCACATCAAGAGGTTCTTGTTTGACGCCCCGCGTCTGCCGCGCGAAGAAGCCATAAAGATTTTCAAGAGGGATCATTTCAAGTGCCAGCCACTTCGAGAATTGGTTGATCCTGACGGTGGATCATATTCATCCCCACGCTCGAGGTGGCAGCCGAAGCATGGACAATCTGGTGACCGCCTGCCAGCCCTGCAACCTCATCAAGGGCCAGCGACCTTTCGCGTCCTTCGAGGACGCGAAGAAATTCGTGCTGGCCAAGCGAGAAGACTGGCGACATCAGTACCACGACCATGTGAAGTCGGCAGGAGCTTCAGGCGCGTCGCACTAGCGCCAGTGGGAGGGTTCCGACGGTTGCAGCCCCACCGCACCGGAGAAAAATGCGAATCCTGATGTTCAAGTTGGGGCGAAACTCACCGTCGCGCCTGACGCATGAGACCCGCGGGGAGGATGTTGCCGGCCCACGTGGCAGCTGCTGCCTCTTGCGTTGCGGGCACAGGTTTTTTCCGATGAAGGAGCCCCGTTGAGCAACCCCTCCCCAGGTGTGCTCGCGGGGCCGCCCGAACGAAAGAGTGTGCCTCTGGCCGCTGGCATCTCGCCGCCAGGAGCGCTAACCTCCGCCTTCTCCGATACGATCCAGCTGCTACTCAACCCTTTCGCCCCGCGACGCTGGATCAAGCTCAGCCTCGTTTGTCTTTTCCTGGGGGGCGGGGCGACTTCGGCGGCCTTCCACTGGAGCCTGGGCACACTCCCCAGCGACCTCGGCCTTCAAGAAGTCCTTGGCCGATTACGAGAATACCTCGTCCAACATTCTTGGCTCATCCTGCTCGCCACGGCGCTCGGCTTCAGCCTGGCCGTGGCCCTGGTTTACCTGCGCGCCATCTGCCGCTTTGTGCTGGTAGATTCCATTCTGCGAGGAGAGGCATTTATCCGGGGCGCCTTGCCACAGGTCCGCTCTCTGGCGCACTCCTACTTCTTCTGGCTCTTGGGCGCGCTGGTCTTTGTCGGCACGGCGCTGGGAACTGAAATTCTGGTGGTTTTCCCTTACTTGCGCACGGCGGCCGCCTCTGGAACCCATTCCATTGCTTTTTCCATGATGCTGGCAGGCCTGCTGTCGGTGCAAGTGCTGGTGGGCTTGGCCTTCGCTCTCGTCATCACCCTCACGGATGACTTTGCCGTCCCTATCATGTATGCGGAACGGCTTTCCCTCCTCGGCGGGTGGCGGAGGTTGTGGAGGACCATGCGGGCCGAAGCGGGGGCCTTCACGCTTTATGTTGTGCTGCGGTTCGTGGTGTCGGTGGGCGTGGGCACCGCCGTGCTGTTCGTGCTTTTCCCGACTCTCGTGGTCCTCTTTTCCGGGGCCATCATAGTCGCTGCCCTCGTCCTCCTGACACTTCAAGTGGTAGGGGTCACCTGGATTTGGACTCCGCTCACCATTGTGCTGGCAGCCCTGGCGGTCCTGGTGCTTACGGGTCTTCTCCTGATCCTTCTGAGTGTGGCGGGAATGCCCGGTCAGGTCTTTCTCCAGGGTTTCGGAATGCGCTTCGTCGCCTCGCGTGTTCCGGCATTGGACGCTCTGTGGCGCACACCTCGACTCTCGAGCCCATCCGGATGAAACACCCCATCGTCGGAACGCCTTCATCCCCAAAGTCTGCCTGGCGCCAGCTCTCGGGCTACCAGTGGCTTGTCCTGTTGGTCGCGTGGCTAGGCTGGGTCTTCGATTCAATGGATGCCACCATCTACGCGCTCGTCATGACGCCCGCCCTGAAGGAACTACTCGGCAGTCGAAGTTCTCCCGAGAACATCGGTTGGTACGGGGGCATCATTTTCGCGATCTTCGTCGCGGGCTGGGCGCTGGGAGGCATCGTCTTTGGCATCGCGGCGGACTACCTCGGGCGCGCGCGCACCCTAGTGATTACGATTCTCATCTACGCGGTCTTCACCGCTCTGGCCGGCTTCTCGCATTCCTGGTGGCAACTCGCGATCTATCGCTTCCTGACTGCGCTGGGCATCGGCGGAGAATGGGCGGCGGGCGCAACCCTGGTGGCGGAAGTCTGGCCAGAGTCCCTGCGGGTGAAAGGCGCGGGCTTGCTGCAATCAGCCTGGGGCGCGGGATACTTCCTCGCCGCGGCCGTCTACCTCCTCCTTTCCGCCCATAGCTGGCGAGTGATGTTCTTCGTCGGTCTGGCGCCCGCCGTGGTGGCCTTGCTGGTTCGGCTCAAGGTGCGCGAACCGGACCGGTGGGTACAGGTTCGCCGGGGTGACCAAGCGGAAGCCTTGCAGCCTTTGACCCTGAGGCAGCTTTTCCGGCCCCGGGTGCGCCGGGACACGCTGGTGGGCACGGCGCTCGCTTTTGTCGCCGTGTTTGGCCTTTGGGGGGCTACCACCTGGACGCCAACTCTCATCCGCGAACTGCTTGAGCCGCGCGCCCTGGATGACGTGTCTATCGTCCACCTGGTTAGCTACGCCATCATGAGCCTGAACGCTGGCGCCATTGTGGGCTATCTCAGCTTCGCCCCGCTCGCCGAGTGGCTGGGAAGGCGCGGGGCGTTTCTGGTGATGTTCGTCGGCTCGGCCGTCGCCCTGCCTGCCACCTTTCTCTTGCCCTCCTCTTACTCGACTGCCATTGTGCTGCTGCCGGCACTCGGATTCTTCTCGAACGGGCTTTTCAGTGGCTTCCCGATTTATCTCCCCGAGATCTTCCCGACGCGTATCCGGGCCACCGGCGCAGGATTCTGCTTCAACGCGGGGCGCGTGCTCGCCGCTTTCGGGCCCCTTCTGACGGGAACCTTGGTGGCGCATCTCGGCACATTTGCGCGCGCCGCAAGCTCCATGGCGATGATCTACCTGCTCGGCACGCTGGCCCTGCCCTTCGCCCGGGAAACCAAAGGCAAAGTCCTCGAGTAGAGACCTCCCGGTGGTAAAATGTGAAGTACCTTGAGACGCGGCACACTCTTTTCGGTTTGCGGCCTGGCGCTGTTGATTTGGGGATGCCCCAAGCGGCAAACCGCAGTGCGCGTCGTTTACGCTCCTGCACCACCCACAGCCTCTGCGCCCGTGCCCACTGAGGGAAGCGGGGCACTGGTGATCGAAGAGCCTTCGCCGCCCGAGCCTGCGGAAGTCGCACCGGCCGAGCCTGCTTCGCCCAAGCCCACGCCCCGCCGAAGACGGCCACGGACTGAGCCGCCCACCACCTCGGAAGGCGCCCCCGAAGCTGTCGAGCCACCGTCTGCTGAGGTCCCTGCGCTCGAGCCTCGCGAAAGCCCTGGACAGCAAGCCGCGCTGCGCCAACAGATTCTTGCGCTCCAGGGACGCCTCCGCCAACGAATCGCTCAGTTTGACCGGCTGACCCTGACAAGCGAAGCTCGAAAGACCCTCGACGACGCGCGCACGTTTCTGGCCCAGTCTGAGCGCGCGTTCCTGGACGGCGATTTGCAGCGCGCCCACAACCTCGCGAACAAAGCTTCCCTGCTGGTGTCCGGCTTGGAACAACAGCAGTAGCCGCCAGCGTGTTTTAGCGGAGAACCTTTGCGCTGCCCCCGCCGCGGCTTGGAGCGGCGCTCTGTGAGCGCTGAGCTCCGGCGGCAGTCCACGACAGTTGCTGCCGGCGGGAGGCAAACTCTTCAGCAGGTAACGTGCAGGACTGCGTTGGTTTCCACGATATCTTTCCGGAGAACTTCGATGGCCTCGGTTGTGGGGAGGACAAGCAATTCGATCTTGCGCCGCTCGGCTTCAACTTTCACCGCTTCCATCACCGGCAAGGCGCCATGGGCACCCGTGCCCACGATTAAGCGGCGACATTTCCACGGAATGTTTTCTTCCGCCGACAGCGGCGTGTGACCATATTCGCCGCGGAACTGCTTGGAGACCTTCTTCTTGCGCTTGCCTACTTCTCCGCGGTCAATCACCACGTCGTGCTCATAAGTGACGCCATCAATGGTAATCGAACCGAAACTGAACTTGTCGAAACGCATAGGCCGACTCCACCGCTATTATACCGCCCGCAACAGGCCCGGTCGGCTTCAAGCCTGTTCTTGGGGGTTACGCTTTCGACGTTTGACTTTCAACTCTCAACCTGCCTTCCGTCCTCACAACCACTGGTGTCGGTTGGAATAGAAGGTTGCGGGTCGGTGGGGATACTTCTTACGGAAGGCCCGAAACTGACGCAGGATGGCCTGGTACCTTCGGTCGGAGGTCTTGAGTTTCTGGTGCGGCAGCTTGATGAGGGCGCACTCGACCGCCCAGACGTTTCTGGATGACAGGCGCCAGTCGCAATTGGCGAGCGTCCGCAAGTCAAACACGCCGTAACCGGTGATGCGCCCCGAGCCATCTACGTACGGGTCTACGTAGCTCATTACCAGTTGTCGTATCGTTCGAAACACGGGTTTGCGCCCGTGCAGCCCGGCGTCGCGTGAGCGCGCCACGGTTCCGTACCGCCCGCCGCGGCGGAAGAGGAAGATGACGTGATCGAGTTTGTCCTGCGACTCAAAATCGAGCAGCAGCGGTGGATAGCCGTGCTGCTCCAAGATGGTGGCGGCCGTCAAGGCGCCTTCCAGGCAATGCGCTTGCCAGTGCCGGACCACGCCGCGGAAGGTCCGCAGCGTCTCCTTTTTCCTCTCCCAGTTGTAGGGCAGTTCCCGCAGGAATCGCTGGACCTGACGGGGTGTGCGGCACCTCTCGATGACAGCCCATTCCTTGGGCCGGAAAGCCTCCTGGCCCGGAGGAAGCGCGAAGCCGTTTGGGGTGCTGCGTCGTTGCCGCATAACGCTGCTCCAGGATCAAGGATTCAGGATTCAGGACCTAGGGGTCAAGGACTGCAGGCTCTTGCGCAAACCCGCCAGCATCCGCCCTACCTCATCAGCTTGCTCGATCACCGATGCACTCTCTGGGGCAAGATAGCCGAGATGCCTCGCAATCTCGAGCTGGGTCTCCAGTTCGGCCAGTGATCCGCTGGCAATCGCGAGATGCCTGATGTAAGCCTGAGTCTGCTTGAGCGCGTGACCCTCGGCAATATTTGAAGGAATCGAAACCGCCGCCCTCTGCATCTGACTCGTCAAGCTGTACATCTCGCTCTTGGGGAACTTAGCTGTCACACGGTAAACCGCAAATACCAAATCCATCGCCTTCTGCCAGACCACCAAGTCCCTATGCCCTCGCATCTCTGCTCCTCCTGAATCCTGAATCCTAAATCCTGAATCCTAGCCTTTCCCCCACCTGTCATACCAGAGCTGAAAGCAAAGCAGCGGCCAGAGGGTCTTCCGGTTGTCCACCCTTCCGCTCCAATGTTCCTGGAGCAGGCGGCGAACGAACCCGGCGTTCAACAGGCCGTCGCGTTTCAACTTCTCTTCCGCCAGCGTTTCATCGAGCCGTGCCTTCAGCCCGCCTCTCATCCAACTGGCGATAGGCACGGAGAAGCCGCGCTTCTGGCGGTACACAATCTCGTGCGGCAGCCACGTCTCTACCGCTTTCTTCAGAATATATTTGAGTTGGAAGTGGCGAACCTTTAGCGCCGACGGCAAAGCCTCGGCAAACTGCACCAGGCGATGATCCAGGTATGGCGTGCGCAGTTCGAGGGAACACGCCATGCTGGCGCGATCGATTTTCACCAGCAGGTTGTCCTCCAGGTACAGCCGGAAATCCAGGTAGAGCATTTCCGCCAGCGTCCCATCAAAGCGCGCGCCTTCCAGCACGCGCGCGAGCGGCGTGAAGATGACGCTGCTCGCCGGCGACGGCCCCCGCCACTCCGGTGTGAAGAGTTGATCTAGTTCCGCGGGCGAAAACATCCCAAACCAGATTTGGTGCCGCTCGGCAGGGTCACGCTCGGCGTGGGTAAGGAAACGGCGGAGGAACAGACCCATGGGCACGGCCGTTGACGAAACCGGGAGGAACCGCTGGAGCCGTTCAAAGAACTGGCGGCGCAGGAAGTGCGGCAGGCGCAGGTAGTATTCCGCGAGCTGCGCGCCTATGTAAGTGGGATAGCCGCCGAAAAGTTCGTCGCTGCCCTCCCCGCTCAACGCCACCTTGATGTGCTGGCGCGCGAAACGCGACAGCAGATACGTGGGGATGATGGCGGGGTCGGCCACTGGCTCATCCAGATGGTCTGCCAGGATATCAAGCGCCTCGCGCAGCATTGGTTCGTCAGCCGTGAGGACATGGTGACGCGTCCCAAAGTGCCGGGCCACCAGGTTGGCGTACGGCTCCTCGTTGAACGTTTTCTCGGGGAACGCCACCGAAAACGTGTTGACGTTGCCGGGCGTCAACTCACTCATGGTGGCGACGAGCGTGGACGAATCAATGCCGCCGCTCAGGAACACCCCCAGGGGCACATCGCTCACCAGGCGCGAGATGGCCGCATCGCGCAAGCGCACGCGGAGGGCCTCGGCGAGCGCCCTCACCTCCCACTGCGTCGAGACGCGCGGCAGCCCCGGGGGGCGCAAGTAGCTCTGCGCCCGCCAGTACGCATCGATGTGGATCGCGCCCCGCTCCACCACCATGCGGTGCGCGGCGGGAAGCTTCTTGATTTCAGCGTAAACGCTCCGCGGCGCGGGGAAGTAGCCATAGAAGAAGTACTGCGCCAGCGCCTCGGGATCGATGCCGCGGCTGATGCCGGGGTATTCGAAAAGCGCTTTGATTTCCGACCCAAAAACCAGCGTGCTGTTTCGGTGCCAGTAATAGAGCGGCTTCTCCCCGGCACGGTCGCGCGCCAAAACCAAGCGCTTGGCGCGGTCATCCCAGAGCGCGATGGCAAACATGCCGTTCAGCTCGCGCACGAAGTCCGGGCCTTGTTCCTCGTAGAGGTGGGCGATGACCTCTCCATCAGCATGGGTCTTGAAGCGGTGACCGCGGTCAAGCAGCTGCTCGCGCAGTTCGCGGTAGTTGTAGATCTCGCCGTTGAAGACCAGCACGACGTCCCCTGATTCGTTCGAGAGGGGCTGGTCGCCAGTCTCCAGGTCAATGATGCTTAGACGGCGGATGGCCAGGGCCAGGTACGGCAATTCAAACTTGCCGTGGCTGTCGGGACCGCGGTGCTCCAGCCGGGCCGACATCGCATTGATGCGATCGCGATGCGCCACGGGCTCCAGCGCGAGACTCAAGATGCCGCAAATGCCACACATAGGTTTAGCGAATAGGTTACAGGGAACAGGGAACAGTCCCCAGCCGTGGCCCGTCAGTCGCGGCCAGAACTCGAGGGTCGTTCGACTGTTCCTTATTCCCGGTTCCCTGCTCCCTCACGCTCTTCCCCCGCCGGGATCTTCCAGACCGAGTATTCCCAATCGTTCCAGAGCGGCTCCATCTGCGGAACCGTTTGCGACAGTTTTCGGACATCACGATTGCGGACCATCACGAGCATGGCCCGGGGTGAATAGCGCGCGCGGGCACGCAGGTCCGTACTGTCTATTAACAGTGGCTCAGGATCTGCAGGACTCGCGGGCGCCGTCCGCGGAGCCTGACGCCGCAGTTCCGGGAGGCGCGCCGCAACGTAGTTACTGGTCAACTCGCTCGCATCCGCAGTCACCAGCCCCACCGGCCGGCGGAGATAGAACGGCAAGCTGGTGCGAAAACAATAGTAGCCGTAAAGCGGTAAGTCCTTTTCGGAACTCTCCAGGATTGTCCGCGCCAATTGGCGGCTGGAAAAAGCGGCGACATGGATCCGCAGGGGCTCGATCCACCGCACCAACAGAAGCGGCGTGGTCAGAGCGAGAAGCGCTAGAGACACCACCGCAAGAGTCTTGCCGGTCCGCCGAGCGGCAAGGTGGCGTCCGAAAAAGCCCAGGGCGACCAGAAGCAGGCCTGAATAAAACAACGAGGGTTTCATGAGCGCCACAACTGTCGGGTGGATCTTTTCAGTCAGGGGGACCTGGACCGCGGCAAAACGAAATGCCTGCGGAGCCGCCGCGGTCACAAGTCCCAGCCCGATCAGCGCGGCAAAGCCCGCCGTCAGCCAGTCCGGGCGGGGCTTGGCCCCTTCAGCGCCCATCTCCTCCCAGACCTTCGCCATCAGGAGGCTGAGCGGCACCATGGCCGGCAGGAAATATCCCGGGAGCTTGGACCGAGATATCGAGAAGAACAGAAAGATCACCACCGCCCACGCCAGCAGAAACACGACAGGCTGGTGAGTTTCCTGCCTCAGTTCCCGCCACCGCTTCAACCGATTCCAACCCGCCAAGAGCAGGAACAAGCTCCAGGGGAAAAATCCCGCGAGGTACACCGGGACATAGTAGAGGAAGCTGCCGCCTCGCCGCGTGCTGCCTGTGGCGAACCTTTTCAGACTCTCCTCCCACAGGGCGTAGCGGGGAAAACCAGGATTCCGCGCCGAGACCGCGATGAACCAAGGCAAAGCCACTGCGAGGAAAACCACCAGGCCTAGACCCCAGCGCAGGCGCTTCAACTCGCGGAATTGGCCACGCGCCCCCTGATAGGCCAGGATGGAAAGCAGGGGGAGCAGGAAACCCACCGGACCCTTGGTAATCGTCGCCAGCCCCATCGAGGCAAACAGGATTACCTCGAACCAGGGCCGCCGATAGCCGCTCGCCGCCGCAAACCAGAAACTCGCCATGGCGACCGTCACCAGGAAGGCCAGCGTCATGTCGAAGATGACCAAGCGCGAATAGGCCAGGACCAGCGGCGTGGTGGCTAGCATGATTCCCGTCCGCAGGCCCGCAGCGCCCCCGAACATCCGCCGGCCCAGGAACCAGGCAAGCAGTATTGTTGCCAGAGCCATCAAAGCCGACGGGAAACGTGCGGCCCACTCCGTCACTCCCCACAGGCGAAACGAGGCGGCCACCACCCAGAAATAGACTGCGGGCTTGTCAAGATAGACCAGCATGTTGAAGTGAGGCGTGATGAGGTCGCCCGAGGTCAGCATCTCGCGTGCCACCTCGGCGTTTCGCCCCTCGTCTGGCTCCAGCAAGGGCAAGCGGCCCAGACCGGCAAAAAACAGGATGCCGGCTACAACCACCAGGAAGAGCAGTTGCCGCACCGGAAAAGGTGACAGCGGAACTGCTGAGGAAGTCGAATCGGTCAAGTGAGGAGATGCGTCCGTGGTCAAGAGTTAGAGAAGACTCCAATTGACGATAGCTAGCGTCGCTCCGCGCATCGCAGAGCCGAGGGGCCCGGGCCAGCCTTCTGTCACCGCGTTTGTCCGGCGCGCGCCGGCCCATCAATACGTTCGGCCGGTACTCTGGCCGGCGGCTCCAGGACGTCCAGCGTTGTTTCGAATACGATACGGTTCGCCTTGAACCAGCGGACTACCCAGACATCCGCCAGGCCTTTCACCATTCTGCCCCAGGTGCCGTACTTCGTCTTCCCGTGCAGCCGCGGGTGATGGCTGACGGGCACCTGCGTCACCCGGAAGCCTCGCATCTTCAAGAGCGTGGGCAGGAAGCGATGCATACCACGGTATAGCTCCAGGCGCTCCAGGCATTCGCGCCGGAAAGCCTTCAGCGTGCACCCGGTGTCCACAACATTGTCACCAGTCACCCAATTGCGAAAACCGTTCCCGACGCGCGAAGAGACTCGCTTCCACCAGCTATCCTGCCGGTGTACGCGGATGCCGCAGACACAATCCCAATCCTTCAGCATTCCGACCAAGCGCGGAATTTCCGCTGGGTCGTTCTGTAAGTCGCCGTCGAGAGTTGCCACGGCACAGCCTCGCGCCAAGCGAAATCCGGCGGCCATCGCCGCGGTCTGACCCAGGTTGTGCCGGAAGTGGGCGATCCGGACGCGCGCGTCGCTTTCCTGCGCCCGCTTCAGCAGATCCAGCGTGGAATCCGTGCTGCCATCGTCCACAAAGATTATCTCCACGCTTCCCGGCCAGTCCGCCAGCGCAGACTGCACGCGCTCTACCAGCGGCGCGATGTTCTCCGCCTCGTTGTAAACCGGGACGACGATGCTAAGCGAGACGCCTTCCACGGAACCTGGCTTCCTGCAGCTCGGGCTAGCCCCAGATCATCCCGGGCGCCCCGGCGCACTGAAGTCGCCACCGCACTGTGCCATTTTAGCACGCTCGCCATGGGCAGCCGGCTAATTCGGCGCTCAGAGCAACGCCCGATGCCAACCGGACTTGCCGTCGTCACGCCGCCGAGATATATGAACGGAAGCCACGTGCCTTCCGTGGGGTTCGAGTCGAATCCAACGCCAGGATGCGGTGATGAGTCACGCAATTGGCCGGCGGGGATGACAAGACTGAGATCACGATTTGCCATCATCATCGCTCTCGGGAGTGCCCTGCTGCTCGCTTCGTGCAACTACTTGCAGATGGCGAGCGCCCCGGACGACAAGGCCATCGCCTCTGAGATCCAGGGAAAAGTGTTTGAAGATCCCGTGCTGAAGACTCGCGATATCCGCGTGGTTTCAGAAAAAGGCGCGGTGGTACTGACGGGAAGCGTTGCCACCGAGCTGGAGAAATCCGCAGTGGAACGCTTCGCCAGCAAGGCCAAGGGTGTCAAGCAGGTCATCAACCAGTTCGCGGTTACGCCATCCACGGTGGCCGCTGCTCCCGCAGCGGAGACTGCCGCCAGACCTGCGCGACGGAGAGCGGCGTGGTCGAGAAGGCCGGCGCGTCGCGCGGCACGCGAACCGCGGCGACGGTCGGTGGTGGCGCAGCGCTCGGCACTCTGATCGGCGCCATCGCCGGCAAGGGCAAAGGCGCGGCCATCGGCGCCGCCGGGGGCGCGGACGACAGCGCGGCACCAGCCCCGGCTCGTCACTTGTCACTCGTCCCTCGTCCCTGTTATGGTAGCCGCAGGGAGGTTCGCTTGCTGCCACCCAATGTTGGGCGCGTGGACTATGGCGAAGGTGCGGCGGAGAACGTGGCGCGGGCTTACGACTCGTACCTCGCAGTGAGCATGGAGGTGCCGTGGGCGCTGGCGCGCGAGCGGTTGGGGAAGCCGCCGAGTTCCGTGCATCTGGTCGAGTCAGTGGACTTCGACGCGGCGGAGGCGCTGGTCGAATCGGCGCCGGCGGTGAAAGCCGTCATCGGGATTGGCGGCGGTCAAGCCGTAGATGTAGCCAAGTACGTGGCTTGGCGACGCGGGATGAAATTGATCCTGATCCCGACAATCATCTCGACGGACGCTTTCGCTACGCCCGCTGCGGGTCTGCGCCGGGGCGGCAAAGTGGAATACCTGGGCGAGGCGCGGGTCGAGCGCCTGGTGATTGACTACAACCTGATCAAGGCCGCGCCCAGGGGGCTTAACATCTCGGGCGCGGGCGACATCCTTTCCTGCCACACCGCTTGTTTCGACTGGAAGCTAGCCTGGGCGCATGGTCGGGAGCCTCTGGGCTACGATGAAGAAATCGCGCGCCGCTCGCTGGCGCTGGTCGAGAGAATCGACGCCCACGCCGAGCCCATCCGCGAGGTCACAAACGAAGGGATTCGGGTCCTGGTGGAATGCGAACTGGAGATCGTGGATATCTGCATTGGCACTGGTGGCCCAGGCCACTTCCGCTCCGAAGAAGGCTCCGAACACTTCTTCTTCTACAACGTCGAGCACCGGACGGGCCGCCCGTTCGTCCACGGCTGGATTGTGGGGCTGGGGATCTTCTTGATGAGCCGGCTACAAGAGAACCGGCACGCGTGGATTGCGGACCTGATGGATCGCCTGGCTCTGCCCTATCACCCGCGGGATATGAACCTGACGCCGGAGGATGTGGCGGGCGCGCTGCTGACGCTACGCGCCCGCACGCGCGAAGACGCGCGCTGGTGGTCAATCATCGACGCGCGGGAGATTGGTCCGGATTTCGTCGAGGCGGTTTCGAAACAGCTGCGCTGGTAGGCTGTAGCCCCTCCGCTCGAACCACACACTGTCATCCCACTGGATTAGTGCCCGGAACTAGTGGCGCGGCCAGGTACACTTCCGGCTCAGCTAGTCAACTGCCCCGGCGCACCTCGATCCAGCCGACCCAGCGCCCACCCGCGTCTATTGCGGGGCCGGTTCAGCTGCCGCGCTCTTGGCGGGGCTGCCAGCGCGCAACTCGGACATCTCGCGCTGGAGGTCCTTGGCCAGATCTTCCAGGATACGCAACTGCTCGTCGCGGCGTTGGAGCAGGCTCTCGAGCTTGGCCGCCTGGCGCTGCAAACGAGCATTCTCCCGGCGCAGTATCGCAAACCCTTCTTTGGGGAACGGAGTCACCTGGACTGGCGCCCGCGGCCCTCTTCCCCCCGTCGATCTGTGCATGGTCGGCTGGTCGCCGGGGGTGAGGGGCGCCACTTCCGCTTGCACCTGCTTGATCAGCGTGTCCAGTTGCTTCCGCTCATCGCTGGGCGGGCAGATCTGGCGCAGGGCAATGAGGCGCGCCAAGTCGGGGCGATTGCGACCCCGCTCCCAGTGCTGGATGGCGCCTTTGGTGGCGTTCAAAAGGCGCGACAGCCCTTCCTGGCTTACTTCCAGTCTCTTGCGGACCCGGCGGATCACCTTGGCTGGATTCAATGCGGTCATAATGTGCGACCTCGTCTCTTTTTGGACTTGACAAAACGTGCACTATAGGCTATAATCTAGGCTCATCCTGAACTAGCGTTACCCGGTTAGCCCAGGCGCCCCCGGCTAGCTTCGCGTACGTCTTCCGCTCGAGCGCCCGGCGCTGGCTTCGACGGCGGTTGTCGGCACCTCCGGAAGTGGAACGCAGGTCCCGCCAACACCCCAGGGCCGGCAACTCTCAACGCATTCTGCCTGTCCGCTCACTCGTTTGTCAACACCTGGATGCGGCGCGGGCGGGAGGGTTACCTTTTATGGACTGGCAGACTTCGTCACCCCCTCTCCCGCTGGCCTACCCTCCTTCCCTGGCGGCACCCGGGTCCCCGGTTCCTGTGCCCGGCTGGCCGGCGGAAAGGCGGGGCCAGTTTACTCCTGCCCTCCTGCGTTTATCGGCTCCTTTCCCGCCTGACATTAAGGAAACCGCCACGCGCGGCTGGCCACATTTCGCGGTTCAGCCTCGTAGCCTCCAGTTGCCACGCGACTCGGGCCCGCCGGCGGCCTTCTGCCCTCGGACCCGGGCTCGGCCTCGCAACCGAGGACAACCGCTCCACCAAGCCCCCACGGATTTGGCGACTTGCACCACCCTATTCTGCCAGTTCTCTGGCCGTTTCGCAAACATACTTGATCCACCAGCCCAGAAAGGAGCGAGCTTATGCTAGGAGCCCACACCATCCGCAGTTTCTCCAAGCCCCAGACGGGACCTCACAACCCCGGCTCCGGGACCTCTTCCAAGCGGGGTCAACCTCAACCGCTTTCGGGTCCCGTCTGCCTCCGGCGCCGGCAGCCCGCCCCCCGCTGTTGCGAGAAGGGGTGCATTTTCCCTGCCACAGGGTCGGGCACCGGAAGGTGTCTGCAGCACGATCTGGAGGAACTCGAACCGGCGCTTTTTAATTCTTGCCAGCCCACCATGCTTCTTCTGGATCAGGCGAAATTCGGCCTGCCCGATCCGGAGGGCGACTACTCCCGCGCCCGGGACCGACGCCGCTTGGCAGCGCTGTGGGAGGAGTTCCTGGAAGAGGTGGCCTAGTGTTCTTCCGCACCCCGCGCGAAATGGCCTCGGTGGCCTACCGCTTCCCTCAAGGCCCACCTCGGTGGCTTCCAGGCAATCTGGAGGGAGGCCAACCGGCGCTCTCAGGTGCCGAGGCTCGAGAAGGCTGCCGGCCCCGGGAACCGTGCTTCGTCGGCAGGACGAATGGCCTTCTCGGCGCGTTGACCCCAAATTCTTGCCTGAGGCAACCATGACTGAAACCTTGCGACGAAGGGCAAGTTCCATTATCCACTCCCCCAAAGGGGACATCAGCATTGTCACTGCTCCGCCCATGCTCAGTCCTCAGAATGCCTGGCGTGTCCTCTGCCGCCGAACGGGCGGCCACATTGCGCGGTCCACATTCTACCGCTGGGTGAGCGAAGGGAAGGTCTTTTCATTCCGCCTGGGCGTTCACATTCTCATTCCGTGGCCCACGCTGGAAGAACTCATCCAGCGCTGCCTGAAGGGCGAGCGACTGTAGCAACCGCCGGCGAAGCGTGGGAGAAGGCCGTCCATCGTGGCCGCGGGCTTCCCTTGGCGAGCGTTCCCATGTCACAATGAACGCTGACCACTGGGGACGGCGCGTGAGCCCGCGACGGTCGAGCTGGTCCCCGCGCCGGGGCGAAGATCGGGGCGTCCTAAGAGGTTGGCGTCACATTCTCTATGGCACGGAAGAGATCCAAGAGGTCGAGACACCCGTGGCGGGAGCGAGCGCGCCGCTGGGGCCGTTACATCTATCTGCGCCTGGTGCGGCAGAACGACGAGCCGGACAAGGTAGCCAAAGGCGTCGGCCTCGGTGTGTTCCTCGGCATCTTCCCCACGTTTGGTGTGGGCACTATTCTGGCGGTGCTGATTGCCACCTGGGTGAAGTGGAACCGGGCTTCCTCGGTGCTGGGCACCTTCATCATGAACCCATTCTTCAGCCCCTTCTTCATGTCGCTCAGCGTGCTCGCAGGGAACATGCTGGCGCCTTCCAGGTTCCAGATTACCGTGGAAAGCTTCCGCGGCGGGAGACTGTGGTCCGGGTTCTTCCACGCCGTCCCCGTCTACCTGCTGGGCAACATCCTTGTTTCCACCGTCTTTGCCGCGCTGGCGTACTGGCTGACGCTGGGAGCCGTGAAAGCGTACCAGCAACGGCGCGCCGCAAGGCGTCTGGCGGCGTCGGCATCTACACCAACTGACCAGTCCCCAGACGGCAGGGCCAACTAATCACGCTGAATCTGTTGGCTCGCGCCTCTCACCCCCCGTAAGCTAGCCACCCCAGGACCATCTCAGGATTGGGCTGACCTGCCTCAAGGACGCCGGGCATTATTGACAAACCTTATGCTAGGATAGCGCGCTAAATCGTGTGGTTTGAGACTTTCATCTCGGAGGAGAGGCGCACTCCCATGATGAAACCCTACGGCAACCTCGGAACGCGGGCAGGGCTGCTCATTGCTTCTCTCGCTTTTGGCTCGGGATTCAACCTCTCTCTGGCTCAGAAACAGCCCGCCGCAGAGGCACCCGCCTCAGTCGCGTGGCGAGCGCCCGCCAAAGGTCAGGCGGACGATTACGTGGGCAGGGAGACATGTGCCGGGTGTCACCCCGACCAGGCAAGCCAATTCGCTAAGACCATCCATGCGCGGGCCGAGGCACGGGGAGCGACTTACGGCACGGGCTGCGAATCCTGCCACGGTCCGGGCAAAGCACACGCCGAGGCCCAGATGGAAGCGGCGGGCGACACGGCCAAGATCGCAGCGGGCAAGAAGCTTATCTTCGCCTTCCATGGCAAGCCCGCGGAGAATGCCGCCCGCTGCTTGGCCTGCCACAGTTCGAGCCGGGACCAGGACCTCTACGACCGCTCCGAGCACAAGTTGCTGGGTGTGGCGTGCGAGCAATGTCACGCGGCGCACCTGCTGGAGCACACCGCCAAGCGGGAGCGCGTGGAGCCCAGCCTCGTGCAGGCTCAGTTCTTCGCCGCGCCCCGGCTGACGGAAGAAAACCGCTGGCTCAACCAGAGCCTGCTGAAGAAGCCTCAGCCGGAACTCTGCTTCACCTGCCACAGAATCATCCAGGCGCAGTTCTCTTTGCCCACGCATCACCGGGTGCCCGAGGGGCTAATGAAGTGTACGGACTGCCATAACGCTCACGGCACGCTTAGCCGGCCACTGCTGAAAAAGACCAACTCTGAAGTCTGCGTGAGCTGCCACGTGGAGAAGCGCGGGCCTTTCGTCTTCGAGCACGCGGCGGTGAAGGTGGAGGGCTGCACCATCTGCCACAGCCCGCACGGCAGCATCGAGCGCCAGTTGCTCCTGCGGCGCGAGGCCCGATTCCTCTGCCTGCAATGCCACGTGGACCCGTTTGCCGCCAACGTCCCTCACAGCCGACTGAGTTTCCAGACCCGCGGTGATTGTGTGCGCTGTCACGTGAACATCCATGGCTCCAACGTCAGTGAATACTTCCTGCAGTAAGGGAGGTCTCATGAGGCCGCGATCTTGCCCACTTATCCTTATCGGGATCATGTTCCTCATCCTCGCTCCGCTGCTCCCTGCTCAGGATCCGGAGCAACCGCCGCCCTGGACGTGGGGCGGGCTTGAAACCCAGGGATCGGCAACTGCCGGCTATCGCTTTACTGATTTCAAGGGCCGCCAGGAAAAATTCCTGGAACTGTTCGATCTGCAGAAGGGCTTTCGAGTGATGGACTTCAACCTTCTGGGTCGGGCCAAGGAGGGCAGCAATCCTTTTGCCGACAGCTACTCGTTGAGCGTGAGCGGGCTGGGTGGCGATCCTTTTGCGGGCGGCCAGTTCACGCTCCGCAAGGACAAGGTTTACGACCTGCGCGTCAACTACCGCCAGAGCTACTACTATTGGGACCGTAACGATAACGCGACCTTCCCCGTTCCCCTCCATGCGCTGACGAGCAACCATGACTGGGCCACGGTGCGACGTCTTGGTTCGGTCAACCTTCTCGTGCATGCCACCAATAATCTGCGCTTCAATCTTGAGTACAACCGCGCCAGTCGCGGCGGGGTGAACTTCACCACGCGGACGATGGAGTATTTTGGCTCCGGGGACCCCTGGGGCGCCTTCCTGCGCGCCAACCCTTACTACGTCGAAGCTCCCTTGAGCGACATATCCAACCGACTCACCGGCGGCGTCAGCTATACGTGGCGTGATTGGTCGCTCCATTACCGGCTGGGTTACCAGACCCTCAGTCAACTCGTGGCCTGGCACAATGTGAGCTCGCCGGAGCGAAGCATCAACGTGGATGCCAACGCGACCAGGAACGAAGAACTCACCGGCGCTTCTTGGTGGGAATCCCGCAAGCTGAATACTCCCATCAGTGAGTTCTCGTATACCGGAAAGGTCAGCCGCCGGCTCGACCTGCGCGGCGGATACATCTTCTACCGCTACCGCGGCCCGGACAAGATGGCCGCGTGGTTCTCCGGCAACGCCCGCACAGACACTCAGGGCACGGCGTCTGCGCCTTACACCATCTCCGTGAACGGCCGGGCCAACCTCACCGAGCCCTACCACGTCGTGGACGAGGGCCTGACCCTGAAGATCAAGGACTGGTGGAATCTGCACGCCGATTATCGCTACGCGCGGTTTGCGGTGGACAGCCACGCCACCTTCCACAGCCGGCTTGATCCCACGACAGAGAACGAAACCGCACTGGAGAACCAATGGCTGGTGGGTACGCACCTGCTGGACGTCAACATGGAATTCCTCCCTACCCGCTCGCTGGTCGTGCGCCCCGGCCTCCGCTACATGAAGCGCGACATCGAAGTCCTGGAAGACGGCGAAGTCGACGATGTGCGGACCAAGCGCCTCAAGACCGTCTGGCCCACACTGAGCGTCTACTTTCAGCCTTCCAGGATGTTCAGCGTGCGGGGCGACCTCCAAAGCTCCACCAGCGGCGCCTCCTATACGCGCATCAGTCCGCATACGGATGTGGGCTCGCGTTTCGTGTTCCGCTTCCGACCCACGGCCAGGATTTCGGTCGAAGATAACCTGATCCTCCGCACGCGCAAGTTTCAGGACACGGACTTTCGGAGCCACGTCCGATCGAACGCCATGGCGATTTCCTACGCGCTCAATGAACGGTTTTCGGTGTTTGGCGGCTTCAGCTACGACAGTTCCCTCGCCACGGCTTCCGTCACGTTCCTTCGAGGTACGCCACCGCTCACCACCACCTGGCGCGACCAGACCGTCAACCGGGTGTGGCAGACCGGCGTTGCGGCCAACCCCCTCCGCCGCCTGGGCATCAACCTGAGCGGCAACTTCGTCCGCACCACCGGCGCAGGGGAAATCACCGGCGAGCCACCCTACTTCGGCCCCATGACCTGGCCGCTGGCCACCGGAACGGTTTACTACGATTTCCCCAAAGTTGGTCGCCTGTCGATCGACCTTCAGCGCACCTACTACCTGGAGGAAATCGTGCGCGGCAATGACTTCCAGGCGAACCTGCTCACTATCCGCTGGACAAGAGACTTCTGACCCGGTGGCCCCGGCTCGCCCGGAATGAGTCGGCCTTAATCCAATGGGTCACCCATGGCGTGGGCGGTTGTCTTCATCCGCCCAGGGTGTTACCTTGAGGATCTGGCGAGGTCACCGGTTGCTTCGAAGCGAACTCAAGTTCTGTAGATTCCGCGCCACAGTCCTGGCTCTTGTTCTGGGCGCCACCGCCTCCGCGCAGCAACCCCAAGCCGTTCTCCCCTCGGCTACGATCAAGGTTGAGGTCAGGCAGGTTTTGGTGCCGGTCGTGGTCACCGACAAGAAGGGTCATCACGTGACTGGCCTGAAAGTCAGTGATTTCCAGGTCCAGGAAGGCGGCGTGGCGCAACAGGTGGTGGCTTTCAGCACCGAGGCGGAAGGCGCCTCACAGCTTCTTCAGCCCGAGCCGACAGAGGCCGCCCCGCTGCCTCCTCCCGAGCCCAAAGCTCCCACCAAGGCCGAGCCTGCACCCCGCCGCACTTATCTCATGTGCGTGGACACGCTAAACTCAGCGTTCACGAGCTTTTCCAATGTCCGCTCTGCACTCCAGAAGCTTTTCAAGCAAGAACGGAGCGCGAATTCGCAGTACGCGATCGTTGCCCTGGGGCGCCAGGCAACCATCATCCAGAACCTCAGCCGCGAACCCGCCGCCCTGCTCGCCGCCCTCAGCAACAAGGAATTCAACCGGGCTATCCAGCAGAGCGAGAGCTCCAATCTGGCTCAGCAGGAACACGAGTTGAGCATGATGTTGGCCGACTACTGCGAGAGGTGCTCTTGCGCCGGCTCGACCCTCCCTACCACACAGACTTCGGGCGGCACCGACCAAATCTGCGCGGGGAAATGGGCCAAGATTGAAATGTGGGCAGGAGCAGCGGCACAGGAGCGGACCGCCCTGACGCGCGACTTCTTTCGCGGCCTGCGCGGTTTGGTCGAGCAAGTGGCCCGCCAGCCCGGAAAACGCATCCTCGTCTTCATGTCCGACGGCTTCAACCTGCGTCCCGGTCGCGACCTGTTCGGCATTATGGCCGCCTATTCCCGCGACCAGGGTGAGCTCCAGCGAAACCCCGGCGACTTCATGGGGCCGGAGATGCAGGAGGTCATTCGCCTAGCCACCGCGCGGGACGTGGTTTTTTACACCCTGGATTCGCGCGGGCTTTACACCACCGTGGGGGGCGGCTATGACGCCAGCGGCGAATATCAGATGACCCGCATTATGGTGCTTCTACCTGAGATCCAACAAGAGAAGGAAACTCTGGCCATCGAAAACCAGGCGCCGATGGCCGAGCTGGCCGCGGCCACCGGCGGCGTCTTCGTCCACAACAGTAACGATCTGCTCGGAGGAATGCGCCAAGCCTTCGCCGACGGGCGGGAATACTACCTGCTTGCTTACGTTCCCACCAACAGGGCTGCCGACGGCAAGTTCCGCGAGATCAAGGTCCAAGTCAAAGGAAAGGACGTGGTCGTGCGGGCCAAGCGCGGTTATTGGGCTCCTGCAAAGTAGTCAGCGGCGCCGACCGGGGGCCGCCTGAACACGTCGGCGAGAACACAGAGCCTTCCCCCTCCAAATCTCAGGGAAAGCCAGCCAGTCAGGGAATAGGCCTCGCCCTAACCGGGAGGAATTACCCTTGCGACCTCCCGGCGATTTTTCCCCTCAAGTTCCCCCGGTAGTTGCCGATAACCAATTCTATGTCAAAGACGGTGAACCACGCCCTGCGAGAGACCAAAGAGTTGCACGTTTGGCCTCAGGATTGGCGGGAATACTTCCACAGCGCCGCGAGCTATGCCAAGCTGGCAGGCTACCTGGCACTGTTCGTGTCTGTACTCGCAGCAGACACGCTGTGCAACTTCGTGTTCGGTCGTGACAAGGGTTCGTTCGACACATTTGACGAGCTACAGTGAGCTCCCAGGCCTTCGCAGGTCGCGGAGTTTTCCCCAGCACCCCCGTGAGTCCCACCTGAGAATCATTTCAGGTTTTCGTACCACTTTACGTTGCCCGTGGACGCGCCAACTGCCACCACATCGGGCCGGCCATCACCGTTCAGGTCAGCAATGACGACGCAGGAGGCGGCCATCTCCGTGTCGAGCGTTTGGCGCTCCCACTTCGTCCCTGACGAGTCCGCCGCGTAGTAGATGTACAGGCTCGTTCCCGGCCCACGGAATCCGGCCACGATCTCATCGTTTCCGTCGCCGTCGAGGTCGGCGCAGGCCAGCGCATGGCCGTCACGAAAACTCGAGTCGATAATGTGGCGGCTCCAAAGCCCGCCACGCTTCCCTTCGAAATAGACCACCACCTGCTCGCCATGCCAGGGCTCGATGGTGGCGAGGAACCGGTGGCCGCGGACGTGGCCCACGGCAATTTCACTCGCACCCCGGCGCGGCTTGGAAGCCTGGTCGCCAGCGGCAAGTTGCGTCTTCGTCCAGCGGAGGTCGTTGCCCCGTCCCGCCGAGTGGAAGAGATGGACGCCTTCGAAGCTGGCCGTGAGGACTTCGTCCCGGCCGTCGCCGTCCCAATCCATGACGTGGATTCCATGTACCACGGTCAAGGAATCATCAATGAGGTGCGAGGTCCAGGCTGGCGGCGCCTGCTCGCCAGCAGACACATGGCCTCGGAGGAGCACCTCGGGCGGCTCAAACCAGGTGAGAGGTGCGCCCACCTTGTAATCCGGCGGTTCGGCGCCATACCCGAGCAGTGGCGCGGCAACCAGCTCCAGCCGACCGTCACCATCAATGTCTGCCCAGCGCAGTCGGTGGGTGCTGATGAGCCGACCGATCAAGCGCAGAGACCATTCGGCATCGGGCAAACCTGGCGGCACGGCCCACCAGATATCTCCGCCGCTGCGGCTGTCTTCGAGCGCGAAATCCGTAGCCAGAGCAAGGCCGTGGGCCGGGTAGCCTGCCCTGAACAGCGGCGCCAGGCTGATGTTCTTATTCGTTGCCGTCGTGATGGGATGAGCCGTCCAGGAAGGATTCTCGTACCACTCGACTATGCTCTCC
>JBEKCQ010000057.1:0-20908 GCA_050014795.1 Terriglobia bacterium | reverse complement strand
CGGACGAAGACTGGGTCGGGGCGGGCCGAGATGGCCATTCCTTTGTTATGCCGATGCGCCTGAGCGAGGCGGCGCGTCGCACGGCAGTATTGAAGGTGAATGTGGCTGATAA
Source organism: Terriglobia bacterium (assembly GCA_050014795.1). Taxonomy (GTDB): domain Bacteria; phylum Acidobacteriota; class Terriglobia; order UBA7540; family UBA7540; genus JALHUF01. The sequence continues at coordinate 20,796 of JBEKCQ010000057.1, read as the reverse complement.
CGCCCACATCCTGACGCACGAACTGATTCCTGCCTACCTCGGGGCGGACTTGCGCGTGACGCCGGACCCGCGGCCCGAAAGGGCCAGGGAATTAAGAGAGAGCAGCGCGGACTTGTCTCGACGTGGTTATACGCTCTTCTGGTGGGCGACCATGTTGAAGTCGCGGGCGCGCGCGGTGGTGAGACAGCTTTCGCTGCAGAATCCCATCTGGAGACGCTTGCATCGCCTGCGTCCGCGTCATCTGCGCGGGGTCCTCCAGATTCTGGGACGAGAATGGGAACAGCTCCGGGGCGTGAAATAATGTTTTGACGTTTAGTCTGCCGTCAGGGCATTGCGTTGCCTCGGGGCCGGCCATACTTCGGGGTACCGGAATCCAGTGTTCTGGCGGGCGCCCGCAGGCTGACTTGGGAACAACATGAGCGCCATTGCAGAAGCGGCAATTCAGCACATCATTTACCCGTTGTGGGCCAGGCGCGATCACCCGGGGCTCAACACTTTCTTCCGCGAATATCAGCAGACCCAGTTCTGGTCCACCGACCGCATTCGGGATCTGCAGTGGCAGAGGCTGCGGAGGATCGTCCGCTTCGCGTTCGAGCGTTGCCCTTACTACGCCGACCGGTTCCGCCAGGTGGGCTTCTGCCCTGACGACCTGCGTGAGCTTGGCGATTTCCTTCGCCTCCCGGTCCTCACCAAGGACGACATTCGGCAGAACCAGAACCAATTGACGGCGCGCGGTGTTCCTCCCAGCAGCTATGAGGATAATTTCACGGGTGGTTCTACAGGCAGCCCGATTGCCTTCAAGGTTTCCAAGCTTCGCTGGGCGTCACGCAAAGCCATGACGCAGCGGCACGACTACTGGTCCGGCTGGCGAGTGGGCAAGTGGATCGGGCTGCTTTGGGGGCACCCGGAGGCTCAACCTTACGCGTCAGCCTGGGGGCGCGTGCGCAACGCCCTGCTCTACCGCGAAGTCGTCCTTAACACCTTCGATGTGAGGGAGGCGAACTTCGCCCGGTTCCTGGCGGAACTGCGCCAGCGGAAGGTCAGGTTTTTGCAGGCTTACTCTCGCTCCCTTCTCATGTTTGCCGAGTATCTGTCCAAGCAAGGGATAGAGCCCCCGCCGCTGGAATCCGCCATCACGACTGCCGAGTGCCTGACTCCGGAGGAGCGCCAGCTCATTGAACAGACGCTGCAATGCCGCACGTTTGACCGTTACGGTTGTCGCGAGTTCAGTGTCATTGCCTCCGAGTGCGAGGCCCGCGAAGGGATGCACCTAGCCGCTGAAACCATGCTGGTGGAGTTCGTAGTGGGCGATCGCCCGGCCCGGCCGGGTGAGGTGGGTGAAATCCTGGTGACAGACTTGTTGAACGAAGCCACGCCCTTTATCCGCTACAAGATTGGTGACATGGGCGCTCCTCTCGACGGTTTGTGTCCCTGCGGGCGAGGCCTGCCGAGAATGCAGATGGTGGCTGGCCGGGTGACCGACTTCATTCACACTCCGGATGGGCGCTGGCTCTCGGGTGTGGCGGTCAACACGTATCTCATTTCCCAGATGCCGGGTATCCGTCAGGCGCAGATTGTCCAGGACCAATGCAACCACCTGCGTTTTCGGCTGGTGGAATCGGGGCAGGGAAGCCAGGCCGCTGAGGATTTCTTGCGAGAGCAGGTTCCCAAAATGTTCGGCCGGGACATGAGTCACTCCACGGAATGGGTGGCCCTGATCCCACCCGAAGCTTCCGGCAAGATACGCGTAACCATCTCCCGCTGCGGCGTGACCCATGGCATCTCGGGGGCGGTTGCGGCGGCGCCGGCGCGTGCCGGCGTGGACCCGCTCGGTTGAAATCGCATATCCGGGAGGTCCGTTCTCAGGGGCGGAATCAAGTCTAGTGACAAGAGAGAGGACGAGCGGAATGAAAAGTAAGCAGCCTGAGCAGCCTCGGTGGCTGAACCGGGTCTACGCGCGTGTCATCTATCCCATATTCGACCCCCGGTCCTATGGGCGCTTCAGCGACCGCCTGCATCGTTATCAGAGGATAGAAGGTTCGTCGTTGGAAGCCAATCGCGAGCTGCAATGGCAGGCGCTAACCAGGCTCTTGGCTCATGCCTACGACTCCAGCCCTTTCTACCGCCAGCGGTTTGACCAGGCAGGTGTGCGGCCCTCAGATATTGCATCTTCCGCTGATCTGAGGAAGATTCCACCTTTGACGCGCGACGACCTTCGCAACCACCTTGCCGAAATTCAGTCGCGACGCTACCGGCCCGAGGAACTCGTACGTTCGGCGACGGGAGGGACTACAGACACCCCGGTGCCGCTCTTGCGCGATCCCGAGTGCGTGCGGGAGAAGGTGGCCGTCCAATGGCGGTTCAATAGCTGGGCTGGGCTCTTTCCCGGGGACAAAGTCTTTTACCTGTGGGGTGCGACGTTTGATCTGCCCCGGAATCCAAGCTGGCGTTACCGCCTTTACGACCGCCATCTGATGCGCAGGGTTTGGGCTCCCACGTCCGACCTCAGTGAGAAAGTGTTAGAGTCGTACCGGCAGGCCCTTAACCAGTTACGTCCCCGGATCGTCTACGCCTATCCGCGAGCCCTGGCGCTCTTCTGCGAATTCCTGCGTGCCTGCGGGCGCCCTTACGTCCGGCCCAAAGCGGCGATCTGCACGGCAGAATTGCTTTTCCCGGAGCAGCGGCAAGTGATCGAAGCGGTCCTCGGCTGCCCGGTTTTCGACCATTACGGGACCCGGGATTTCGGGTTGCCCGCCGCCGAGTGCGAGGAGCATCGGGGTCTGCACGTGAATCCGTTAGTTGTCTATTTCGAGTACCTGCCGGTGAAGGACGCGGAAATCGAAGGGTTACGCGAGATTGTGGTGACGGATCTTCTGAACTACGGGATGCCCATGATCCGGTACCAGGTCAATGACTGCGCAGTTGTGGACTCCGAGGTCTGCCCGTGTGGACGGGGCTTTCCCATCATCAAGGGGCTGGTGGGCAGGACCAGCGACCTGTTCCGGCTCGCGGATGGCACCGTCGTCATGGGCGGGTCCCTATTAAGCCGGGCCATCGGTCAGGCTTGTCGCACTCTCAAGAAGATACAGATCATTCAAGAGGCCTTCACGGAGTTCAGATTTCGCTTTGTTCCGGGGGAAGGTTTTGCCGAGGAGGACTTGAAGCTGCTCCAGAAGAGGCTCGACGAGTACTTCGGCGTGCAGCTTCAATGGAAGTTCGAGAAAGTCGAGGACATCGAGCGAGAGCGCTCAGGGAAAACGCGCCTGTGCATTTCCCGCGTGACGAATCCCCTGGTGCGCTGAACCCGGCTTGGCCGACGACTATTCCGGTGAGTGACACTGCACGGTTGTTCAGGGGGTTGCACGCTTGGGGGCTAACTCAAGACATGGGGAGCAGGGGGGAAGAAAACCTCCAATTCCATGAGTGTGTCTGACCCTATTGTCATCATCGCTTTGGCTCTCGCCTTGGCCGTTGCGGGTGCTGGCCTGCTCCGTCCCTTTTTGGGCTTACTTGTCCTTATCCTGATCCACTTCGTGCAGCCCGCGGAGCTCATCCCGGCACTGGAGCCCTTTCGGATTGAGCTGGTTTACGCGCTACTTCTCCTCTTGTCTTTCGTTGTGCATCGGGCGTCCACGCCCACGGCTCCCTCTCTAACCAGTCCCATCCTCCGGGCGGCCCTCATGTTATTGGGTTACGCCACCCTCACTGTCCCATTTGCGATCTGGAGGGGGGGCGCGCTCAACCAGGTTATCGAACTCGCCAAACTCGTCTTCATCCTGTTCTTTATCGCCACGCTGATTGATAGCAGGTTTCGTCTGAGGAGCATCGTCTGGGTTCTGGTTGTACTGCTGGCATGGTATGCCGGCAGCGCTATGCACTCCTACTTGAAAGGCGAAATTGTCTTTAGTAAAGGGGAAGGCGTCACGCGTGCGGTCGGCGCGAGCAGCGCGGTAGGCGACCCCAATGCACTAGCCGGATTGATTGTAGGCTTGCTGCCGTTCCTCATTGCAGCCATCCGATTCACCCGCATGATCGCGGCCCGCCTGCTGCTTCTGTTGGTTTTCCCACTCGCCGTCGCCACGCTGATTGTCACGGGTTCCCGCGCCAGCATGTTCGCCCTGGTGGCTATCGGGATCTACTATGTGTTCCACTCGAAGCACAAGGTCCTTAGCTTCGCTTGCTTCGTAGCCCTGCTCTGTGCCGCTTGGATCGGAATGCCCGCCGAGTATCAGCAACGCTACCTGTCCCCCGCGCGGTATGCACAAGGGGAGGAACTGGACGCTTCCAATGAGTTGCGGATTCGGATTTGGAAGGCAGGCTGGAGGATGTTCCTCGACCACCCGATACTGGGCGTGGGCGCGGGCCAGTTCCGCACCGCCTACGGCACGGTTTACTCAGGTCGCGAGCACGGACCGTGGATGCAGCCTCACAACCTGTTGATCCAGGTAGTCTGTGAACTGGGGTTGGTCGGTTTAGGCGTATTTGCCTACTTCCTCACCCAGATCATCAAATCAATTTGGTCGGTCCTTCAGTTGAAAAATGAGCCTGCCTACGGGTTGAACTACCAGGTTGCGGTGGCATGTGGCGCGATGCTGCTGGGGGTATTGGCAATTAGCTCTGTTGGCCACACCCTGTACCGCCCGTACTGGTATTTGCTCGGAGGCTTCGTGGCCGCCAATCGGTTCGTGGCGGACCAGGTTGAGAAGTCGGAAGCTGGCGGTGGACTGGGCGACAAGGTAAGCCGGGAAGACGAATTCCAGGTGGCTCCGGCGACTGTTGTCATCAACGGGAAGACTTAGTTCGTGGCTTCCGGGTCTCCAAGCGCGGCGAAAGAGACCCAGATAAAAGCCCAGATTGCGGGTTTGGCTGTGTCATTGGCGGAGCGCAGAGTTGTCCAGGACGCGGGTCCCGGTCTCAGAGTGCTGGTCCTCGACGAGTGGCTACACTACCCGCCCAACTCGGGGAGGGGCGTCCGTACTTGGAGTTTGCTGCAACGCCTGGCCCGGCGGCACAAAGTCTCGTTGCTTTGCTATGGGGACGCAGAGGCCGAGGCCTCCGTCGCGGCCCGGGCTGCGGGCATCTCCTTGCACCTGGTGCGTCCGTTCACAGCGCCTCGGGGTGCTCGCCTGTACGCAGGGCTGCTCGCCAATATCTTTTCCCGGTATCCGTACTCTGTTTGGAAGCACTATACCAAGCGTTACGAGAATCGGTTGAGAGAGCTACTGCGAGACAACCAGTTTGATCTAGTGCACTGTGAGTGTACACCTTACGCGAGATTCCTCGGGGTGGTCGAGAGACTTCCGAGGTTGATTATGGCTCACAACATCGAGTCGCAGATTCTGTTCCGCCGAGCCCAGCAGAGCCAGACAATTGTCGAGCGCGTTTTTTTTGGTCTCCAGGCTCGAAGAATGGAGGCGTTTGAGCGCGAGGTTCTGCGGCGGGCCGACTGGGTTACGGTGGTCACGGAGCTGGATGCCGAGCAGGTGCGCGCTTGGGGTGTGCAGAGGACTTCGCTCGTGGAAAATGGCGTAGATGTGGACCAATTTGTGCCGCTTGAAGGTAAGTGCGATAGTGACGAGATTCTCTTTCTGGCAGCACTGGATTGGTACCCTAACCTGGACGCGCTGGACTACCTGCTCAAGGATATCTTTCCACTGGTCCGGCAAGCCAGCCCCAGCGCGCGATTGCGCATTGTGGGCAGACGCCCTCCGGCAGGGCTCAAGGAGCGGATCGCCCGCTGTCCTGGGGTAGAGGTTGTCGGCGAAGTGGCTGACGTGCGTCCCTTCCTGACCCGAGCCGCAGTGGTGGTAGTTCCGCTCCGAATCGGTGGGGGGAGTCGAGTCAAGATCCTGGAGGCCCTTGCCATGGGAAAAGCGGTAGTCTCCACCTCTGTCGGTGCCGAGGGCCTGGCGGTCACAGATGGGGCGCACCTTTTGATAGCTGATACGCCGTCGGCCTTTGCTGCACGAACGGTTGAACTACTAGGGTCTCCGGATGAGCAACGGCGCTTGGGTGAGAATGGGCGCAAGCTCGTGGTGGAACGCTATAGCTGGGATAAGATGGCGGGGGCGCTAGAGTGGGCTTGGCAACACGCATGCGCGGTGAGAGGCGGCGGCGAATCGCAGGTTCTCTCGGCGGATGCGGAGGCGCAAGCAGAGGTGCAATGAAGCCCGCGCGTATTCTTCACTTCCGGCCTAGTTCTTTCGTCGGAGGCCCCGAGCGCCAGTTGCTGCGATACGCGCAACTCGATCAGTCGGGCTCCACCCATACAATCTTGGGAACCTTGGTCGGCGAGCACGAAGGTCAGGCCTTCCTTGGGGCCGCAAAAGAGCGCGGCCTCGAAGCCCTGGCCTTGCCCGCAGGCTCGCTCGGCGATTGTGCCGCCTTGCCATTTCTTTTGCGATCTCTCAAAGAACGTGCGATTTCCCTTGTATGTACGCACGGCTACCAGGCTGACCTTATGGGGATCATCGCCAGCCTGATGCGTCACATCCCTGTAGCCTGCTTCCTTCGCGGTTGGACGGGAGAGGACTGGAAGGTTGGGGCCTACGAGTGGGCGGATCGCGCTTTTCTGCCGCTCGCCACCCGCGTGGTTTGCTTGTCTCAAACTCAAGCCTCTCGGCTCGCACGCCGCCGCAGCCTGCGCAGCAAGATCCGGGTTGTGCTGAACGCCGTGGAGATTCGAAACCTTAGCCCGGAAGAACGGTTGCGGGCCCGGCAGGAAGTCCGGAAGCGATTTGGATTTTCGCAGGAGTGCCCGGTGGTGGCCCTGGCGGGACGATTGAGCCCGGAAAAAGGCGCAGCATACTTGATTCAGGCCGTTCCTCACCTTCTAGACCAGTCTCGGGATGTCCGATTCGTTATCTTCGGCGACGGCCGGCTGCGAAGTTATTTGGAGGAAATGGCGAGCCGGCTCGGCGTGGCTGAGTGTGTGGCGTTTGCGGGACACGTGCCTGAGTTCCCCAGCCTCCTTCCGGGAATTGACGTGCTCGTGAACTGCTCGCTGACTGAGGAGATGCCCAACGTGGTGCTGGAAGCGCTGGCCTCGGCGGTCCCGGTGGTGGCCACGGATGTGGGAAGCGTGAGGGAAATCGCGGGAGACGAGGACGCTTTGGTTGTGGTTCCCCCGGCGGACGCCGTTGCGATCGCTGGCGCGGTGGCTGGGCTTCTCCGCGACCCCGCGCGCACCCGGGCTGTGGGAGGTTCAGGCCAAAAGCGTGTTCGCGAAGCTTTCTCGCCCGCGCGACAGAGCGAGCAACTCTGGGCTCTTTATAGAGAATTGATTCCGAGTCTCTCTTCGGCGCAGGCCACGCCTGGCTTCGCTTCGGAAGCGGGCGCTCTAGACCGTGCGGATGCTTGATATGACCGGACTTCCTCCAGCCTCGGGCTTAAGTGGTGACAAGGCGTCACCTCGCTTTGTTTCCGTGGTGATTCCGGTCCGCAACGAGGCGGCCAACCTGGGAGCGTTGTTTGAGGACTTGTTGACGCAGGATTACCCGGCCGATCGTTATGAGCTTCTGGTGGTAGACGGAGAATCGACTGATCAGACGAGGGAAGTGGTGGAGAACTTCGCCCGGAGTGCTCGCGTGCGTATACTCTGCCTGCCTAACCCGCGTCGCCTTTCGAGTGCCGGGCGAAACGTGGGCGTGCGCGCGAGTCGCGGGGATTTCATCCTTTTCATTGACGGCCACTGCCGGTTACCGGGCCCCGCGTTTCTCCGCCATACGGTTCGCTTATTTGAGGACACGGGCGCGGACTGCCTCTGCCGACCTGCCCACCTCGAGACGCACGGCAACACGTGGTTCCAGAATGTGGTCGCGCATGTACGCTCGACATTCCTGGGCCATGGGCCGGATTCGACCATTTACGTGACGGACTTCAAGGGATTTGTGAATCCCACCAGCGCGGGGGCTTTCTACCGACGGTCGGTGTTCGACGCGGTGGGAATGCACGATGAGGGATTCGACGCTTGCGAGGACGTGGAATTCAATCACCGAGTTCACAAAGCAGGTCTGCGTTCTTTCTTGAGTTCGAGCCTGGCGGTTGTCTACAGACCCCGCTCGACACCGCTCGGGGTCTTTAGCCAGCTTTTCCGTTACGGCCGGGGCCGCTTCCGCTTCATGCTGAAACATCCTGACGCGGCGAGCGTCACGCAGCTTATCCCCGCGGCGTTTGTGGGCTGGCTTTTCTTCGGTGCTCTCGGATCGCTCGCCTCGACTGTCGTAGCCAAGCTCTATTTCGCGTCTCTCGCAGCCTACGGGGCGGTCGTGCTGTGGTATTCGACGGGGTTGGGACTTCGGTATGGCGTGCGCGAGCTGGTTGCCGCCCCACTCGTTTACGCGCTGATGCACACGGGCCTGGGCGGAGGCTTCTGGGTGGAAGCATTCAAGCCTTTGTGGACGAAGCCAGTGGGAATGTTCAAGTCCTTTTCGACGCGGCGTGCCGCCAATGGCGCGGGTCGGCGCTCGTCGAGCGGCAAGGAGTAACGGGTGGTCGGACTCAAGCGGAGATTTGCCGAGCTTATGGCCAACGTGCCGCCGTTCAGAGGCGCCGTCGAACGGCTTCGCGAGTCGGGAGCGCCCATCTTCATGTTCCATCGTGTGATTCCCGAAGGCACAGCCTGTTACGACCCGGAGATGGCCACCTCCACAGAATTGTTTGAGGCGTTTCTCGACTGGACCAGCGAAAAGTACCGTATCGTTCCTTTAGAGGAGCTGGCGCGAGCGGGCGTCGCGCGCCAGAACAGCCTCAGACCACCCTGCGCCCTTACATTTGATGACGCCTGGCACGACAATTTCACGCACGCCTTTCCGCTGCTCCAAAGCCGCCAGTTGTCGGCAACGGTGTTTCTTCCAGTCCGGTTCATCGGGACGAATCGCCGATTCTGGCAGGAGAAATTGTGGGAGTGTCTCCAGGAACTCGGCAGGAAAAACGAAGTCGAACCGCGCCTGGCTCGCGTCATCGACAGTTTCCCCTGGTGCCCCCGATTGGCGTCCGAACAAATGACTTTCCGCGCTCTGCGCCGCCTGCTACTCAACCGGCCAAGTTCCGAGGCGGAGGCGTTCGTCGAGCGGCTCGAGGAATCAGCCGGGCCGATTGCCGCCCTCGAAGGGCGCGCGTTTCTGAGCTGGGAAGAAGTGAGCGCAATGCAGAAGTCCGGCATCTCCTTCGGCTCGCACACGCTCCACCACACGTTGCTGACTCGTGCCGAGCCCTCCACCGTGGAGCGGGAGATCCAGCAATCTCGCCGGGAGCTGGCGGAGCGACTGGCCGCGCCGCCGGCGGGGTTTTCTTATCCGTGGGGCGCAATGGACTGGCGCATCGAGCAGCGGGCACGCGCGGCGGGCTACGCTTATGCCGTGACCACGCGAAGGGGACTGCTGAAAGGCTCGCTCGACCCCTGGTCGTTGCCGCGCCTGCCCATCAGCACTTCTTTCTTGCGCGGCCGGCGCGGAAAATTCAGTGCGAGCCTTTTCAGTTCCTACATTGCCTCGCAGGCTCTGAAGCACGGCACTCGCACCGCCTCCTTGCCTGCGGACTATGCGCCGGAGCGGTTACGCATCGCGCTCGTGATCGATTCCATTGATTCCTGGGAGGACGGAGGGACAGAACAGCAGATCGCCAAATTCATCGCCGCGCTCGATCCTGCCTACTTCGCCGTGGAACTCTATTTCCTTCGCCCCTCCCGCGGCCTGACCGCGGCCGATTTTCCTTGCCCGGTTCACGTGGCCGCTCCCAAGACTCCGGGGCACGGCTCGCGATGGGCGACGGTCAGAGCGCTCGCGGCGTTGCTCAAGCTTCAACGCCCGCACATTGTCCAGACGTTTTTCCGCGACGCGACCTATTACGGAACTGTCGCGGCCCGGATGGCCCATGTGCCTCGGGTGGTCATTGCGCGCCGGAACTTCGGGCACTGGAAAACCGCCGCCGACCGGTGGGCCCTGAAAGTGGTCAATCGCCTGGCCCACGCGTGGCAATGTAACTCACGGGCGGTATGGGAGTCCTTGAAGGATAACGAGGGTGTGCCGCCAGACCGGATTGAGATCCTCCCCAACGCCATTGACCTGGACAAGTTCTCACCGCCCACAAGTGAGGAGCGGCTGGCGGCGCGACGCCAACTCGGACTATCCCCTGCCGCGCCGGTGTTCGTTTCGGTGGCTACGTTGTTTCCCGTCAAGGATCCCCAGACCCTCATCGAGGCCGCGGCCCTGGTGCGAGCCGCGCTTTCTGATGCGCAGGTCCTGCTGGTAGGCGAAGGTCCTTTGCGAAGTGCCTTATCAAAGCGAATCGAGGAACTGGGTTTGGCGAAAACCGTTCGGCTGGTCGGCGCCCAGGCAGACGTGCGGCCGTATCTCGCCGCAGCGGATGTCGGCTTGCTGACGTCACGAAGCGAGGGCTCCTCCAATTCGCTCCTCGAATACATGGCCATGGGGATCCCCGCGGTCGTCACCGACCTTCCCGCCAACCGTGAGTTGGTGGAGGGGGAGTTTTTCGAAGCCGGCAATGCCCGCGAGCTTTCCAGCCGCGTGCTTTCACTCTGGCAAGACCCGCAACAGCGGGCGTGGATGTCCGAGGAATATCGCCGCCGGGTGATCGAGTACAGCCTGGAGGCGTTCGCGCGCCGGGCGCAGAGTTACTATGCCACGCTGGCGCCGGAGTATCCTTAGGGACAAACTGCGAATGGCGCTGCTCGCGGTGGGGCTGGGGGCCCCTCGGGGCTCAAGTAGGCGGTGCGGGTTAAAGGGAGACCGGAGTTTACCCAGTGCACGTGAAGATGCAGGAGCCTGCGAGGATTCTTTCCTGTGAGAGGGTCGCCCTGTCACCGGAACTGGCCGCGCGCACCGAGATTTTGCCTGCGGTCAGCGATACCTGGTGGGAACGTCGCCTCCAGACGGTGGGGCTAGGCGGGCTGGCTCTTCGGAGTCGCTCTTTGCGCCGGGCCTGGGCCCTGTTTCGCCGAGCATCACGATTTGCGATAGTTGTCACTCTTGGGGATCTCGAAGGGCTAGCGTTTGCGTGTTTGCAGCGGCTGTGGGCACGGCGGAGGCCATTGCACGTGATGTACGACTGTCTGTGGTATGGGGGTGGGTCGCTGAAGCGCGCCTGGATGCGTTTCTGCCTCTGCGCGGTCGATCGCTGCATCGTCTGGGCATCTGTGGAGCGGCAGCGGTATGCTCAAGCCTATAGTGTATCGCCCGAAAAGTTTCTTTACGTTCCACACCATCACACCCTGAAACGTTATGCGTTCGAGGTGGGCGACGAGGGCTACGTTTTCACCGGTGGGAATGCGGACCGTGATTACGGACTTTTTTTCTCCGCCGTGGCTGACCTCTCGGTGCCTTGCGTGCTTGCCACGAATCGGCCGCAATTACTGGCTGGTCTGGTGGTCCCTTCAAATGTCAGGGTTGTGAGCGTATCGCCCGCCGAGTTTCGGCAACTGATGGCGGGAGCGAGGCTGGTGGTGATGCCGATGCGGGCAACCCTTCTCCATGCCGGCGCCCAGCAAACCATTCTCAATGCGATGGTGATGGGCAAACCCGTGATTCTCACCGACCCCGAAGGGGGCGCCGACTATATTGAACACGGGAAGACGGGCCTCCTCGTGCCATATGGCGATGTCCCGGCCCTGCGGCAGGCCATTCGTTATCTATTGGAGCGGCCCGGAGAAGCGCGCAGCATGGGGGAGTTGGCTCGGCGCGTGGCTGAGCCGCTGACCACTGAGCGCTGCAACGTCGCAATTTGGCAGCATGCGCTGCAGTTACTCAGCGAGATGCAGGCCGGTGGTGGGTCGGCGGCGGGGGGCCGCGGCGCGGACTTCCGCAGTCAGGTCTAGATGAGTTCGACAAATCAACAAGCGGTGGCACAGCAGCGCGCTGGCACGCCGAAAGGGGCCGGTTCGCTGGATGAAGCCAAGGCGGGAATTCCGCGCAATGTTCTCTTCAACTGGGGCGGGCTTGGAGCCAACCTTGTGGTCGGCTTCCTGATGGCCCCGTTCATTGTCCATCGGTTGGGCAATACCGCCTACGGAATCTGGGAACTGGTGTTGCAGTTGACGGGGTACATGGGTGTGTTCGATGTGGGGGTACGGTCGGCCTTGATTCGGTTTGTGGCGCGCTTTCGCGCCGAAAACAATCAGTCTGCCATGAATCAGATGCTGGGCGTAACCCTGAAGTTTTACGCCGCTTTCGCTCTGGCGTGCCTGGTGGGGGCAGCCCTCCTAGCGGGTTTCGTACTCCCGCGAATGCATATTCCTGCTTCGATGGTGCGCGACTCGCAGATTGTCCTCATGCTGGTAGCGGGCACTATGGCCGTGGGTTTTACCCTGGGAATGTTCCAGACGGTGCTGCCAGCCCTTTCCCGCTGGGATCTGCTCAATACAGTCAACATCGGGACGCTCCTACTCCGGACGGGGTTGCTGGTGGTTTTTCTCCTGAAGGGCTACGGCTTGGTTGCGCTGGCGATCATACAATTTCTGACGTCCGTCCTGGGCTATGGGGTGTGCGCGATTCTGGCACACCGCCTCATCCCAGGAATGGCGCCTACGTGGCGCTCCACGGGTCAGAATATTGTCCGGCCGGTGTTCTTTCACAGCTTGTACGCTTTCTTGAACAGCGTGGGGTATCGAATCATCTACAACGTGGACACCATCGTCATTGCGGCATTCCTCCCCATTCAGAATGTGGCTTTGTACGTCATCGGCTTTAAACTGATCGCATACCTACGTGATATGGCCAATGCCGCGACGCAGATTGTTGCTCCCCTCACGAGTGCGACAGAGGGATCGGGGCATACCTCGGAGCTGAGTTCGCTGTTCTTGCGGGGGACAAAATATGTTCTCTTGGTGGCATACCCCATCAACGTTGCGTTTCTCGTGGTTGGCCCCGATTTCATCCGGCTGTGGATGGGAAGGGAGTACGGGGCGACGTCGGGGACGGTCTTGATCATCCTGGCGGCTGGTCAGTTCGTTTGTTTCACCCAATACGTCGGTGGGCATATGCTGTATGGTTTAAGCAAGCATGGCAGCCTTGTGCGGTTTACCAGTTCTGAGGCGGTTCTAAACCTTGCGCTCAGCCTTGCACTGGTGAGGCAATTTGGGATCTACGGCGTGGCCCTGGGAACGACCGTCGCGGCAATAGCAGTTGGTGTGCTGTTCTACCCTAGAGCATTCTTCCGCAATCTGAGCGTGCGTGGCTCGGAGTTCTTTCGCTTTTGCATTGTGCCTGTGTTGCTGCCAACCCTGGCTTTCACTGGCGGCCTCCTAATCGTCCGCCTGCTCATTTCGACTGACCGAGTCTTCGGCCTGGCCATGGCGGGAGCGGGCGGGTTGGCGTTCTATGTTCCTTGCGTGTGGTTCTTCGGATTGGATGAAGGCGAACGCGATCGGATTCGAGACTCGCGTGCATGGTTGTGGTGTAAGCGAAGGGCTGCATGACAGGCTGGCGCGAGGGAGTGATCCTTCGTGGGCACACCGAATGCCCGGGGGGGGCAAATGCCTCAGGTCAGCGTGATCGTACCGGTATATAACGGCGAAAAGTATATTGAAGAGGCGCTCGAGAGTGTTTTCGCTCAGACTTTTCGGGACTTTGACGTCATCGTCGTGAATGACGGGTCGACCGACGGAACTGAGGAGCGACTGGGAAAATACCGGGGGCGAATCATCTACATCTCCCAGCCTAACATGGGACAGTCGGCCTCGCGTCGGAAGGGATTGGCTGCGGGCAGCGGCCCTTTGATCGCTTTTCTCGACAGTGATGACCTTTGGCTTCCTAAGAAGTTGGAGCGGCAGGCGGCCTTCGCGCAGGCGCACCCGGAATATGGCATTGTGAGCACGGACGTTCTTTCCTTCAACGCGACGGGAGTTGTCTCGCCCACCCTGCGGAAGACCTATTCGATCTCCAATGGTTTCGTCGTGGAGAAGTTGCTATTTGGCAATTGGATTCCCCCCTCGGCCGCCCTGGTGCGTCGAGAGTGCTTCGACGTGGTCCGCAACTTTGACCTCCCCCCCCCTGAGCACGGGGAAGACTGGCTCATGTGGATGCAGATCGCGGCGCATTATCCCGTCTATTTTATCGATGAAGTCCTCGTCAAGCGGCGAGTACATGCCGAAAGCGTGAGCAGCCGAGACAGCGAGCGAAGCATGGAGCACTTCTTCCGCAACTTAGAGATCATGCGAAACCATATCCCCCAGCTTAGCGCCCGGCCAGAGCTGATTGACGAATGTGCTTTTCGGATTTGCCTGAAGCACGGCCTTTATCATCTGCACGCGCTCGAATGTCAGCGAGCGCGCACTTACTCTCGCAAGGCGCTCGGTTTCAAAAGCTATTCGATGTGGGCATGGATTCTGTTCTTGGTGAGCTTCGCGCCGGCGTGGTTGGTTGGTGCCGTGAAGAAAATGGTCAAGGGTCCGAATAGAGTTGCATGTTGGTTCTACGACCGGCTTCGGGGGGGCAGGTTGTGAGTGCAACAAGCTTAGCAAGTGGCGATGGCAGAAGGGCAACCTCGAGTTCTGCCGAGCATACGCGCGGGGACCCCGGCGGAACACTAGTGGTCCCCGCGTCGGAAATATTAACTCCCGTTACCGAATCGTCCCGTTACCTACAACCGCCCCGGAGTTACTGCTGGTGCCAGAAGACGTGAAGGTCACGCCCGCAGAGCAAGTGAGGGCAGAATTGCCTGGAGGCCCGCAGATCATGACAGCGGGAAGCCCTGCATTGGTCAAAGCCTGCACGTTGTTGTTGGTAACCGTCACGTCCGCGCCGCTAGAGGCAGCATCCGGCACGTCGGTTCTAACGAAGTAGTATCCCGCCGGGCAGCCGGAGGAGCAAGTCGCAGTGTTGTTGTATACGGTCACTCCCTGGGCTCCCGAAACCGATATTGCATTCCCGCCCACGATGTCGAACAGGTTCGAGTAGACCGCCGCGTCCTGGAAGTTCGTAAGGCTGCCCATCTCTCCCAGGTGGACTGCACCGAATCTGTTACCAAGATTAATCTGCTGGAAATAGTTGTCATGGATAGAGAGCCCGAGAAATCCTCCTGCGCAGCCCCAAAAACGGATACCACGGTGGTTGTTGACCATGATAGTGTTATAGGCAATCTCCGCGTTGTGCGCCCCGGCGTACGCACCGGCTTCCCAAGCCACCCCGCTGCCGTAGGCGTGGTGCACGTCGAAGGGATACATCGTGATGACGTTGTGGTCTACCAGTAAGTCACCGATGCTGAAGAATGAGATTGGCCAGCAAGACCAGGCGTTAGACGGGCAGGTCAAATCGTTGTGGTCTACCTGAAAACTCTGCCCGTAAGTTGCTCCGCCAATGATAGAGATGAGGGACCGCCGCACGTTAACGTCATCCGGGCTGCTCGACATCACGGCTGAAATGTGGTCAATCCGAACCCGTTTTCCAGCGCCGGAACCCCCACCCGAGTAGGCGGTTGTGGGGACGGCAGATACATAAATCGCCCGCGCCTGAGAAGCGCCTGTGTATTGCTGGTTCATCGTCAGGTGATGCGCTCTGAATTGCGAGACCATCCGGTTGTCTGGAACGAGCTTCAAGCAGTTTGTGGGATCTGGGATGTTGCAGGCAATCACTCCGTTAAGGATGGTAGCCCCGCTCACGTTGGAGTTGACGACGATGGCGCCCGTAACCGTGTGCCCGCCCAGGTCGAGCGTCCACCCAGTATTCGCGCTGTAGTTCAGAGTGATGCATATCGCAGTAGGGTCAGTACCGATGGAGCTGGGCAAATACAAATACTGCCCGACGGATGGGGTAATCACCCCGCAAGCCGAAAGGTTGGTGCGGGTTGCCGGTGGGCCGCTGCCGCCTTCATAGGGGTCGCTACAGTTGCCGTAAGGGCTGTTGCAGGTCGTTGTTGGGGGTGGTGGTGGCGCCGGTGCGACGATTGCCAGACTATAGGCCATTGTGGACGTGTTGTTTACGCTGTCTCTTACTTGAACCGAAAACGGATAGGTCGCGGGCATGTCTGGCGTTCCCGAGATCGCGCCTGCGCCCGAGAGAGCCAGCCCGGAAGGAAGTGTGCTTCCCGCGGCGACACTCCAAGTGTAGGGCGCTGTGCCTCCGGTGGCTGCCAGGTTCGTGCTGTAGGCGGTGCCCGCCGTTCCGCCAGGAACCGAGACCGTCGAGACAGCTAGAGGCGGCGTGGTTGCGGCGCCTATGCTCACGCTGTAGATCAGCGAAGACGTGGCGCTAGCTGAGTCTTGGACTTGAGCCATAAACGAATACGACCCGGCCGTGGTGGGCGTGCCTGAGACTGCGCCGGCGGAGGATAATGTGAGGCCTGGCGGCACGGTCCCGCTGATCGCCGACCACGCGTAGGGCGCAGTTCCTCCCGACGCTGCCAGGGTTTGGCCGTAGGCGGTCCCCGCCGTTCCAACCGGGAGCGACGTGGTCGTAATGGCGAGCGGTGCGCCGGTGGTAGTCGTGGTGGTCGAAGCAGCATTGATGGTGAATGCCACAAGATTCGACGTGCCGCCTGATCTGCCCGGGGTATAGACAGCAACCTGGGCCACGCCGGCGGCAGCGATCCGCGCGCCCGGAATCGTACCCTGCAATTGCGTGGCGCTAACGTAAGTGGTGGATATGCTGTTGCCGTTCCACAGCACGATCGAACCGGTGGAGAAGTTTGACCCATTCACAGTTAGCGCAAAACCAGGCCCGCCCGCCGTGGCACTGGTGGGCGCAATGGAACTGACCACTGGAGGCGCAGCTTTGCCGGCTTTTTGGGCGAATGCCATCGATGGTAGAGCAAGCAGAATGGCAAGACAGATCAGGCTCAGCTTGGACTTTGACATGACTCCTCCGACACAAAACAGGAAGGTTTAAGTTCGCATCATAACACGTGCCCGAGAGTTTTCAAACAACACCCCCCGGACCAGACAGGTCCCTGGGGGATGCCGTCCGCGCTTCCAACTGTCCGTTTCCGGACACCTTTTCCCTCACAATCCACACCTTTCGGAGCACACGGACTGCCGTAGGCAGTCTTCCCTACTTGAATGTTCTAATCAATCCAAGAGCCTTATTTATCAGCATGTTACATTACACTCGGCGGGGCGTTTTCTAGTGCAAGACCTCCCTCCACACGCCGAGAGTGAAAATGTTTGTGCTCGTGGGGAATTCAATTTCACTTTGGATCGCGGTGTTGCCCTAATCCGTTTGGGGGTATTACATTAGAGGAGATGACGGGACGGGTCACTTTGGCCATCCCTGCTCCCGCCCAGGCGCTCGCGGTGAAAACGTTGACTACCATCAGCGAATCGTCCCATTGCCTACAACTATACCCGAATTGCTGACGGTTGCAGACGATGTTGCGGCCCCGCCCGCAGAGCAAGCATAGGCGGGACTGCCTGGAGGCCCACAGACCATAACAGCGGGAAGCCCTGCATTGGTCAAAACCTGCACGTCGTTGTTGCTCACCGTCATGTCAGCGGGGCTGGAGGAGGCGTCAGGAACGTCGGTTCTGCCGAAGTAGTAGCCTGCAGGGCAGCCAGAAGAACAAGTAGCAGTGTTGTTGAGTATGGTCACTCCTTGGGCTCCCGAAACCGAAATCCCGTTCCCACCCACGAGGTCAAGTGTGTTCGAGTAGACCGCCGCGTCCTGGAAGTTCGTGAGGCTGCCCATCTCTCCCAGGTGGATTGCCCCGAATCTATTACCAAGATTCACTTGCTGGAAAGAGCTGTCATGGATAGACAGCCCCAGAAACCCTCCCGTGCACCCCCAGAAGCGAATAGCGCGGTGGTTGTTCACCACGAAAGCATTAAAGGCAATTTCCGCATTGTGCGCCCCGGCGTACGTGCCGGCTTCCCAAGCCACCCCGCTGCCGTAGGCGTGGTGCGCGTCGAAGGAGTTCATGGTAATGCGGTTGTGGTCTACGATAAGGTCTCCCACGTTGAAGAAAGAAACTGGCCAACATGACCAGGCATTCGCCGGGCAGGTTATGTCGTTATGGTCTACCTGGAAGCTCTGTCCATAGGTTGCCCCGGCCACAACGGAAATCACCGGACGCCGAGTCGTAACATCATCCGGGCTGCTGGACATCACGGCTGAAATATGGTCGATCCGAATCCGCTTTCCAGCACCGGAACCTCCACCTGAGTAGGCAGTCGTCGGAACGGCAGAGACATAAATCGCTCGTGCCTGGGAAGCGCCCGTGTACTGCTGGTTAATCGTCAGATGGTGCGCCCGAAACTGAGTCGTTATCCGATTGTCTGCGATGAGCTTCAAACAGTTCGTGGTATCTGGGATGTTGCAGGCAATCACGCCGTTAAGGATAGTGGCCCCGCCCATATTGGAGTTGACGATGATTGCTCCGGTGACGGCATTCCCACCGAGATCAAGCGCCCACCCACTGTTGGCAGTGAAGTCCAGAGTCAGGCATGTCGCAGTAGGGTCGGTGCCGATGGAGCCGGGCAAATACATATACTCTCCGGCCGCTGGGGTAATCGTGCCGCAAGCCGTCACGTCGGTGTGTGCCGGCAGAGTCCCGCCCTCGTACGGATCGCCGACGTTGCCGCAATCGGTCCCGCAGCCAATGGCGACCGTCCCGAAGGTAAATCCGGAAGGGACCGTCGCGCTCTGCCCGTCCAGGTTTGTGACGATTACATCCACAATGCCTGCGGCGTGGGCCGGGGTCGTGGCTAGAAGCTGGGTGGCGCTGCTGAAAACAACTCCCGCTGCTGGGGTTTGTCCAAAGGTCACCGTAGCACCGCTCTGGAAGTCCGTCCCGGTGATGGTGACAACGGTCCCGCCGCCGACGGGCCCGGAATTCGGCAAGGCGCTGCTGATGGTGGGGGCTCCCTCCTCGAACTTGAAAGCTCCAAGCAAGGTGTCTGACGCAGTATCGGGATCCGTAACCGTGACGTCGACGTTGCCAGGGTCGTGCACGGGCGTTACCGCCTCGATGCTGGTTGAAGTCACCGAGTTGATCTTCGCCGCGGGTACACCCCCAAATACGACGGTGGCTCCCTTCTGGAAGTCCGTGCCCGTGATGGCCACAGTCGTCCCACCCGTCGTAGGGCCGGAAGTGGGCGAAAGGCCAGTGAGCTTCGGAGGAATGATCGCGCGCCACTTGATATTGCCGGAGCCCGGACCACCCCCACAGCCGACCAGGAGACTCATCAGGGTGAGACTTACTGCCGCGACAGTCGAGGGCTTGAGCATTCCCAGCCTTCTGTCAACCAGAATGTTCATTGACGCCCTCCTGGCTTGCCCCGATCCCACAGTTCAGAATCCTTGTGCAGCATTCCAAACACCTGCCATGGGCCTAAGCCACGTACTTGAGACCGGGCCCGTATGTGGGTTCACGCCTCCCGGAACCTTCTTATCCTTCAAAAGGACAGATGAGCCTGCAGGGAGGTGCAGATGGGTTTGCCTGAAGAGCGTCCGACTGCCAAATTGCACGGTAGCACCTGGCTTGAAGCTAACGCTCACTATCGGCGCTAACGTCTCACCCGCCGACGCGCCCAGCATGAAGGCTCGATGCCTTCTCAGGCTCACCCGCCTGAGCGCGACTGTAGGAGAATCCGGGTAAGTTTGTCAAGCAGGAGGGGACGGGCCAGGCGGAAAGACGCATCGGACTCCTTACAGAGAATTGCCTTATTCGCCTCCCCCGGAGTCGAACTCGAATAGGCTACGACCTCGCAGGGGACCGCCTGCCCGGCCATCGCGGCGGCGATGCAGCCCCCCAGCCTTCAGATGCACCCTGGGCGATGAGCAACTGATACAACCTGACAGTTCCTGTCCCGATACTCTCCCATGACAGTGGTCCCACGGTCACAGGAAAGGCCCAGGGCGAGACGCTCTGGTGTATACTCGCAACGGCGCGAGAAACCAAAGGGAAATCCCGGCTGAAATGTGGTTGGCTCCAACTGGATTTGATCTGTGGTTCATCAGGCACTTGGCTCAACTCCTGGGCCGGTGGCGCTTGTTGGATATGGGTGTCCAAAGCGCCATCCAGCACAACGTGCTGGGTGGGTTCTGGTACGCCGCCGCGCTTTTCGTCTGCTGGATTCGGGGTGGCCAGCAAGAAAACGAAGCAGTGCGCCGCCGGGTTCTCACGACACTGGTGGGCTCTCTAATCGCCCTCGTGCTGATGCTGCTTGCCGCCACGCTAATTGCCTGGCCGCCCCCGTTCCATCATGCCGGCTTGGCCGAACTTTACCCGCGCTACATCTATAGGAACGAGAGTGCCAGTTCCTTCCCTAGCCAATCAACTACGCTTTATGCGGCGGTGGCTGCGGGTGTTTTTTCTCTTCATAGGGTCACCGGCTCGCTGCTTTGGGTGGGGGTTGTGCTTCTGGTCGGGTTGCCTCGCATATATGTGGGAGGGCACTACCCGACGGATGTCCTCGCGGGGATGGCCCTGGGATTGGCCGGCTACGCTACGGCGCGATACCTGTTGGAGCCGAGATTGGTTCGGCCGATGGAGAGAGTCTTCAAGGGAAAAACGTGGTTGCGGGTTCTAGGAGAACTGGTCGTTTTCGCCTGGATCCTGCAAGTGGCGGTCGGATTTCGAGATGTGGTGTGGCTGAACAACATCCTAAGATATCTCCTGAAATAACACTGCTGGGCAAGCGCGTCTGGAATGACACGCGAACCTCGCCCTCGCGCAACTGCACGTCTTGAATCCGCTCAAGTAGGGTCGTAGATAGGGAGGCTGGGCGTGGCGTTCTATCTAAACTACGGGAGGCGCAGGTTTAATTGGATCTACCGTCCGCCCACGGCTTGACTGCGATGGGAGTTAGGGGGTAGCAGAAAACCGCCTCGTGCTTTAGTATGAAGGAAA
>JBEKCQ010000056.1:0-34406 GCA_050014795.1 Terriglobia bacterium | reverse complement strand
TAGCTCACGAGATCCGCAACGTTGACCGGCGGCCGACCGCGGTTGAGTTCAGCGAAATAGGCGTTCGTGCCGGCACCGATTTTGGCCTGGGGATCATAGTCCGCCAGAAAGCGCCGCGCCAGTTCGGCCCATTTCTCGGTAGTGGATTTTTCCGAGACGTGAAAGATGAACCAGGCCGAGACCGCGGGCTTCACTTGCTCGAGCCCCGACCGCAGCCGCTTGAGTTCCTCCTCGGCCGCGTCCGAGAGATGGAGTGCAAGTTCCAGCGGCACGCGCAGCTCGCTGGCTTCGGCCGAGGCCCGGCCAAGAATGGTCTGGAAGTCGGGCTGAGACAAGCGGAGATCGACTCGCAAATGGGAAAGATTCAAGGCGCGCAGCCGAGCCAATGCCTTCCAGCTGAGTGCTTGATTATGACTTGCCACGCCGAGGCCAATCCGTGGAAGGGGGGAGGGAGGCATCCGGCCGACTGTAAAGGTCAGCGTCGCGCGCGGAATCTCAGCCTGCGGTGGAGGGATTTCACCTTTCAGGCTCAACGTAACGGACTGCGAAATCCGCGTCCCCGCCTTGATCTCCACCGGGAAGGGCAAGCGGAGCGGTGTGCTGTAAGTCTTGTACGAGGCGTCTCCCCAGTTGCGCTGGTCTTCCAGCTCGAAGACATCGCCGGCAAACCGTACTTCGGCCCGGACGCCAGGGACGACCTCATGGGAGATGGCCCGTATGTCCAGGAACGCCTGGTCCGGAGAGGTATAGAGAGGAAAGGTCCCCTGCACGATTGAACCGTCAACTTTCTCGACCGTGCATGCCTGTCCCGCGCACTCCCGAATCGGGTGGAGAACACAAAAACCGATGCGGTTGCGCAGGAAGGTGGAACGCGCGGTGCCCTCCATGGCGATGGTGACGGTTCCCTGAGCATCCCCGGTGATCGTTCCCTTCCAGAAGAAATCGACCCCGCCTTGTCTGTTCTCCACGTCGTAGGAGATGCGGAACGAATCCTGCGCCACGTCCCGGCGGACGCTCGAGAAGCGCGGAGGGATCGTGCCCCAATTGCGGTCGCGGATGGCCACATAGACACGGCGGAGAATTTCCCGTTCGCCTAGCCGGATGTAACGCAGGTCGCCTTTCTCATAGACCAGTGATAATGGCCCGGCCCGCAGCTTGACCCGCTCGGGGAGAGCTTCTTCGGTTCCGTAGTAGAGGACTCTTGCCGGCAACATCGCAGTGCCCTCCGGATTGCAGGCGGACGAGCGCCGGTGAGGATACCGGCGCTACAGAAGCTATGCCTACTTCGGCCTCACCAGCGGCAGAAACTGGCTCTGGCCTCCATCCACTGAAACCACCTGGCCAGTCACGTGGGCCGCCTCGTCCGACGCGAAGTACGCCACCAGGTGCGCGTGATCCTCGGGGACGGCCATGCGGCCCGCAGGGATCAGCTTCACCATCTCTTCCAGGTCCAGCCCGCGCTCGCGTGCCCCCTGCTCGAGCATCTCGGTCCGGGTCATCCCGGGACAGAGGCAGTTGACGGTGATACCGTGCGGCGCCAGCTCCACCGCCAGGCAACGCGAGAAATGCACCACCGCAGCCTTGGCGGAGCAATAACCGATCTGGCCGGTGCGCACGATCAGGCCGGCGATGGAGGAGATATTCACGATGCGTCCCGCGCCGCGGTGGAGCATTCGCCGGATGACCGCCTGGCAGCAGAGGAAGACTCCCTTGGCATCCACGGCAAATTCCCGGTCCCACCATTCCTCGCTTAACTCCGCGGTAGAAGCCGCGTGGAAGACACCCGCATTGTTCACCAGCAGCCAGAGCGGCCCCAGTTCAGCTTCAACACGTCCCATCATGGCCGCGACTTCTGCCTTGCTCGTGACGTCGGCGGGTAATGCCAGCGCCCGGTAACCTTCGCCACGCAATTTGGCGGCGGTGCTTTCCGCCAAACTGCGCCGCACGTCGTTCACACCCACCGCCATCCCCCGGCCAGCGAGCACGCGGGCAATCGTCTTGCCGATGCCGCGGCCCGCGCCAGTTATCAGGGCTACTCGACCTTCCAGGCTCATGATTGCTCCCCCTCAGCAAATAGGCGTCGCAGATATGCCACCGCCGTGCGCGCGGCCGGCTCCGGGTCCCCTTCCGGAGCGAGCACCACCGAGCCGGAACCCCTGAAGCTCTCCTCCCGCAGGACGCGAGCGATATGCGGCCAGTCGAGACGATCCTTTTCCGCCAGAACGCCCGGAGGCCAGCGGCTCGGATCGTAGAGGTGAATGTGGTTCGCCCGGCCACGCGCCGCGCGAATGCCGTGCTCGATGGAAGGTTCCGACTCCGCAAGCTGGTAAGTATCCATCATCACGCTGAAGGCGGGGCTGCCGATGCGTTCGACCCAAACCATCGCCTCGTCCATGGTGTTGATGGTGCTGGTCACGCCAGGGTCAGCGGGCTCGAGCATGATGACCGCCTGCGCCTTCTCCGCATGCTCGGCCAGCTCGCGAAACACGTCCTCGGCCATCTGATCCATTTCCGCGCGGCTGGCCCCCGAAATTCCCGCCCCTCGCGCGGCGCCCAAACCCACGCGCGCGCGGAAATAGCCCGCGAAGTCCAGGATTCGCTTGAAGGCGCCAACCGAGTTCCTGCGCACCTCAGGGTTCGCGTGGAGGAGGGCAAAACCCTGGGCGAACATCCGACCGGTGTTGACTACCGGCATCACCGCACCCGCCGCCTTCAGGGCCGCCTCCATTTCCTGAGGCTCGGGAACACGCGCCGCGGGGTCGGGCATGAACTCGATGCCGTCATATCCCCAGGCCACGGCGCGCTCGGCCAGCTCCTGCGGCGTGCCGGTGAGCACCTTCACCACAAAACTGAGAGCGGCCATGTCGGGCGTGGAGGCGAATAAGCAGAGCTGGATGTTCATTGTTCTGGGCCGTTTCCGTCCCTCTGGCAATTCCCGCCGCAAGCGCGCTAAATCAACTTCACCACCTGCCCCGTTCGCGCCGAGTCGTAGCAGGCATAAACCAGCTGGAGAGTCTTCAGATTGTCCTCGCCCGTCGTCTCCGCCGCACCCTCCCCGCGCAGCGCTCGAAGCAAATTCTCCAGGCAAGGAACCATACTGGCCTGCACCACGTCGTACGCGGGATCGGCCCAGGCGTAGCGCGGCGGCGGCGAGCGCTTGGCCAAGGTTCCAGCCTCGGTCGTGACGCGCACCCAATAGTCAGGGCACAGTTCCGCTGATCCTTTATCGCCCTCTATGAAGGCAAAGGTCTCAGGAAACCGCTCGCGTTCGAGCGCATTTTCGGCGTAGGCCAGCTCCACCAGCACCGTGGTTTTGCCGCCCATCCGCATCATCACGGTGGCTACATCTTCGCCTTTGATGTCCTGGTGGATTCGCTGAATCTGGCAGTACAGGCTCTCCGCTTCGCCAAAGAGGAACCGCGCCACGTCGATGATGTGCGTGCCGAGATCGGTCAGGATGAATTGCTCAATCTCCGCCAGAAACGGCTGATTGATGAACACCGGGAAACCCGAAATCATGTCGAGGCGACCGCGAAACGGAGCGCCAATCTGGCCCTCGACCAGCACCTGCTTGAGCTTCCGAATCGGGGTCTGCCAGCGCCAGTTCTCGTGGACGAAGAACGGCACGCCGGCGTCGCGACAGGCGCTTACCATCTGCTCCGCCTCTCGGAGCGACGGCGCCATGGGCTTCTGGCAGATCACTGGGACCTGGTGCGCTGCGGCCAGGTGAACCAGTTCTCGATGCGTCTCCGGGCTGCTGATGATGTCAACAAAATCCAACTGCTCCCGACGAAAGACTTCTTCCGGGTTGTCGTAAACCCGTGGCACCTCGAATTCGCGGGCGCGCGCTTCCGCCTTCGTGCGGACGGGATCGCATAGCGCCACGCATTCCGCACCGCGCAGTTCGCGCCAGGCGGCCAGCTGATATCTCGACCAGAATCCCGCCCCAAACGCGGCAAACCTTAAGTTGGCCATGGGCAATCCCTCCCAACGGGAATTGCTGAGTGCGGCTTGAGGCCATGCCTCTATAAGCCGCTACATGTAAGACTGTGAGGGCAAATCTTGGCACACTCAACAGAGAAAATCATCAGCTTGTTGAAGGGGCACGCGCGCGTTGACTTGACTCGAAGCACGCCGTAAGATGGCGGCACAAGGCGGCCCGCTCCCCATGATCGGCAAGACGATTTCCCATTACCGCATCCTGGAGAAAATCGAAAGCGGCGGCATGGGTGTCGTCTATAAGGCCGAGGACACCAAGCTCAAGCGCACCGTCGCCTTGAAGTTCCTGCCGGAAGAACTCTCCAAGAACCGACAAAACCTGGAGCGATTCCAGCGGGAGGCCCAGGCAGCTTCTGCTCTCAATCACCCCAACATCTGCACGATTCACGCCATTGAGGAGCACGAGGGCCAGCCCTTCATCGTGATGGAGTTGCTCGAGGGGCAGACGCTGAAGCAGAAGTTAGCGAAACCCCTCACCCCCAGCGCCTCTCCCCAGGGGAGAGGGGAGAGTTTTTCCGATTCCAAGCCCTCTCCCGGAGGGCGAGGGGAGGGGATTTCGGATTTGCAGCCCTCTCCCTTGGGGAGAGGGTGGCCCGAAGGGCCAGGTGAGGGGTGCGTGCGACACGACCGCACCGCCGGCACCTCCCGCCAGGTGCAGTTCTCCCTCAAGCTGATCGACTGACGAGTCTCGCTATCCTCTTTGTATTCAGATGGTTAGGCTGATCGCCTCACGATCAGAAAAACCTAACCCTAACCTTGGCTAGCCCACAGGACATCCTCAGGACGCCGGGATTACTCCTCTTCGCGTGCGCCAGCGCGCCGAGGAGGGGCAATGAAAGGACTGAAGCATGGGTTATTGATTCTCGCCAGCTTGTTGATTTCGCAGACGTTGCTCGCCGCCGACGGCCTTGTGGAAGTCCCCTTTAGGCTGTACCGGGGCTATGTGATTGTGGTCAAGGGTTCCATTGCCGGGCTGGACAAGCTCAACTTCCTGATTGACACCGGCGCCGTTCCGAGCGTGGTGGATCGGCGGATTGCTCAGAAGCTGAAGCTGTCCGGAAACGGACAGTCACTTTCGGTTTTCAGCCAGAGCGTGCAAGCCCAAGGGGTGGTGCTCTCCGACGTGGCTCTCGGCCCGATTCGCGCCGAAAGGCTTCCTGTGCTCGTGCGCGACCTTGCTTTCATCGAGGAAGGGATGGGCATCCACATTGATGCCATGGTGGGCCTCGATGTCTTGGCCCGGAGCAGCTTTCGCATCGACTACCAATCGAAGAAGATGATCTTCGGTGCGGTGGAGCCATCGGAATACTCGGTGGTGTTTGAGCCCCGGCCGGGGTATGTGCTCGTTCAATTCGAGGTAGAAGGCCAGCCCCTGCGTCTGGTCGTCGATACCGGCGCCAAGGATGTGGTCCTGTTTGAGAGCCGCGTCCATGGCCGGCTGGCCAGCGTCCGGACCGCCGGCGCAAAGACATCAGCTAATATGGGCGGCGAGTCCCAGCTCCAGGAAGTGCGCCTGCCTACAGCGCGGTTGGGAACAACCGACTTGGGAAACCAGAAGGCTTATCTCCTGGCAACGTCAGCCCAAGCTTTGCCCAACTTCGACGGCCTGCTGGGAGTGACAGCCCTCGGCGTGAAGCGCCTAGCCTTCGATTTTGACCGCCAGACCATCAGTTGGCAGAAGTAGCGCAAGACCCGCTTTGTGGTCTCGCGGCTCTTCACGTCTCACACCCGTTTACGGGCCTCTGGAAACTGGCAACTGGCTACCGGCGACTGACCCCTGACACCCGACCCCTCTTTCCTTCCCCAGTGCTATAATGCACACAGCGTCATCACTTGCCGCGGAGCGAGCCTGATGGAAGGCGACTTCCAAGTCGGTCGTTGGCTCATCCAGCCCAAGCTGAACAGCGTCACGGCCAATGGCATAACCGCACACATCGAACCCAAAGCGATGCAGGTGCTGCTGTATCTCGCTGAGCACGCCGGCGACGTGATGCCCAAGGAACGGATCATTCAGGCGGTTTGGGCGGACACGTTCGTCACCGATGACGTGCTGACGCGCGCCATCTCGGAACTGCGCAAAGCGTTCGAAGACGATCCACACGAGCCGCGCTTCATCCAGACCATTCCCAAGGGCGGCTATCGGCTGATCGCGGCGTTGGAACCTGTAGGGGCGGGCCTTGTGCCCGCCCCAGGTGGGCGCCCACGAGGGGCGCCCCTACGAAAACTCTGGAAGGTTCTTGTTCCCGCTGCCGTGATCCTTGTCGCTGCTGCCATCGGGGGAACGTTGTACTTCCGCTCGCGCCAGACCGCGACCCGCCTGACCGACAAGGACACCATCGTCCTCTCCGATTTCGACAACAAGACGGGCGATGCGGTATTCGACGACGCGCTGAAGCAGGGACTCTCGGTGCAGCTTGAGCAATCGCCCTTTCTCGACCCGCTTTCCGATCGGAAAGTGAACGAGACATTGAAGCTGATGGGCCGTCCCGCCGGTGACCGGTTGACGCCGGAGGTCACACAGGAGGTCTGCCAACGCACGGGCAGCAAGGCCATGCTGACCGGCTCGATTGCGGGGCTGGGCAGCCAGTACGTGGTTGGCCTGAAGGCAGTGAACTGCAACACGGGGGACGTGCTGGCCCAGGCGCAGGAGCAGGCGGCGGGCAAGGAAGCGGTGCTCAAGGCTCTTGACAATGCGGCGATCAGTTTACGGACCAAACTGGGCGAGTCGCTCAGCTCGGTGCAGAAATACGCCACGCCGGTGGAGGAAGCAACCACACGATCCCTAGAGGCGCTGAAAGCCTATAGCCTGGGAGTAAAGATGTACGAAACGAGCGAGCTAGCCGCCGCGCTGCCCTTCTACAAGCGGGCGGTGGAACTTGACCCGAATTTCGCCATGGCCTACGCCAGGATGTCGGTCGGCTACTCCAGCCTCAGCGAGGATACGCGCGCGGACGAGAATGTCCGTAGAGCATACGGACTTCGTGAGAAGGTGAGCGAGCGGGAGCGGTTCTTCATTGAAGGAAACTACTTAATGAGAACCGGCGAACTGGAGAAGGTGGCGCAGACTTGCGAACTGTGGCAACAGACCTACCCGAGAGACGACGTGCCCTACAGATGGCTGGGATTTACTTACATACAGCTGGGAAACTTGGAAAAGGCATTGGAGGAATTTCGAGAGGCGCTGCGACTGGCGCCAAGTAATGGGAACAACTATATCAACCTCGGCGAAAACTACATGGTCCTCAACCGGCTGGATGAAGCGGAGGCGGTGTTCAAGCAGGCAGAGGAGCGCAAGCTGGAGAACGAGGCCCTGCCCCTTTGGCGCTACCATGTGGCGTTTCTGAAGGGCGATACGGCACAGATGGCGCAGCAGGCCGCGGTCGCCATGGGAAAGCCGGGTGCGGGAGACTACTTGCAGGCTGCGCAAGCGGAAACGGAAGGTTGGTATGGCAAGCTGAAGAACGCTCGCGAACTGACCGGGCGGGCGATGGATTCAGCCCAGCATAATGACGCCAACCAAAGGTCCGCTCTATACCTGGTTGCAGCAGCGCTGCGCGAAGCGAAATCGGGAAATCGGGAGCAGGCTCGTGCCAAGGCCAAGGCGACGTTGAGGCTGGCCTCGAACCGCGGTGTCCGGGCCATGGCGGCGCTGGCCCTGGCGCGGGCAGGCGATACGGCAGGGGCGGAGAAGCTGGCGGCCGAACTCGACAAGACCTTCCCGCTTGATACGCTGGTCCAGAGATATTGGCTGCCCACGATCCGAGCAGGTGTCGCACTGGAACGAAGAGACCCGAACCAGGCAATCGAACTATTGAAGGTGGCGAGCGCGATCGAACTTGGCTGGCCAACGAACCTCACAATATTCCTGTGCCCAGTCTATTTGCGGGGAGAAGCCTATCGCATGCTCCACGACGGCAACCGAGCAGCAGCGGAATTTCAGAAATTCATCGACCGCCGAGGACTGGTGGCGAACTTTCCCTGGGGCGCGCTGGCTCGCCTCGGACTGGCCCGTGCTTACGCCCTGGAGGGCGACCCGGCCCAAGCCCGCACCGCCTATCAGGATTTCCTCACGCTCTGGAAAGACGCCGACCCCGGCATCCCCATCCTGAAGGAAGCCAAGGCGGAATACGCGAGGCTGCAATAGCTGCGAAGCCGAGCCAGGCAGAAGCGGACGTTTGACCGGCGAACCGCAGATGCGCCCTTCCCTCACATTTGCGCTTGTGCCCCGTTGATGGCGCTCGGAAACAGCCCGCTTGCCTTCCGCCGCCCGATTCCCGCCGAGGCCGGGCCGCAGGGGAGGTCGCGGTTTCCGAGGGAAGGGCGGCTGCGACGGCCTGGACCGGCTTCCGGGCGGGTGGTTCAAAAGGTTGGCTTCGGGGTGGGGGATAAGCGCCCTGTTTTGAGTGGCGGTTTCGGCATGGGGCGGGGGTCAGTTGAGTACAGTTAGTAGACCACACTGAAGTATTCTTCGAGCCAGGGCAAAACCTTGGACGAGCCGCAGATGTGACCACCCTTGAGTGCAAGCGACCGGACTGCCCCGGTAAGCAATGGTCATTCCGGGCGGTCAGCTGATTTCACCAGGTGAGCTACGTTGGCGACGTTCTCAATCTGTGCATCAAGGTCTTCAAGCCCCTCTGGCGCAGCGTCTCCATAAACAAAAACCGTTTTGGTGAAGCCTGCGAATTGAATTGTTGTTTCGACTGCCGACAAGTCCGTTGCCGGTTGTCGGTAAGATGCGCAGAAATTGAAGAATCCCTTCTCAAAGAGTTTTCCGGCAAGTCCAGCAACCGTCGATGACGCCACGCGATATTTCCTGATTCCCAAGGCAGAAACATATAGGTCTCCTCGGTACTCGATACGACCGTCTCCAAACAGGTGAATATTGTAAACGGGACAAGGCCCATAGCAGGCAGTCCGTCTCAACTGAATTTCGACCGAACTCAAGTCGGAAGGAATCACCGCACCCATCAGTCTGTCTGGGCATCCAGAGATAGAGACGATACTTCCCGGCTCTCTGCGCGTAAGCAACCGCGTAGATGCATCGGTAGTCTCGCCGGGTTTCACAATTAAGCTGTGCACCTGCGGATTAAAGGGTCGTGCCGAGAAGGAAATCTCGTAGCGACCAGGAGAAATTCCTTCCATTCTAAACTTTCCGCTGAAATCAGTCTGAACGGCTCGCAGAACCCCCGTAGACACATTCTTGACCGTTATGCTTGCATTTGGGATTGCGAGGACCTTGAACTCTGTGCTCAACCCACCTTGCCTAATATAAAAGTCGGATGCGCCTGAGACTCGTCCCCCGATTGCACCTGGTTGGACAGGGGAAGTACATGTCGGCAAAATGATAACCTCGACAAGTAAAATCAGCAATTGCACCGAAACTACTCGCCTGACCAAAGTGCTCATCCTTCCTCAAGGCTCAAATTCTGAAAGATAAGAGTCTACATGACGCTACGGAGACGTGCTACCGGCCGATAAAGTGGAACCGCCCTTCAGCTCCCAAATCTCCTCGGCACTCCCTCGTAAGTGAAGCTGAATCAATCGCGCAGGCACATGTACCCGACATAGGAGATTTCATTCTCGATTCTGGTGGGGAGAAGGTGTGGGATGCCACGGAACGGGAGTACGTGCGCCTATACCTAGGCATCTGGATTTTCTGACCAATGAATGAGGGAAAGTTCAGTCCTCGGTAGTCCATTCGAAATCTCAATGAGGTCCGCGTCGCTTCATCAAACGGCCACATCGTTACCGTGGCATTTTGACCTGCACGCTCGGCAGATTACTGCTGCCCAGATGGTCTCCGCAAAAAGCTCAGGAAATGCCAGCAGATGAAGATGGCCCATACTACTGCCGCACCCTTGTAGATGACTCCAACGTGATACATGGGGATGGAGACCAGGAGCACGAAGACGCCATAAATGAGGCCCGCCACACCTGCGGTCCCGCGCAACCAACTCTTCGGCGGGGCAGGAGCATTGCGGGAATCCAGCACCCATCCCACATACCCCCACTGGACAGCCACTCCGACAAGAAGAGCGACTAGGTCCCACCGGCTCGTTACTTCATGCACCAAGCGGTACAACGGATAGCCAAAGGTGGCCACTGGCACATTGAGCGCACCTGCGACTTCGAGTGGGATTGGTGTGTAGTCCGTGCAAACCACCAACCCGTTCTCCTGCTGAGCAACGGAGAGGTAATCTTCTCGCGCCCACCACCACAGCCCTACCGTGATGAGCACAAAAAGGATGGGCAGCACTAGCTTGAAGCGATGTCGGAGCATACAAATTTAGACACTGCGCGACTCGATTTAGTTCCTGCGTTTCGAATGAGCCTTTGCGAACTGGACGGCATCCCTGGCACCGGGGTCACCAATGGTGACGTGCAGGCGGTATGCCGCTCTATTTCTCGTCCCTGGTTGCCCAACGCTTTCATTTTGCCACGGCTTCACTCCCTTTCTTGGGCTATGTGCACTCCGTGTTGTCGATTTCCCGATAATCTTATTCCGGGCAGGCCACCGAGCGTCAATCTTGCTCAGGATGCGCCGCGCCGTGGTTCCATTTCGGGAGTCAATGCCGTTTTTCGCCAGTGCGCTTGAATCCGGAAGTGTCGCCGAAACTGGAAGAGATCATCAACAAGCTTCTGGAGAAAGACCGCGACCTACGCTGCCAGAGCGCGGCCGAGCTGCGCGCCGACCTGAAACGCTTGAAGCGCGATTCGACGTCGGGACGAGCTTCCCAGGCTTTGGTCGCGGCGGTGCGTGAGGCTGTTCCGCGCGCAGAAGCCGGCTTGCCGGCGCCCGCCGCCCTCCAGCCGGTACACGGCTTGGCACGCTGGAAATACGTGATTCTGGCCGGAATCGTAGCGCTGCTGGCGGGGGCGTATGCGGCCTTCCACTTCTGGCCGCGAGCCAAGCTTCCTGCCGCTCCTCCGAGGATTACTCAAATCAGTCATTGGGACAAGCCCATGAATGGGGCAAGACTCTCGCCGGATGGCCACACCGTGGCCTTTAGTTCGCCGGTTGGGGGCGTCGAGCAAGTATTCGTCATGCTCGCCTCGGGCGGAGAGCCGCTACAGTTGACGCACGACGAGGGCGATAAACTGGTGGATAGCCTCGCGCCCGACGGGACGGAGATCTACTATGGCCGTTCCGTGGGCCGCGACGAGGAATGGGCTGTGCCCACCCTCGGGGGGACGCCGCGCCGCGTGGCCTCGGGCCGTTGGCTGGTGCCCTCGCCGGATGGCAATTCATTCTTCTACCTGAAGTCGGCTAGCCGCGCCATCTTTCGCGCCGGAAAATCCGGGCTGAGCGAAGAGACCGTATTCAGCTTCGATAATCCTCCCCTCATACTCTGGTCACTCCTGCCCTATCCTGACGGCAACAACCTGCTCGTCGTAACCGTGGCCCGACTCTTCGATCAAGATAGATATTTCTATAAGGTGAATGTGCCCAGCCACTCGGCTGCTGCCTTGGGCGTACTGTCTGGGTATCCGGGTGACGTAGTGTGGGCGGAGCCCGGAAAGACCGTGCTGCTCACACGCACGGTCAAGGGGCTGACCAACCTTTGGAAGTACGGCTTGGATGACCACACTTTGACTCAGATTACCTCTGGCCCAGGGCCCGATTCGTCCCCCATGATGAACCATGCCACAACGGGGATTTACTACGTCAATGGCAAAGCCTCGGGGTTTCTGACCGCGTACCATGTCCGCAGCAAGGAATCCGTGGACATTGTTTCGGAGAATGCTTCGCAACCCATCGTCTCGCCGGATGGAAAGCGCGTAATGTATATCAAGCTCCGCGGACCGGGCCAAAACGAACTCTGGGTATCGGACATCGACGGCGCTAACAAAATCAAATTAGCTGCATCTGGATTCCTGGCGACAGGTGATTGGTCTCCCGACAGCTCTCAACTGTCCTTCATGGAATACACGGCTGAGGAAAATAAGGGTTATCTCGTCCGAGCCGACGGTCGCGATCTTCGCCAAATCGAGCGGGCGGAAGCGACCTTCGTTACGATGATGTGGTCGGCGGATGCGAAAACGATCTACTTGAGCAGCATGGGCGGCAAATCAAAGCCCGGATTGTGGAAAGCCAACGCGGACGGCTCGCACCCGGAGAAATTCCTGAATGAGTGCTGCTGGGTGGAAGATGCTGCGCCAGATGGGAAGTATCTGCTTGGAGTGTTGACTTGGGGCAAGGAAGTAGGGATTTACCAAATCTCGATCGCCGATAAGAAAGTCACCCTGTTGCTGCCTGGAGTGGAGACAGTCATGGTTCGGTATGCTCGCGATGGCAAGTCGTTCCTGTATCCCGTTCTATCGCGCAGTGAGGTCACCTTTTATCGTCAGGCTTGCTCGGACGGCAAACTCCTCGGCAAGCCCCAGATCGCGCTCAAGCTTCCCTTTGCATTCAGCTTGTACTACCAAGGCAACGCTTTTGACTTCTCGCGGGACCTCTCCACCATCGTCTACGCGCGCCCCGGCGGCCAAGCCGACCTTTACTTCATGAGCCAAGCGCAATAGGCGCGAATCGTCTCAAAAGCACGTGATTCTGGTATGCAATCTTCCTGGGCGCAAAGTTATGGGCCAGACTCGCGGACGACTACAAACCACTGCGCGAAGACAAGCGTGGCCCAGGGCGTGCGCTTTCCACGGAGCAGGAAACACACCTATTTGAGGTCGCTGCGTCGAACCCGCATTGGGATGCTGCGTACGACGCCGCACTACTTGCTAGCAACACGACAGCCCGCAATGCCGAGTTGAAAGGGTTGCGCCTGATCGATGTTGATTTGTTGGAGCGTATAATAACCGTCCGGCGTCAGACGACTAAGACGGATGCCGGCTGCCGCATCGTGCCGTTAAACGGGAATGCAACATGGGCCTTGGCCAGATTGCTGGAAAGGGCAAGGCTCCTCGGGGCGACTGAACCCCAGCACTACCTCTTCCCAGCGTTCAGATTCCGGCACACGAAAGAAGGTACAAAATCGGCTGGGAAGGGCTACGACCCCACCTCGCCAATGAGCACTTGGCGCACAGCGTGGCGTTCTTTGACTGAGAAGGCAGGGCTTCCTGGACTACGCTTCCACTACTTACGCCATCACTGTGTCACGAAGCTGGCAGAGGCCGGGGCGCCAGAGGAAACGATTATGGCCATTGCAGGCCATACCGACCGTAAGATGCTAGAGTATTACTCACACATCAGGTTGGAGGCCAAGCGCAAGGCTGTAGCCCTTCTTGACGCTAAACCGCATCAACCAAATACAGAGCAGCCAACCCAAGAAAAGCGAGGAGGCTTGCGAGTCAATTGAGCCAGGCGCGTCCACACAAACGTCCACACATAACGGCGAGATTGACTTAATGATGCTGAGTGCTACCAAGGGGTACACAGCGACAGAGAAAACGGGAAATCTATGCTAAGATACGGGTTGGTCGAGACGGAGTAGCAGTCGGTTGCACGTCATAGCACACGACTCAGTTAATTGGGGTGCAGGTGGTCGCCGGTTCAAATCCGGCCGTCCCGACCAAAGTACAGTGAACAGTGACAAGTGACGGGCAGACCCAGCGGAGGCTTGTCACTGTCCACTCGTCACTGCTCTTGACGGGGCGTAGCGTAGCCTGGTAGCGCGCTTGGTTCGGGACCAAGAGGTCGGAGGTTCAAATCCTCTCGCCCCGATTTTCTTTCCCCTTCGTTTTCATTGAATTAGCTCCCCGCTCCCATCTCCGAACGCCCCCGCGGCGGGAACGATTGGGAACAAAACTCCGGCCAACTTCTCTACTGCTTGGCGCTGAGCTTCCTCAAGTGGGTGGGCGTAGATCATCGTGGTTTCCGCACTCACATGGCCCAAGACCGATTGCAGCACCGGCATCGGTACTCCATTGTTTCCGCCGTAGGTCGTAAACGAGTGGCGGAGCGAATGCCAGCCGAAGTGCGGGATCCCCAGCGCGTCGCACACCGGCCACAATTCCCTGCGAAGCAGATTCCTATCGTGGTAGGGCGTTCCTGCTTCACTCGGAAAGAGCCAGCTCGAACCCTCGGGCCGCCTTCCGAGCCACCGCTGAACCGCTGCAAGCGCGAGAGAAGCCAGCGGTATCTGGCGCTCGCTCTGCGGCGTCTTTGGTGCTTCTTGAACGCGGCCCCTATACACATTGCGCCGCACACAGACCGAACCGACAGAGAGGTCTACATCCTCGACGCGAAGAGCAAGGATTTCACCAATCCGCAAGCCCGTGAGAAGCCCTAGCACAAAGACCGCCCGGACCGGCTCGCTGAGAGACTGCGAAAGCCGGGCGATTTCTTTCAGGGACAAAACTCGAGCCTGCCGACGCTTTTCCATCGGAGGCAGTTCGATACCCGAAGCCGGATTACCGTTCATCCATCCCCAGAACACCGCCACCCCGAAGATCTTGCTGAGCAGACTCCGCAGATGAGCGAGCGTCTTGGGCGCGTACCCGTGTCGTTGTTTCTGGCTGATAAAAGCCTGCACCTCGAATCGTGTGATGTCGCAGAGCCTTTGTCCGCCAAAGAACGGGAGCAGGTGTGCTCTTGCCAAGTAACCATAGACTTCCCGCGTTGCGAATTTCCGCTTAGAGAGGACTTCTAGCGCAAAGTACCGATGCCAGAAGTCTCCAAATGTGATCGCAGCTTGCGGACGCGCTGTTCCCACGTTGAGTTCGCACAGGTGATTCTCAGCCGCCTGGCGAGCTTCCTTCTTGCATCCGAATGGTCCGAGGACGATTGAGCGATGAACCCTGGTAAGGGCACCGTCCGTCTGTCTTATGTCCTCACGGTAGCGCAGCACCCAGTTTCGCCCTCGCTTAAAGACACAGCCGTTTTGGTATCGGCGACGAGCCATGGCAATTCCGTCCTTTCCCTCGCTGGCTCGTCCGCCCTTTCCTGCGTCGTCCGGTAGTGTAACGGCTGCGTCAAGCAACTTCTATACTCCTTTTCGCTGGCACTCCAGCCAAGCCCGCACGTCTGCATCCTGGAAACGCCAGTACTTGCCGAGCCTGAACCCAGGAATACGATTGGTCGACCGCCCCCTGGTGTGTCCGTACACCCAAGACACCGGGACCTGAAGCATCCCCGCCACCTGCTTGATGGTGAGCAGGCTGTCTGGGGCCCCGCCCCTTGGATTATTCAAGAAACTGCTGTCTCCCATTCCGCTACCTCAGCCCTCCTCTGCCTGTGGCTGCCGTTTCGACGGCCTTAAGTGTGGCAACACGGCTTTTTGATACCTGGGTAGCCGCGAGCCCCTCTGGGGCCTTCTCGATTCAAATTCTGCCCGCGAAACCCCCGCTACAGGGGGTTCTTTGGGAAATAAAACGCTGCTCCGGGATTCCCGGGTCTTTTCGGAATTGCCTGAGTCGTTCCACAAGGGTGGCCCTTTGGGCTTCCGACACCCGGCGCCTCTGCTTGGCCCCAATGAGTCCTATCGCCACTTTGACCTGGCTGTTGTCCTGGGGATCGAACAATGCCGTCCCCTCGGTGTCGCCGTTCTGAATGACCCTGCAACCGAGGGCGGATAGTCTCCGGCGTGCAGCATTCCAGTAACGGACCGACTTCCCCAGCACCATACAGCCGAACTTTCCCGCTCCGTGTTCGTAGATCTGGCCCAATTTGCCGGAGATAACCGCCTCGCCGCACTCGTCTCGTTTTGTCATTAACCTCCAGTTCTCAGCGAACTCCCTTAGGTTCATTCAGCCCTCCTCCACCCCCTGCTCGACAGTGAGTAGCCTCCCTGGGGGCCAATTCCATTTCCGGTGAGATTAAGGCTGTGTTCTCCCTGTCTCATTCATCTACCCCGACTGTCCAGAGGGCAGTCCTCTATCCAGCTTTGCAGAGTGGGACGCGGCGCCGAATTCTGGCCATTGTTCTTCACTCAATTGTCCGGCGTAGCCAGCACGTGCGTCTTCTTGAGCGACAGGATCCACTGCGGCGACTTCGCGGTGGTGGGCCCAACTCAAACTGTGCACCCGGGGACACAGCGGATCTTTGTTGACGTACAGGTGCGTCCCTATGTCAGGATCGAGTGCGGTAGTCATTCTGATGCCTGAAGGCTGGGCCCCCACCCTTGATGAATGTGAGCCCAGCCCACTGGGTTTTTGACTGTGTGATTGTCCAGCCCCGGTCCGCAGGCAACGGCCGGGGAAACCCTTCAGAAGCTCGGGGTACCAACTTCTTTCTCTGCCCTTCTCCTTTCCCTTTCCTACAACCACATCCAGACCCAAACCCACCACCAGTGAAGGTATCAGTAAGTCGTGCGGTAAGAGAAGCTTGCCAAAATGTGGTGTCAGCTTCATTGAATCGCCTCGTTGCTAGCGAGCAACTCCAATACCCGGGCCACCTTCGAGTACTGGAGGAGCTTTGGAAGCTCCTTCTGGTTCCAGTCTTTCTTAACTGTGGCCACCTCGACCCGAAACAGCTTGCCGCAGAATTTGCTGGCGCGGAGATGCTCCCCGCGCCGGGGAAGACGGTTTGCCGCGACCACCCACTCCCGATAGAAGCTCGAAATTGTCCCTACTCGGGGGGTAATGGAGTAGAATCTTTCCAGTACGGTGCCTTGGAACGGTCCATCAAGAATCTGGAAGTCAACCACAATCCCTTCGCGCTTCCAAAGCTTCAGATCCCTTTTCCGTGCTCTCGTGCCCATCGCTTCGTATACCCCCTCGGGCACTAAGGGTCTTGGGTTATCAGCACAAACGGGCGCCCACGCTTCATCGGCCCCAGATTCCTGTGTCGCGGCCGTTGTAGGTGCGCTAGTTTTCAAGCAACCCATGGTTCTGTTCCTCACCGTCTCGATATTCCCTCGCGCCATCACGCGGGGGTGTCCGCAGCCGCACATGCCGCGCCACTAGACAACACGAATTTTAGCAGCAAGAACTGTTGCCAAAGATTGTGCGGGTTGCTCTTCACGGCGACTTTTTCGTGCGCCGCAAGCCCTTATTTTCCAATGGATTGGGGGCCAACTTGTTAATGAGATGTCCTTAAGATAGCCGGCCGACTTTTTCGTGCGGTGAAATTCACGGCGGGCTACTTGAGAGAGGCACTGCCACATTCGGTTCAGGAAGTCCGGACGCGGAATCCTTGCGGGGATTTCCCGAAGTCTTTGACTTGTCCGAAATGCAGCAACCGGTTGAGGGCGAGTGATATCTCGTGGTCACTCAATTGAACTCCGAGTTGTTCGTACACCCACTTGCTGGAAATCTCCAAGTCTCTGTCCTGTGCCGTGCCATTACTAACGGAAAGCAACACGTGGATTAGCAATTCCGTTGGTCCCAGTTGGCTCGCCTGTTCGGGAGATCTTACGGGGCAACACAGCATGCTTGCGGCGGGCGCTGACGCCAAGTGCCCAGCGATCGGCTCATTCCGATACCGTGTCGTGCCTTGCCATCGATAGTGCACAATCCGAGTCAGTCGGCCGGCGTGCCAGAGAAGTTGGCGCTCGCCCCCGTTGTGCTTTCTCGCAATGCGGACCAAGCCTTTGATGCGCCGCTGGTTCTGCAAAGCCGATCGAACTTCGTCGTCGACGATTTCCCAATCTGGGAGTGCACAGAACCAGCACCTTGGGCTGGCCCTTCCGCCTGTCAGTTCCTCAAGGAGTGGCTGGTCCAGATAACTTTTTCTGAATTTCCGGAGCGTGGCTCCATAGGGCCAACTGGACCGGACCTGGACCAGTATCTCAGCCCAAGAGTGTCCCCTCTGCGTGTCTTGGATCGCAACGCGGACAAGGCTCAATCTCCTCAGTATGTCGCGATCTTGGCTCCTGACCTCCACTCCACCGCGAAGACCCCATCCTGTGTTCCAGGCTTTCCATGCAAATTCATAGAGCCTTTTCGCGACCATGGCGCTTGTTCTCTGGTCAGACATCTCCGAGGCGAAGGCAACAGGCCAGGTCACAGTGACCACATACCGGGTGAGCAGAAGCGGCCAGGTGAATGAACACGATTCTCCGCCTTCTAGCCGCGTCGGCATACTTGGGAGCAGCCGGCTACCGCAAAGTGCGACCAGTAGGTAAGGCGCGGGGATAGGGAAGCTCGTGGCATTCTCGAGTAGCTCTTGCAGCAAATCTCTGGCTTGCTCCTCGCCCAATTTGTGGAATTGACGCCAGTGCAGGTGCAGCCGGCGGACGTTGTGTGCCCGCTTGAACTCATCTTCAAAGTGTCTAATGCGCTGAGTGTTAGGGCGAAGCTTAGTAGTGAACCCTTGGGATGCCAACCATCCCAGGCTGGTCGGTTTGCTGTAGTCTTGGCGGTGCCGCTTATAGAAAACATATTCTCTCGGCTTTGCGTCAGCTCGATAACTCTCCACTGCATGCCTGGAAATGCGATGCAGCCCTTCGCCGAAAGGGATGAACCGCTTTTGATCGAGGCGAATGCCTTCGGATTCGATTTGGCTTACGCGCAGTACTCGGACCTCCCGTGCAGACAGTCCGCATTTGACAATAAGTCCCCAGACCATAGGGACAACCTGAGCAGTCCGTCTGGTCTTCCGTTGCGGCGCGCGGCTAGGGCAGAACTGAGTTAGCAATTCCTCAAACTGTTGCAGCTGCCGTTGACTCCAGATGCCCTCTGTTACGAGGAAGCGGCCGAAAAAGCCTAATACCCAGTGCAATTGCTTATCGGAGGCTTCTGGTCGATGATCGATCAGATTTTGTGGTGTGATGTCAGACGGCTTCAGGACGCGAGCTTCCGCGACAACTCCTTGCATGATTCGGAAGCAAAGTTCTCGCAATTGCCTTTGAGTGTTGCGACTCCCCGTGTGGGATGCAATGAAGTAATGGAGTTTGCCAACAAGTCCCCTGGCCCACGCAGGTGACAGTGCCAGCACAAATCGGCTCAGGCTCGACCCCTGAGGTGTCCCGGCACGAGCAAGCATTTCTCTCCAGTCCTCTGTGGAGATTTCGGAAACGCTGTTGAATCGGGCCGATGCGAGTCTCAGCAAGCGGCGGAGGCACGTTTCGATTTGATGCCGCCCACTTGCCGTCTTCACTACCATCCGATCTCTCCGCCAGTTCAAGTAGTCCAAGTACAGGCGGGCATAATCGGGCTGGAGAGATGCAAGCATTCGGCCGCACCTCATGCAGACCCCATGTTTGCCAACC
The DNA here is from genome assembly GCA_050014795.1 of Terriglobia bacterium. Lineage (GTDB taxonomy): Bacteria > Acidobacteriota > Terriglobia > UBA7540 > UBA7540 > JALHUF01. The sequence continues at coordinate 15,306 of JBEKCQ010000056.1, read as the reverse complement.
CGCCCTTGCTGCCCACACTCTTTGCACGGAGCTTTCCGCCTTTCTTCCCATTTGGGACTGGTCGCCGCGGGTTGAGCCACATCTCCTCCCGGTCGCGAAAATCCTCCCACAACCCTCTTGACTGGGTCAAGTGAAATGTGCTACATGATGTACAGCTATGCGAACCTACTCCACTGAGCAAGTCGCCAAGGCACTAGGCATTCACCGCGTTACGCTTCAGCGGTGGCTCTCTGGTGGCAAGGTGAAGGCTTCCCTCTCCATGCCGATGAGCGGTCGCACTCTGTGGCGCTGGACCGACCGCGACGTGGAGCGGGTTCGGAAGTACAAGGCCGCCAACTATCGGAAGGGTCGAGGACGAAAGAAGAAACCGAAGACGTGATGGAGCGGGACGCGCCGGTGCGCTAACACCGAACGCGCCCCTAACCGCCGCGACCTACGAAGGAGGTCACGATGGCTACAGGAAACCTACCGCAAGACGCTCGACTTCGCAAATCCCCCCGGGAAATCTCCCGCGTGGCTCTCTACGCTCGGGTCTCCACCGCGAATAACGGTCAAGACCCCACGATGCAGACCCGCGAGCTCGAGGAGTACTGCCAGCGGCGGAGCTGGGAGATCGCTGGCTGCTACGTGGACACCGGGGTGTCCGGGGCCAAGGACTCGCGGCCTGAACTCAACCGGCTCATGTCCGATGCCCATCGGCGGCAATTCGATGCTGTCTTGGTCTGGAAGCTCGACAGATACGGCCGCTCGCTTCGCCACCTCGTCAATGCCCTGGCAGAACTCGAAGCCCTGGGCGTGGCTTTCATCAGCCTCCGAGACAACCTCGACTTGAGCACACCCTCGGGGCGCCTGATGTTCCAGATCATCGGTGCCATGGCTGAATTCGAGCGGTCGCTGATAGTGGAGCGGGTCAAGGCCGGGATGCGCAACGCCCGGGCCAAGGGCAAACGCATCGGCCGCCCGCCCCGAACTTACCTGAGCCCAGAAGTCAGACAGTCCATCGGAGAGGCCTACCGGAATGAAGAGGGCAGCCTCCGGCAATTGGCCGCCCAATTCGGCACGTCAGTGGGTATGGTGCAGCGGTGCACGATGACTTCATAGGATCAGTCGCAATTCGACCCGGGTGCAGGAGACAATCTGACACACACACGTTCGGGGTCAACATCTACTAACAATCGATTTCGTCCCGATAGATCGAGACAGACCGCCATTAGCGGTTTTGCTTCGACCTTTTGGCTTCTGAGCTTCGACTCTTAACCTAGTTTCTACCGCTGGAACGCAACGGATAATACGGCTCGTGTCGATAGCGCTCGGTGTCGTACCGTGACGTGAAGGCAACGAATACCATCTTCTGGTCCTGCGCTTGGGGGCGCGGGTTGGACGCCAGCTTGACCCTCACCTCCGTGGACTCTTCCTCCGCTGCGAACATCCCGTAGGAGTCGCGAAAAGAGCAGGCGGCTACGCAGTTGCTCGCCTCGCGAATCGCCTCTTGCGCAGCCTGGCGTAGTGTCCCCTCCGCACGATCTGCCGAGCCGTAGATGATGCACAGTTCTTCGATGCCATAGCGAAAGCACTCGCGGATCCGGTCCCCAGCCACGGTGTGGCCTTCTTCCATCGAGCATCCGTGCAGGTCGAGTTTGAAGGCATTGTTGGACCGGTCGAAGTTCTGTCGGGCCACGATCGTCATCTCTCCACCGGTCGGATCAACTTCCCGGCCAGTCGAAATCCTAACCGGATTATAGAACTTTACCAAGCGTGGCTGGATCAAAAGCTTCGGGGCCGGTTACAGTCTCTGATTGCTCGGGGACCCACCGGGAGTGATGCGAGCGTCTGCAGCACAGATTCGCAAATTCGCAAATCAGCGAGCAGAATCATCATTAGTGCGATGGGATATCAACAGGTATCCCATGCGTGGGCGCCTTCCCACAACGCCGTTTCGGGGGGATCTGAGCTTGAGGGCCACTTGTCCGGTTTGCCGACTACACGACCATGTGACGCCAACTCCTAAACACAGCGGCGTTACACAGGACCTATATTGGTCGGCGGCCATTTTACGGAAAGCCGACTTTCCCAATACACTGCGCGTGTTTAGCGCCTCGGCGGGGCTTCCCTACAAGTTGTCTCGCCGCCCCTTAGTCGCCGCAGTTTCTTCTTTCCGGCTGGAGCGGCGTACCTCGGCTAGTTGGCAGTTGTAGTCTTGGTCACCCCGCTGGAAGTTACCGTGAGGGTAAGCGTGTAGGTGCCTGCAGGCGTGCGCGTTGCACAGGGGGGTAGCGGTGCATCTCCCCCGGCACCGCCAACAATCAAAGGCGCACTAAGCAACAACGTGGTTCGGGCCGCTTCGTGCCGTCCGGCCTTACCCGCTTGACACTAGGGGAGTGCAGCGTTAGCCTCAGTAAAACGCTGCTCACAGAAGCCACGGGGCGGACGCTGTATCCGCTTCGCGCCGGAGGCGCTTATGACACTCCCACCGCGGCGATTTCCTACAAGGTGTAGGCACGTCTGCGCGTTGGGGACACTCACCTTGCTGGAACTCCTGTTGGTGGCGACCACGCGATTCGCTGCGACGTCTTCCTCCCCTGCAAAGTCGGGACAGGTCAGGACAGCTCAGAACGGCCAACGTGGCACTGGCCTCCCGACCGGCAATACGGCTCTCGGCGCAACACAGGCGCATTTTGTTGAAACCTACGGGAAGTTACCGCTGAGGTTCGAGGCCAACCAGGGACAGACAGATGCGCGCGTGAAGTTCCTGTCGCGCGGCCCGGGCTACTCCCTGTTCCTGACAAGTGACGAAACGGTACTGGCCCTCCGCAGGCTATCAGCCGTCAGCAATCAACTGCCAGGGAGCGGAAACTCGGAGCTGGAGCCTCGAAACTGGAAGTCCGAAACTCGTTACTCGTCCTCCGTGCTGCGCTTGAAGCTCATCGGCACCAATCCCGCCGTGCACGCCAGCGGCCTTGACGAGTTGCCCGGCAAGAGTAACTACTTTCTAGGCAACAACCCCAAGAAGTGGCGCACGAATGTCCCTAACTACGCCAAGGTGAAGTATGAGAACATATATCCCGGCATTGATCTGGTTTATTACGGCAAGGAGTCAGGAGGCAGAGATCAGGAGTCAGACGCCAGAAGCCAGGAGTCAGTAGGGAACAGCACGCGTCGGGAGAGTGGCAGCCAACTGGAATATGACTTTGTCGTTTCCCCCGGCGCCGACCCGCGTGCCATTACACTACAAATCGAGACTGAAGACCGGAAACTCGAGAATCGAAAACCGGCAATCGCTCGCGAATTCCGAATCCCGAACTCCGACGAGGCAGCGGTGCGCGTCGCCCCCAACGGCGATCTAGTCATCTCCACCGACACGGTCGAAGTCCACTTCCACAAGCCTTTGGTCTATCAACCGACAACCAACAACCGACAACAGACCACTGACAGGCATCAATCGTCAATTGGCAATCGGCAATTCTTGGAAGGCCAGTACATCCTGCTCGCCGATAACCGCATCGGCTTCCAGGTTTCTGCCTACGACACAACCAAACCCCTCGTCATCGACCCCGTGCTCGCCTACTCCACGTACCTCGGCGGGAACGCCGAGGACCAAGCTATCGGAATTGCCGTCGATTCAGCCACTAACGTCTACGTGACGGGACACACACTCTCGAGTGATTTCCCCACGCACAGTGCTTATCAGGGAACGATGAGGGGCTTGCGAGATGCGTTCGTAGTGAAGCTTGACCCGTCGCAGTCCGGGGCCGCTTCCCTTGTCTACTCCACATACCTGGGTGGGGGCGGCGACGACGCGGGCCGCGGCATTGCCGTCGATTCCGCAGGCAATGCCTATGTCACGGGGGACACAGTTTCAGGCGACTTTCCGACCACGTTCGGGGCCTTCCAAACGACACTCCCCGGCGTTTGGGATAACGTGTTCGTCACGAAGCTGAATCCCTCTGGTTCCGGGCTAGTCTACTCGACTTACCTGGGAGGTGGGGCCGGTCAGACCGGCCAGGGTATTGCGGTCGACGCCTCAGGTAATGCCTATGTAGCAGGAAACACGAATTCCGGTGATTTCCCTACGACACCGGGCGCGTACCAGAGCGTACTGGCAGGCGGGCGAGATGCATACCTCGCGAAGTTCAACAGCACGGGTTCTGCGCTCCTGTACTCGACCTACTTGGGCGGGACTGGGGATGAGATCCAGGACGCTTTGACTTGGACTTACTCGGGCAATCTGATCGCAGTTGACTCTGCGGGGATGGCCTACGTAACAGGGTTCACTAATTCTACAGACTTCCCGACGACGGCAGGCGTTCTCCAGCCGTCCTTGGGTGGCGGCTTTGACACCTTTGTCGCGAAATTCAATCCGGCGGGTTCCGGGCAAGCCTCGCTCATCTACTCGACCTATCTAGGCGGCACCGGCAACGAGTACGGTTGGGGAATCGCCGTGGACGCGGCGGGCAGCGCCTGGGTAGCCGGCAATGCCGGCGCCACCGGTTTCGTGGCCAAATTGAATGCCGATGCCTCGGCCATGGCTTGTTCAATCTCCCCTATGTCTGGGGGCGCAATCTACGCAGTCGCTCTGGACAGTGGGGGTAACGCGTATGCGGCAGGCACAGTAACCCCAGGCGGTGCGCCCGCTCCAGACGCCTTCGCAACGAAGTTGAATTCCAGTTGCGAGAAGATTTACACGAAGACCTTTGGCGGTAGTGGCGAGGACAAAGCCCTAGGCATCGCCGCAGACGCCGCTGGCAATGCCTACGTGGCAGGATGGACAGTCTCCTCCGACTTCCCCACAACCGCAGGCGCCTTTGACACCAGTTGTGGCACGGACGCTCAGTGCAACGGAGGGACTTGGGACGCCTTTGTGGTGAAGATCACCCCCGGCCCCGAAGTGGCCTTGTCTCCTACAAGCGTTGATTTCGGCCAACAGATCGTGGGAACTACCTCCGCCCCGCAGACAGTCACAGTCACGAACACGGGCGACCTGCCATTGACTGTGACCAGCGTTGCTGCCAGCGGGGACTTCGCCGTCTCGACGGAGACCTGCACTGCCAGCGCGGTGGCGGTGGGAGGGAACTGCACGATTAGTGTCACTTTCAGTCCCTCATCAACAGGTGTCCGAACTGGGACGCTGACAGTAACCGACAACGCTCTCGACAGCCCTCAAGCCGTTGGCCTCACGGGGACCGGCGTTGCCCCTCCTCCCACCCTCAGTCTAGCCCCGGGCAGCCTCAATTTCGTCGACCAAGCCGTGTGTACGACAAGCAATCCGCAGAGCGTGACCCTGACGAACACCGGCACTACCACCCTGACCATCACGAGCATTATCGCCACCGGCGAGTTCAACCAGACGAACACTTGTGGTGGCACCCTCGCGCCCGGAACCGACTGCACCATTTCCGTCACCTTCACGCCCGCGGTGTCTGGAAGTCGTACGGGCGCGATTACCGTGACCAGTGATGCCACCGGCAGCCCCCACGCCGTCAGCCTGACAGGCACAGGTGTCGGCTCAGGCTGGTGCTGGTATGACGATTTCGAGGCCTACACAGTCGGCAGCTTCCCGTCTCCCAACTGGACTTACAGCGGCAATTCAGACATTGCCGTGGATAACTCACGACACGTTTCGGGTAATCAGAGCGTGCGGATGGTTGGTTTGGGCGGTTGGGCCGCTCTGCTCCATCGTCCATTGAATATCCCACCTCCGCTTACAGTTGAGTGTCAGGTATTCATTGGGGGATGGGATCCTTATGGTGCGGCGGGAGGGCTGGCTCTGCATAGTGCGCCAACCTGGACATCCAATGGCCGAGGGGTGGTCTCGTTCGGGAACGACGGGAACATCAGAGATACCTCAGACAGCGTTGTGGTCGGGATGTATAGTGCTGGACAGTGGGTCAAGACCAAAGTCAGCTATGAAATACTCGATGCCGCAACGGTCAGGTTTCGGTATTGGATTGACGACGTTCTGAAAGGAAGTGTGGCAGTCCCGGCGGCCTCATACGAATATGAGCTGGCCTATTTGTCTCCAACAGCCGGAGTAGCTACGGTCTAGTTTGATGACATCAGGGTTACGCCCGGGGTCACGGGAAGTGCCCCTGCCCCGACCCTATCTACGACTAATCTCACATTTGGCGACCAGACCGTCGGAATGACGAGCGAGGCGCAGCCAGTCACACTCAAGAACCGGGGCAATGCGGCGTTGACGATCGGGTATATTTCTGTCGGCGGCGACTTCGGCCAGACTAACAATTGCGGCGGGGGCCTCCCCGCCGGCGCGACCTGCACCATCAATGTCACCTTCACGCCTGCGGATACTGGTACTCGAACCGGGCAGCTCACTATTGCTGACGACGCACTGGGCAGTCCACGCAAGATCGACCTGAGCGGCACGGGCGTCCCGCCCCATGTGAGCGTAACTCCACCCAGCCTGGACTTCGGGAATCAGTTGGTGGGCACCCCCAGTGCACCGCAGACAGTCACGCTCACCAACAACGGCACGGAGACGCTGAATATCTCGAATATCGCCACCAGCGGGGACTTTGCGCAGACGAACACCTGCGGCACCTCGGTGGCCGCGGGGAACAGTTGCACGTTTGATGTGAGGTTCTCGCCGACAGAGGCTGGCCCAAGAACCGGGACCCTTGCCATCACCGATGACGCCGAGGGCAGCCCGCACACGGTGAGCTTGAGTGGCACCGGCGCCCAGCCGGCCGTGAGCCTTGAGCCGCCAAACCTTAGCTTCGGCAATGTGCGCGTGGGAACGACCAGCGCGCCACAAGCTGTGACGCTCACGAACACTGGGACGGCACCGCTCACTATCTCCAGCATTACAACCAGTGCCGGCTTTGGGCAAACCAGTGATTGTCCTATCGCCCCGTCCACGCTGGGTGCAGGCGGGAGTTGCACCATCAACATCACGTTTGCGCCGACAGAAACTAGGCCATACGAGGGCCAATTGACGGTCACCGACAATGCTTCCGGCTCCCCGCATACGGTGGGCCTCTACGGGACCGGGGTAGGTCCTGGAGTTAGCCTGCTTCCGACGACGTTGGTTTTTGCGAACCAGAACGTGGGAACCACCAGCCCGCCGCAGACTGTCACGCTTACCAACTCTGGCGCCTGGCCATTGCAAATCTACAACATCGCCGTCACCGTAGGCTTTGCGCAGACCCATGATTGCCCTCTTGCCCCGTCCCCATTAGATGTCAGCGCATCTTGCACAATCAATGTCAGGTTTGCTCCGACAGAAGCCGTGTACTACTCCGGCAAACTGACGGTCACCGACAATGCCCCCGGCAGCCCGCATTCCGTCCCGCTTGTGGGCACCGGTCTGGGTCCGGTGGTATTGCTCCGCCCGCCGAACCAGAGTTTTGGCGAGCAGGTGGTGTGGACGAACAGCGCGCCGAAGGTGCTAACCCTGACGAACATAGGCACGTCAACCCTTACCGTCAGCGGCTTCATGATGATCGGCGCCAGCTACGCCGACTTCGCGCAGAGCAACAACTGCGTGGGCCAACTGCCGATCGGCGTCAAGTGCAGCGTCCACGTTGTGTTCACCCCGCGGCTCGAGGCAAGCAGGACGGCTTACTTGGTTATCATCGACGATGCCGCCGACAGTCCACAGATCGCGGCTTTCACTGGCACCGGCACACCCAATCCCAATACCCCCCCTCCGCAGGCCTACACGCTGGTCCGCGCCGACTACGCGACGGGGGCTTATCCCGTCGCCCTCGCGCGCGGCGATTTCAACAGGGACGGCTTGCTTGACGTAGTAGTGGCGGACCGCGCGGGCGCGGCGATCTCCTTGCTGCTGGGGGCTACCAACGGCACGCTTCAATCCCACATGGAATACTCGACGGGCGCCCTACCCGTCGCAGTAGTCAGCGGCGATTTCAACGGCGACGGCAAATTGGACGTGGCGGTAGCCAGTAAGCAGGACAACAACGTGGCTATTCTGCTCGGTAAGGGGGATGGGACGTTTCAGGCCGCGGCCGCCTATGCTACGGGCTTGAGCCCGAGCGGGGTTGTCGCTGGCGATTTCAACAGTGACAGCAAGCTCGACCTGGCGGTCACCAATTCCGCCGACAACACTGTCTCCATCCTGCTGGGTAATGGGGATGGGACCTTCCAGGGGCAGACGACGCTTGCTACCGGCACGAACCCCACCTCCGTGACAGCTGCTGATTTGAACGCCGACAACAAGCTCGACTTGGTCGTGACCAACGCAGGGAACAACACAGTCAGCGTGCTCCTGGGCAATGGAGATGGCACGTTCCAGACCCCGGGAGTGTTTGCCACGGGAGCGTATCCCGTTTCGGCGACCGTCGGAGACTTCAACCGTGATGGCAGCCCCGACCTGGCGGTGGCTAATCTCAATGGGGACACGGTTTCGATCTTGCTTGGCAATGGGAATGGGACGTTCGGCACGCAAACAGCCTACCCCACTGGCGATTATCCCACAGCGGTGATCGCAGAGGACTTCAACGGGGATAACAAGCTCGATCTAGCTGTGGCGGACTCCAATTGCGATGCTGCCGGCACGTGCTCTGCGACGGGCTTTGTTTCGGTCTTGCTGGGTAATGGCAACGGCACGTTCCAGCCGCATGTCCAGTATGCGAGCGGCAGCGGCCCGCAGGCGTTGCTGGTGGCGGACTTCAACCGGGACGGCAAATTGGACCTCGCGGTTGCTAACGCAGGTGAAAACACGGTCTCGGTCTTCATCGGCCAGGGCAACGGCACGTTTGGCACGCGGAACGATCAGAGCACAGGAGGGACGAGTCCGTCCTCCGTGGTGACGGCGGACTTCAACGGGGACAGCAACACCGACGTGGCCGTGGTTAACCAGGGATCCAACACCGTGACTGTCTCACTCGGCAACGGGGATGGCACTTTCCAGTCGCCCCAAAGCTTCGCCACGGGCCGCAGTCCCGCCATCATTGCAGTGGCGGATTTCAATGGTGACAACAAGCTCGATCTAGCGGTCACCAACTCCGTGGACAACACAGTTTCCATTCTGCTCGGCAACGGGGACGGGACATTCCAGCCCCAGACTACCGTGCCCACCGGGACGGGTCCCCAGGGCATCATGGCGGTCGATTTCAATGGGGACGGCAAGGTGGACTTGGCTGTCGCCAACTTCGTGGATAACACGGTCTGGGTCCTGCTGGGCAACGGCAACGGGACGTTCCAGGCTCCAATAACCTTGGCTACCGGGGCCAATCCCATCTCCCTGGCGGCAGCGGACTTCAACCTGGACGGCAAGCTGGACTTGGCCGTGGCCAACCAGGGGGCGAACACCGTATCCGTGCTGCTGGGGATTGGCGACGGCACCTTCACTTCTGGGGTTCAGTATCCCACAGGCGCCACGCCCAGCCTAGTCGCGGCGGCGGATTTCAACATGGATGGCAAGCCGGATCTGGCCGTGGTCAACGCAGGCGACAACACGCTTTCCATCCTGAAGGGCAACGGCGATGGGACTTTTGGGGCGCGTGCGAACTACGCCACCGGAAATAACCCCGCCTCGGTAACGGTGGGTGACTTCAACGGCGATGGTATTCCTGACGTGGCAGTTGCCAACAAGGGAGGCAGCGGGGGCGCTGGTGGTCTCTCGGCCAAGGCATCGCGCGGAGGGGCGGGCAGCAAGTTAGACGTCCCCCAACAAGCCCCAATCACAGGCACGATCTCGGTCCTGCTGGGTACCATCTCTGGGGTGCTGCAATCGAGACTCGACTACAGCACCGGCCCCAACCCCACTGCGGCGGCCACCGGTACCTTCACCCAGGGGGGCTCCTCTGGATTGGCTGTGGCCAATGCGGATGGGACCGTATCAGTCTTGGTCAACACACCGGTGGCGGCGCTTTCGCACAGCGCCCTCGAGTTCGGGAACCAAGTTGCGGGTACGACGAGTGTGCCTGTGGCCATAACCCTGAGCAACCCCGGCAGCGCCCCGCTAGCCCTCGTGGACATTGAGATCAGCGGCCCCTTCACGAAAACTGACACATGCTTTGCTCCGACGAAGCTCCCCGTTGGCGGGCAATGCACCATCAACGTCAGGTTTGCCCCCACCGCGCAAGGATCAGCCGCCGGAAGTCTGACCCTCTTCAGTAGATTGCAGACCAGTCCGCAGATTGTGGCGCTGTCTGGTACGGGTGCGCCGCCCGGACCCCTAGTGCTGCTGTCTCCTTCCAGCCTCATTTTCAGTGATCAGGTGGTCGGCCAGAGCAGTGCACCCCAGATGGTGACGCTCACCAACAACGGCACGGCCACGCTGAATATCTCGGGCATTAGCATCATCGGCCCGAACAGCGGCGATTTCGGCCAGGCGAACAACTGCGCCGCGACCCTGGCCGCCAGCTTGAGTTGCACTATTGATATCACGTTCACGCCCACCGCCACCGGCAGCCGGACTGCGACGCTATCCATCAGCAGCGACGCACCCGGCAGCCCACACACCGTGCCCCTGAGTGGCACCGGGATCCAGGCCGGCCTAAGCCTCTCCCCACCCAGCCTCAGCTTCGGAAATCAGTTGGTAGGCACCACCAGTGACCTCCAGACGGTGACGCTCACCAACAACGGCACGGCCACGCTAAATATTGCGAGTATTGCCATCACCGGCACGAACGGCGGCGATTTTGCCCAGGCCAACACGTGCGGCAGCTCCTTGGCAGCGGCAGCCAATTGCGCAGTCAATGTGACCTTCACCCCGACTGCGGTCGGAACGCGAAGTGGAACGGTAGCCATCAACGATGACGCTACTGGAAGCCCGCAAACCGTGAGCCTGTCCGGTACAGGAGTGGCGCCGGCCACGTCGTTGACGCCGACGAGTTTGAGCTTTGGCAATCAACTGGTTGGCTCCACCAGCGCGACGCAGCCCGTGACCCTGACCAACAACGGCACAGCAACGTTGAATATCTCCGGCATCGCCATCACGGGCACGAACGCCGGGGACTTCGCCCAGGCGAACACGTGTGGTGCCACCCTGGCCACGAGCGGCAGCTGCACCATCAACGTCACGTTCAAGCCGACGGCAACGGGCGCCAAGGGCGCGTCAATCGCCATTACGAGCGACGCTGCGACCAGCCCGGACACCATTGCCTTGTCTGGCACAGGCACGGATTTCTCGATTGCAGTGGGTTCAGGCTCCTCTACAACGGCAACGGTGAATGCGGGACAGACTGCAAGCTACATTCTGAGCCTCGCGCCTAGCGGCTTTAGCGGCACGGTGACGATGAATTGTGCGTGGAGCACGTCGCAACCGCGCGGGACAAAGTGCACAATCTCGCCAGCTTCGGTGAATCTGGATGGGACGAATGCCGCGCAGGTCACGGTGAGCGTCAGCACGACAGCTCGATCGGGGGCAGGACCGCAACCTGAGAGTTGGCGTGCGACGCGCGGGCGACCCCCTATCGTGCCATTCGCTATCTGGCTGATGGGCCTGATCACACTGATGCCCCTTGCTGCGTTTCGCCGGCGCCGCACGTGTGTGGGTTTTGCCGTTTCGGTGTTGCTCGTTGTGCTCTGGGTGTCCTGCGGCGGAGGTGGAGGTGGCGGCGGATCACCGCCTCCGCCTCAGACCGGGACGCCTGCGGGGACTTACACGCTCTCTGTCACAGCAACAGCACTCGGCGTTTCCAAGTCGCCGATAACACTGACTCTAAAAGTCAACTGACACGGGGCCCCGGATTCAGAGCCTGCCCGTCTTAGGTGGGGAAGCCGGGACTTCAATCTGCGGAGCATGGGGATGCCCCGCCCCCGGAATCCGGGCTGCCTGATGTGGATACCTTGCCTGGCCGGGGAGTTCCGTCACGTGGTACGTCTGGTACCTGGCCAGCGCTGCTTATGCCTTAGCCCCGGCCCACCGGGTGGAGGCGTCGCGAACCGCAAACACCCGCCCAGCGTCCCTATTGGTAGGAGAGAAAGCTATCCGACTCCAGCGCAAATGAGACCGTGGAGTGAGGTCCGCCAAGCCATAGTCTCTGCCGTCGTCACCCCTCCCATCCGCGCTTCCCGGCCCTCCTTCGCCGCATGAATCTCCCGCCGTAAGGTCGCCCTCGGCCTTTGGTTCCCTCATTTCTTACGTGCGCCTCCGATGCGATTCCGTTCCGCACATACGCAGTTGCGGAATCGACTGGCATACATGCCAACAAGGGAGAACAGCCCTGCCGACTACCTCTGCCAGATTGCTGCTGTGAAACAAGCTCCCCGGAAAATAGGACGACTGCGCTTTGAAAGCGGACTCCTACCGGCCTGGCATCAGTAACGATTGGTCGCCAAGGGTGTTTAGGAATGGCTTCCATGCTGATCGCACCGCTCACTTGGCCGTATAACGCCCTAACCGGAAACTGACCCTGTCCCGCCTTGGCGGTAGTGGGACAGTTTCCGGTTTGCCGACTACACGACCATGTGACGCCAACTCCTAAACACAGCGGCGTTACACAGGATCTGTATTGGAAGGAGTTCGCGTTGGTATGAAAGGTATAAGAACCTTGACTTCACCTATCTTAATTGGGACAGCGGCAGGGGAGGGCAGCTGAAGAGACCAGTCTGCGCGTCGATGATCGGAGTAGGGAGTAGCGCATCTGCGTCAGATTGCCCGATGGCCGACCTGAACCTCAACCGTGTGTTTTGAGATCTTCACACTGTTGCCGGGAATCTCCGCTCCAGAATCCGAGAATCACTTATTCGGCTCCGAGAGCTCAGCCCAGGGTTCAAAGCGCGTAATTCGAATGGCAAATCATTTGTGTTTCGGACGCTATCGGCCACATGCTACGATCCGTGGCGCTGCGAAGATGACTCGTGACGGGCATTCAGCTGCGTTGAGCGAATACCCATCTTTGACCTAGAGAGGGAAGAACAAATGAGTGAGAACAAGGGTGACGCAACGAACCCTCGATCAAAGAAGCTGATCTCCGCAAGCATGCTGCTGTTAATCAGCGTCAGCACAGCCGCAGCGCAGAGCAAACGTGACCCGCTCAAGAGTGGATTTGAGAATCCGCCAGAGGGTGCGCGCCCGCGGGTGTGGTGGCACTGGATGAACGGCAACATCACCAAGGAAGGCATCAAGCTGGACCTGGAGTGGATGCACCGGGTGGGTCTGGGCGGCTTCCAGAATTTTGATGCTGCGCTGGCAACGCCCAAGGTCGTGGAGCATCGACTGGCGTACATGACGCCAGAGTGGAAGGATGCCTTCAAGTACGCGACGATCCTCGCCGATCAACTGGGCCTGGAAGAGGCAATTGCGGGTTCGCCGGGCTGGAGCGAGTCCGGTGGCCCATGGGTCCCGGGGTCACAGGGAATGAAGAAGTACGTCTGGAGCGAGACGCGCGTGGAAGGCGGCAAGCTGTTCACGGGCACGCTGGCTCATCCGCCGTCGAATACGGGGGCATTCCAGAACCTGGGCATTGAAGACGAAGACTCCCAGCACTTCAAATCGCCGCAGTTCTATGCCGACAGCGCAGTCATCGCCTATAAGGTGCCAGCCAGCGATGTGCCCATCGAGGATCTGCAGCCGAAGATTACGTCGAGCGGCGGCCACATCGACACGGCACTGCTGAGCGACGGCGACCTAGTGAAGACGACGGCGCTGCCCAGGGCGCCCGAGGGCGAGAAGGCCTGGATTCAGTATGAATTCCCGCAGCCGCAGACGATACGTGCGCTGACCATCGTCCTGGGTGGCAGGGGGCCGTTCGACGATTACATATCTCCGAGCGGAGACACCGGTCAGGCCTTGGAAGCCAGCGATGACGGCCAAACCTACCATGTGGTTGCGTCGATTCCGAAGGGTGGAACGAGGGAGCACACCATTTCCTTCGGGCCGGCGACCGCGAAGTTCTTCCGGGTCACGTTTAAGACGCTGCCCCCACGGCCCTTGCCCGACGATTTCGATCCGGAGTCGACGGACTTCAGCATGCCGAAGCCTGCGACGGAGTACTCCATCGCGGAGTTGGTGCTGCATTCGGGAGCGCGTGTCGACAGGTTCGAAGACAAGGCCGCCTTCACTCCCCTGCCCGACCTTTATCAGTTCGCGACCCCTCCCATCGCTCCCACCGAAGCTGTTTCAAAGTCCGATGTCGTCGACCTGACTGCGAAGCTGGGCGCGGACGGTACGCTCGACTGGACACCTCCCGCCGGCAATTGGGTCATCCTCCGGTTTGGCTATTCACTCTTAGGAATTACCAACCATCCGGCGACCCCAGAGGCGACGGGCCTTGAAGTCGACAAGCTGAATCGCAGCTATGTGAAGAACTACATGAACGGCTACCTGGACAGCTACAAGGAGACGGTAGGCGCGGACTACATGGGCAAGCGTGGCATCCGGTACGTGATTAACGATAGTTGGGAGGCCGGTTCGCAGAATTGGACCGACGACATGATCGCGCAGTTCAAGAAGCGGCGTGGCTATGATCCGCTGCCCTGGATGCCGGTTCTCGCCGGGAAGGTTGTGGAAAGCGCCCAAGCCAGCGATCAGTTCCTGTGGGACTTCCGCAAGACCATCTCCGACTTAATCGCGGACGAGCATTACGGCCAGGTCGAAGCATCGCTGCATGAGCGGGGCATGGGCCATTACGGCGAATCTCACGAGGGCGGACGCGCCTTTGTCGCCGATGGCATGGAAGTCAAGAAGTTCAACGAAGTGCCCATGAGCGCAATGTGGACGCAGCGTCCGGGCGTGAACAAGGAGCAATACGGGTACAACGCAGACGATCGTGAGTCCGCGTCGGTAGCCCACATCTACGGACAGAACCTCGCTGCGGCCGAGTCGCTGACCGCCTATTATGCGCCTTGGGCGTGGTCACCAGCGACGCTGAAGCCGACAGCGGACCAGGAACTGCTGAACGGGATCAACCGCTTTGTGATTCACGAGTCAGCACACCAACCGCTGGTGGGTAAGGCGCCGGGAATGACGCTGGGGCCCTTCGGCCAGTGGTTCAACCGCAACGAAACCTGGGCGGAACAGGCTGGCCCATGGGTGAACTACATTGCGCGCAGCAGCTATCTGCTGCAGCAGGGGCACTTCGGCGCGGACCTGGTTTACTTCTACGGCGAAGACTCGAACCTGACCGCGATCTTTTCGGACAAGGCACCAGATGTGCCGGCGGGCTATGGCTTCGACTACATCAACGCCGACGGCCTGATTCACGAACTGAGCGTCGCCGACGGCCGCATCACGACCAAGAGCGGCATGAGCTACCGGGTGCTGGGGCTTGATCCGTACAGCAAACACATGTCGTTGCCCGTGCTGCGAGCCATTCACAAACTGGTGGAGGATGGCGCCGTCGTTGCCGGTCCGAAGCCGACCGACGATCCCAGCCTCGC
>JBEKCQ010000055.1:0-32777 GCA_050014795.1 Terriglobia bacterium | reverse complement strand
TCGCGCGGAGTCCCGATGCGACCCAGGGGATGAACCGCCAGGAGTTGACGCATGGTCTCGTTGCGATCGGAAACGGTCTTGAGCCATTCTTCCGTCATGGGGGTGTCGATGTAGCCGGGACAGATGGCATT
The DNA here is from genome assembly GCA_050014795.1 of Terriglobia bacterium. Taxonomy (GTDB): domain Bacteria; phylum Acidobacteriota; class Terriglobia; order UBA7540; family UBA7540; genus JALHUF01. Next base: position 32,646 of record JBEKCQ010000055.1, on the reverse strand, counting down.
CACGCGGATTCCGTCCTTGCCGTGGTCCAGCGCCAGGGCCCGGGTAAAGGCAATCAGGGCAGCCTTCGAGGAATCGTAAGCCGCGCCGCCCGGGTAAGAAACAAATGCGCGCACTGAGGAGATGTTGATGATCGCTCCTCCCCGTCTCTGCATTCGCGGGATGGCGTACTTGGAGAAAAGGAACGCGCCTTTCAGATTCACGGCCAGTTGACGGTCCCAGGCCTCGCTGTTCAGGGTTGCGACCGGGCCGCTCACCTCGATCCCGGCGTTGTTGACGAGCACATCCAGTGCACCGAAGTGCGCAACGGTCTGCTCCACAGCACCGCGCGCCGCGTCTTCACTGGCTACGTCTCCCTCGATGGCAAGAACCGGTCCCTTGTCGCGAAGGCGACTGGCATGCGCTCGGGCCCCTTCGCCACTAATGTCAACAATCGCGACCGAGGCGCCGGCCTCCGCGAACCGTTCTGCAATACCGGCTCCGATGCCGGCAGCACCGCCGGTAACCAGCGCAACTTTATTGTCCAGCCGCATGACTTTGCTCCTTTGCGAGCCTGCGGTCTAAGGCGGGATTTGGTGGCAGGCGATTGCTATTCGTGTTCACGCTCCTCCCGTCAGAAGCCTGTGAACGAAACCTGAATACCGAGCGTCGCCTGTAAGTGCCGCGGCGTCCAGGAGGCCTTCCAACCCAAGGGAATCGCACCAGAACCAGAGTTTCCAGGGATAGGTAAACAGAAGATCAGCTCCGTGCCTGGCAAGCCGCTCGAGCTCGCCCATGCGGGAAATTCCCCCCACTTGTGCGGCACTCCATCCTTGCTCTGCTTGCCGTTTCTGGTTCGGCACGCAAAAATGAGTTTAAGCAACTTTTCCCGGTCGCTCTGTCCATTGCTGCACCTTTTCGCGAGCTCTGAAAGGCTGAACCTGGTTGTACGTCTTCGGCTAGCCCGGGCGAGATTTGTACCGACCCTTTCGGCGGAGTATCTTGGGCCAGCCGCAAGGCATATGACCGATCAGGCGGTGGGCTTCCTGGATTCGGGAAGTCTCCTCGGACGAAACGCAGAGGCCATAACGCGCCTCCCTTTTCAGCCTTCCACCCGCCTTCCCCCTGGGGCCTGTCGTGACGAGGCCCCTCGCGTTGGCCGCTGCGATGCCTTCCCGAACGGCCCTCTCGATCGTCGACTCAGTCGTGCGCCCTCAGTACGCCTCAGACTAACCCATCCCTCCGGAGCAGCATAAAGTGTCCGACTTCAGCGAAAATGAGACCGTTCAGTGAAATTGGTTAAGCTATACTTCTTGCCCTGGTTCACCTCCCGCCCCCCGCTTTCGGGACCTGCTGCGCCGCAAGAACTTCCCACCGTAAGGTTGCCCGCGGTGTGTGGCTCGCCCCTGTTTCTTACGCACTCCCATAATGTGACTTCCACGCGCACCTGCAGAGTCGCGGAATCGACTGGCATACATGGCCACAAGGGAGCACAGCCCCTCTGACCGCCCAAGCCTGATTGGTCCTGTGAAACAAGCTTCCCTGACAATGAGCGTCTCGTGCCTTAGACAGGGGCGGTAGCATGAGTCGTGGGTCAGAGACCACGCCGCGGCACTGCGAAGGTTGCAGGATGCCTCTAGCCGCCAAGGGCCGGATCCTGGGATGTCGGGCAGCGGTCTTCCTGAGTCTGGCGGATGACGCCGGTCTCGTCGGTAGAGTAGCTGAACAGAAAGTTCTCGCTCCGTTTAATAGGCTGGGCGCAAACCGTGTACGACCAGATTTGCCCTTTGACGCCTCGAGCCCCCGGCCGATAACTGAAACGGTAGCCGATTTTCACTCCGCTGGCCAGCACTTCGTCGATCAGATCTGCGGTGGTCTCGGTGGGCTGCTTTCCGGGGGGCGGTGGGCCGAGCACAGCAAGGTTCGGGCTGAAGCCTCTGTTGTACGTCCTGATGTAAGCTATTTCCGCTGTGTTGATTGCTCTAAGCGATCCGACGGGTGACGGCCGATTAACGTAGCCACCACGATGTGTCCGGAGTGCGTAAGGCAAGTTCCAGGCTAGAAAAGCCACCACGAGAACTGCGACAGCAAGCCCGGAAGCGAGCCTGCCCCAGTCAGCCCGTTCCCATCCCAGGCGGAAGTACGCGCGGGCAGCAGTTGCCCCGTAGGCACCTTGGACCGTCGTGACAGCGACGAAGACCAGCGACTCATATCCAGAACCCTTGATCGAAGAAATTGCGGATGCGATGACACCGATGAGGCAAAGAACGGACCAAACCGTTCCCGAACTGACGGCCAGCGCCAGGCCGAACTTGTGCGGGGGATTTCCACGCAAGAACCATAGAGCCAGCGCGTAGAAGGCGGGGAGAGCAAGGAACGCGAAAACGGCCTCATCCACGATCCATTTTCCTGAATCGGGGTGCAGGAGCATGAAGGTGGGCAGCATGGCGAACAGCAAGAACACGCCCGTGGCGAGGCGGAGCCCCCACAGCCACCGAGAGCCAATCGTCCTTGGGCTCGTAGGCTGGGTGGCAATTCTGTCCATCGCCGGACTCCTGGGAGCTAATCTGGAAGGGGAAAGAAGAAACTGTCGGAGGCCCTAGCTCCTTGACGCCATAACGTAGCCCCTGCTGAGCAGATTGTCAATCGGGCTACGCATAACACGGACAGACCTCAAGATCCGAGAAACACGATGATCGTGGGGATTCCCGTTAATCGCATTTGCTCCACGACGACTTGGCCGAACAGGCATTCCCTGTTGAAGGCGCAAATCGTTAGGAAACACACACCGGGTGACGAATAGTCGTAACCCTTTAGGCGTATTGAATGGCAGTGGTGCATATCAGCCTACGGGGGCGGACGCCGTCCGCCCCTACACCCCGCAAAACCTCCTCGCACACTCGACCAGTGTATTTGCGCAAAGGGCCACGTCCTCCCCCGGGCTGATGTGAGCCCGGGGTCTGCTGGTGGCAGCCGTACCCGCAGGCCTTGCTTGCTTCCACGGAATTCGCTGGTGCGCGCGAAGTTTTTGCCTGCGTGGGGCTGTCAATGGTTCTCGGGCAGGACTTTCCTCAGTCTTTTTAGGTCTCCCAGCCCAGGAGGAGTTCAAGTTGTAGCTTATCGGCAAGGGCATAGAAGCGGAAGGGCGGGATGCCAAAGAAGCGCTGCGAAATAGCTGGGCAAGTTGTTGAGGAATATGGTAGGCCCGTGGGGACTCGAACCCCAGACCTCTACCGTGTCAACGTGAAACGGGTATTCTTACCTGCTATCGCCTGTTCTTAACCCCTTTGATTTACTGCTACTTAGCATTTCACATCAAAACACATCGGAGCGAAGAAAGGCGGGTACCCGCTACATTTTCCGCTACACACTTTCACGCGTGAATTGCAGGGTATAGCCCCGTGGGTTCGCGGGTGGTCCGTTCTCAACTATGGTTCACGGTTCCAGCATCACCTTGACAACTCTGTAGACCTGCTGAAGCTGTTGCGGCCTGCATTTCTGGAGCAGAGCTTCAATTCGCTTGCGAAGGATTTTCTCGTCGGTTTCCTCACGGTCAAAATGGAAGAACACTGCAGGTGAAACGCGCAGAGCCTTAGCCAATGCGAGTATAGCCTCAAAGGAAGGCCGCTTCTCTCCCCGTTCGATTTCTCCCAGGTACTTGGGATTTAGACCAGCCGCCTCGGCTGCTTCTTCCTGCGTAATCTTCGCTGCCTTCCTGACTGCTCGCACTCGCTTTCCAAACAGCTTCGGCTGATCCATGCCCCGTCCTCCGGCAGAAACATTAGTCGGATGACAAGGCGACCAGAACCAGCCTATAGCTAGTCTATTGTCTCTAATCTCCAGCTTACAGGGGTATAATGCAGACCATCGTGGGTTCGGCTACGGGCCGCAGGGGGGTGTTCAATGAAGATCATCTTCAGTCGTAAAGGCTTCGACGCGGAGAATGGCGGCGTTGCCAGTCCGATATTCGACGATAACCGCATTTGCTCGCTGCCAATCCCTTTTAAAAGATCGAGTTGCACATTCAACTGCATTCGATTCGGCAACGAGAATCTTGGACGCGTTGCGGAAGACCTTACAAGGCGCAAAGGAAGAAGAATTGCCGGCGACGACCCCGCGCATTTAGACCCAGACCTGCGAAAGGATGCCCTACGCCGCAAACGTGGTTGGCTACCCACATTTGGCCCTGGTGGAGTGGCACAGACAAACTTGGAAAGGGAGGGCGTTGAGGTCGGCGACCTATTTCTCTTCTATGGATGGTTTCGTAGGTCGTCGAAGGAGGATGACCGCTTTGTCTTCGTGACTGGGGCGCCGGATTTGCATGTTGTGTTTGGTTGGCTCCAGGTAGGGGAGGTCTACCACTCGTTTCGTCCGGACGCGAGAATTCCCGGATGGGCCAAACGCCATCCCCACATCTGGACATCAGACGCTAACGAGATGTGGTATCAAATGAGTTCATACTACGGGACCGTGTACGTCAGCCCAAAGCGTCTTGAGCTGCCAGGTCTTAGGATGCACCTGCCAGGCGGAGGAGTGTTTGAACATTTCGACCGAACCCTCTGCTTAACAGATGCTGGTCAGTCCAGGAGCGTTTGGCGTCTGCCCGCATGGATGTATCCGTTTCCTGGGAAGAAGCCACTGACCTACCACGAAGATAAGCGCAGATGGAACAGGGATCGAAAAGGCACAGTGCTAAGGACAGTCCCCAGGGGGCAGGAATTTGTGTTGGATTGCGCACAGTACCCCGAGAAAAAGGTGAGGCAATGGCTGGCTGACCTGTTTCAGCATGCAGCATAACAGGATGCAATATGCGCACTGAGCCGCAATAATCCCAGCCTACTTACGCGCACGAAACTGCGCCTTATCGAAAGGGGTCAATGCCTATGTCCGAAGTTGTCTCAAAACGGTTTTACATTCTGAACACGAATACCGCCCACGATGACCAGCATCACCGCGTCATGCTGGAGAAACACAAAGCGATTGCCGCCTATAATGCAAAGGGAGGAATCGAGCAGCTGCAGAAGGGTGACACCGTGTTTCTCTATCGATCTGGGCACGGCATAGTGGCGGTGGGAACGGTCAGCGGAAAACTGGAAAGGCGTTCTTACCAAGAAGATGAGGAATACTCTAGGCAATTGGCTGAGTTCCGCTACGTTTCCCCGCCTATTTCAGCCGCAGAAATCAAGGAAATAACCCGAAAGAATTGGATCTTCCGGCCTACGATATTCGGGTTGGATAGAGAGTCAGGCAAAAAGCTTCAAGCCACAGTGGAGGGCCGAAGCAGCCCGGAGTAACTACCGGCGCCGGCCTTGAGGAGACTGTCGCCATTCAGCCAAATCGGCGCTTCTGTACCCCACACGAGGCGAAAGAGTTTCAGCATCGCTTTGGCCCTAAACTGCCCTCACCCCCCAAGAACGCGCTAGACTGCCCAAATTGACCCCCTGAATGAATTTAGGCCCCCTAACTAGCCTCGCCACCTACTACAGGCCTAGGATTGGCAGCAAACGCTACTCCAGGGCACTCCATAGGCATGATTTCACCGCGCCAAACAGAAAAACCCTGCCCGAAGGACCACACGTGAAGGAAGGTTGAATTTACGCGCCTCGTTGAACTAAAAAGTTGGCAATTCCAATGGCGACCTGAGAAGCGGGTACAGAGCATGCTTGCTTGTGCGAGCAGAAGTCGAAAAACACTAGGAAAGCCTGCAGAACCAGCAAACGACCAACGACCTAACGAAGCCAATCGGATGCGGAGCAAGCCCGTGATTGCCCTAACCTGTGCAGGTCACCTGCAACCTTTTCTGTAAGGGTTTTTGTGTGTAGGCGGGAACCTAGTCGTGAAGGCAGGCTATCGGTAGGAACACTCGCTGCGGTTGAGAACTCCTGAAAGCTGGCTGGGGGCAGGCGCTTGGCCGCGAAACTTAGTGGGTTCGCGCTAACGAGCGGCGGGTTCCTCCCCGAACTTCCCTTTACTCCATCCCCCCACCCTGCCGTTTGCTGCCGACCTGGAGGGGACGGCTGGTTCCCTTACGTGGCTTTCGCAAACGACCAATTCAGCCGGAGCCGTATGGTATCCAGGGGCTCATTCCTTTCCGGCCGCTTCCGAGGCTCTGGACATCAAAAAGCGATGTGCCGCGTGCCGGAATTGAGGTCTACCAGTCTCGGCAACATGCCACGGCAAATCATCGGGCAGGCTGGAGTCTCTCCATGTCATCTGCGCTGAGGAATTCCGTATAACCCAGTCGCCGTGCAGGTTCCCACCACGGGTGGACGTGGAAGGTGTAGTTAGTCTGTTCGCGGATGCAGGAGTCGCAGAGGATGAGTCGAAGTCGCAAGACACGGAGACAGGTTTTCTTGCCTGGCAATTGAACTCCCCCAGCACCAATAAGCGGCAAGGTGACGGCTGAGACTGCGACAGACCGCACAGTTTCGCCCCAAGCCCTTTTGGTAGAGATTGGCTTGCCCAAACCGAAGTCCCAGCCGTGCAGGTTGTCTCTTCTTCCACATGCATGGCATTCGTGAGGCTTTTGATCTATGGGCAGGAGTTCGTCAATCAAACGGCGTTGCTCTTCATCGGGCAGTGTTTCGACCTCGTGAGTTGTGGGTTTCCTGGGAGACTGTTCAACCTTTGGCTCATTTCCTTTGCAGAGCAGACTGCCACAGCTGCGGCAGTAGGTTGCGTCGTCGGGATTCCGGGCCCCACACTTGCAGCAGAACATTAGGGAATTCTCTTTCAAATGGACAATCGGAACCGATTTCCGCCTTGCGGGATGAGCACCAGCCTTGGCGGTTTTCCCTTCTGCCAAGGGACAAGTCCTTGTTTCCTCAACCAATCCCCAATGGCCGAGCTCCGCAATTCCGGGCACGTAGTCCAAAACCCACGCGTGAGCTTTACAGCAACTGGCATCCCATCCACTTCGACAACTACAACGTCCCATTTCTTGTTGAAGAATTTCTTCACATTTGCCCGACCGACATTCACCCCAAGCGCCACACCCCTTCGAGCGTTGAATTTCCCATTTTTCCACGCGGCGACTTCCAAGCCTAACCTCCAAGGTGGCACTGTTCGGCCCGCCCCGAATTTCAGGTACTCCTTTGCTCTGTCGAACGTATCAACCAGGATTTCCGTTTTCACTCCGTGGCCAACCGATAACGTACGCTCAACCGCCTCAGTATGCAACCTTCCACCCCACCTTCGCAGCACGTGGTATGAAGTGGCGAATATGGTGTCACGCAGGGCATTCTATACGTGGAGGCAATTTGAAACTACGAAGAGCCGCGCGTTGACAAGCGAAACGATTATGGACCACTTGACTAATCTCCAGTGGTGTGATAGTATGTGTGCGGTCAATATGTCAACTAGTACGAATTTGCCCCTACAAGGCGCAAGGCGGCCCCTGCCAGGGCGGGTAGGCCCCTTGGGTGGCACCTGGCGCGGGAAAATGGCTGTACGGCCCTGCGAGGGGCCTTCGCGGGGGTGTTTGGTGGGCCACCCCAGCCCAATTTTGGCGGTGTTGCCCTAAGGGGGGTATAGTTCGGTCATTATGTTATCGTGGACTGCTGCACAAACAGGAATACACTAGGAGGGTACCGTGCTGTACAAGAGAGGCGTCGCGCTATATGCTCTGGAAGATGCTGTAGCATTTTACAGAAAGGGGGTATGACACCTATGCGTCGTGGGGGCCAGTACCATCTGTGGACCGCTGAGCAAGCGAAGCAGTTCGCCAACCTGCCGAGTGAAAGAAAAAAGAAGCAAGAGTCAGCTATGCAAGAAGTGGATGAGCCAGACTCAGAATACTGTTTGGCTGCCAATCCTGAATGGGAGAGGCAGCGCAAACTCGAGAAAGCTAGGGAAGCCCGTCAAAGAAGGAAACCTGGGTAGTGGGCCTGTTCAAACGGACGGCGTAACCGTACGGTATCCAGGTGTTCATTCAATTCCGACCGCTTCCGATGCTCGGGCAGGGTATCCGTCACCTGTTAAGTTTCGCCACGGGAGCCCAATTATTCTTCAGGTATCGCGTGAAGTCGCGCGGCCCATTGGCATAGCTCCCGTCCGCTATCCGTAGTTGGTCTTCGTGGGTCAGCCCGCGTGTTTCCCAGCAACGGCCCAGCTCGGTGACCCAGATGTAGGTTTGGATTATCTTCTGTGACCCGTGAATCGCCCGCAGACGCCTCCACAACTCCTTTGGTGGCACGACGACAAAATCTACCGTGCGTCCGGCGAATCCGTAGAGAACGAACACCCAGAAATCCGCCGGCGATTTCCGCAGCTTGTCCCGATTGATTGTCCACCAGCCACACGCGCGAAGCTGCTTATGGAACTCAGCGCCCATATGGGTAACCAGAAAATCTCTGGAGAACTTTGCCTGGAGCGATACAGCTCGACGATTCTTACTGTCGGTGACAAGCAGGTCTATGCCGGTGTCCCGTGCCGGAATCCAGATCCTTGCACGGCGGAAGCGCCGTTCGATCTCCGAACCCACTAAGTACTCCCCGCCGTGAACCGTGAACAAGGGCTTCATACGCTTCTTACCCCACTGGCCTTGTGGACGCTGGCCCGCATAGCGTGAGCTTTGGCAAGCATAGAGATTTTCAGCTCCGAACTCAAGCCCCCTCGGGCATCGACGGAACCGACGCCCTTATGGATGAGGAACAGCAACGCTTGAGGAGCTTATACCTGAGTTGGAGAAGAGCCTTGCAGGCACTCTAACCGAATCTGACCTTGCGCTTGTTCCCTCTCGGGGTGTTCCGCGCTGGCATATCACTCTGAAGCGGGCATATAGGCACCCTCAACGGGAAGGTTGGATTGAAAAGCATACGGGCGGCGTATGGAAGATCACCGCGAAGGGAAGGGCAGTCAACATCTAAAAGAAATGCGAAAGTCTGCAGAAGAACTTGAGAGCGAACTGTTCTGTCACCCTGCTCGCTTTCTTGATTCCCAGCGCCCTCAAGACGGAGTGATGGATAGCGCTTCGGTCTCGCTTCGCCGGGTAGAGCCGTTGAACATCAAAGTGAATCTCCAGTTTTTGCGTGATGCCCGTTACGTCTTCTGCGGGGGCATGCTTATCGCACCAGAAGTATGGGGACGGCAACAGATCGTAGTTGTAGTCCAGCGGCAATGTCATCCACTTTGGCTCACGTTCACAGTTTCTGCCAGCGCATGCGACACGGACCGGTGCGTGACGCAATGCTGCCCTCAGTCTGTTGAAGTCTGCCACTATTCGTGCCAGATGTGGCTTGTCCTCAGCCCATTCTACCAGTCTATAGAGAGCGGGGGCGTACCGAAGCATAACGAATTCGATGCGCATGTTTTTGAATTGTCCGGATTTGAAACGATACATTGTCCACCCCCTTCAAGACCAAAGGAACATTCTTGGCTACGAATTGAGCCAATCGTTGGCGCATTGCTTCCCCCTGCGCCCCGCGCTGGCCGGCATTCAACCGTTACCAGCGTTACGATTGCAGGAAACAAGGTGTTTTGGCCGCCTAAGTCATGCGTCACAGCCCAAGGCCGTAACGCTTCGTCTAGTACTGGAAATCAACTATTTCTACCGCGCCTGTAACGCCGGTAACGCCTCATTTTGAGAATTAGCCAAGTTCACGCCATAGCACTTGCACATGTCGATCAAGACATGCCTGCGGATTTGGTAGCCGCGTGTTACCTTTCGCCCGATTCGGTGCGGTGCTGACCTGAAGCCCAGGCGGCGCAATAGGTTCGCAGCCTGTCGAGGGTACTCCATCCATTCCAGCGACTCATGACTCTTGAAAATTCCTACCGCCCTGTCGGATCTCAGAATCCACTTGTCTTTGCCTTCGGGATAGTCCTGCACCAGGATCTCCAGCGCCGCAGTTATCTCTTCATCTTCGCCTTCATCACTTGCGCGATCCCGCGCAATAGCCCTGGCGGCTACCGTCAGAACCTCCGCTATAGCCAGCTCAGGACCTGCATTGTCGACGACCCAGGCAATGGCGAACAGCGGTTCCAATATATCCCGCGCACGGTCATCGACTTCGGGTGGCAAGACTAGAGAATCAGATTCGTCGTAGCGTTCCCCAACGGGGGGTGCATAGAGCAGACCAAACACATGCAGGTCGTCACGCATCCCCTGGAGCTTTGAAGCCAATCTTCTCTCGGAAAAGCGTTTGACCTTGTCGTCCGGCCTCTTGCGCTTCAGGAATATCTTAAAACACCGATCAGCTAGGACTGGATGCAGGCGACTAATTCCGGCTAACGCTCGAGGGCAGTAGGCGTCGAGGTCCTCCACGCGATTTGTACTGATGTCAAACCGGGGTACTTTTGCGCCTGCCTTGAACCCGCAGTTGAGCATGGCCATCAAACCAGAGTGCTTCTCCTGATCGGCCCGCCGGAGCGATTCGACCTCGTCCAGGACCTGCGTGCTAGAGTTGGCTGCGGTATCCCGGTAAAGCGAAGCCTCGGAGGGGTCTGTCATCACCGGCGTCGCGTTATAGGCAAGGCAAGAAATGATCTCCAGCAGTAGAGATTTGCCCGAACGGCGTCCCGGCGATGTTAGCCAGAGGTAGCCATAATACGCAAAGGCCTGATGGACGTATGTCCCCATCGTCCACAGGGCAACTAGTGTGGGCTGCCAGCGGGACCGAAAGCGAATGTGATCCTCCAGCAAGCCGCGTATCTTCAAGAAGAGTTCAGCTGGGCTGACGGACCCGCTTTCCCGCAGGAACCTCTTGACGCCGGCCGTGCTCCACCTCATCTTGGTGGGCTTTCTCTCCAAGGTGAACCTATCGAGCATTTCTTCCATTGAATTGGCCTGCCTGTCGCTGTTTACCCACACCTCCTCTCTCCCGGCGTTCAAGCCGTACCACAACTTCCCGTCCACATAAGCCTGCGAAGGATGAATACGCGGCCGAGCTTCGGCCTGGTCGAGAATCCGAATTGCAGACGTCCCAACCCTTTTCTCATTGGCTCTTTTCACGGGACACTGGTCACTGCACAGGGAGGCGATGAACGGCTTGTCACAGCCGAGTGATGTGTAGCCTTTGGCGAAAACTGATTGAATGATGCCCCGGACCTCTTGCTCCGACAAGGGAGGGCGGCAGTTCATGTTGGCAGCGCGTACCAACTCTCCGGCGGCGGCTTGGTCTAAGCTGGCGCCCCGCAGATGTTTCGCGAGTGTAAACAGGGCCACATTTCGATTGCCCTCGTCAGCCCCTTGCAGCAGTATCGCCTGAGCACAAGGAGCCAGTTTGGGCGCATGATTCCGGAGTCGCGGGAACTGCTTCGTTCTGGGAAACCGCTGGATCTGATTGGAAGCTGGGCTGCTGTTCGCTGGCGCCTCCAGCGCCATTGTTTCCAAAGCCCGCCGGACTCGCCTTTCCCCCACGCGCCGCACTTCAGCCAGGAAGCCCCATTGATCGGGAATCGAATGGAAGTTGCTGTCGAGAAAGACTGTGCGCCGTCTGACAACGTCCGGCGAATGCAACGGCAGCCAAATGCAATTGCCCAGCCCTTCCTTCGGAACGCAATCCTGTTTTGGGAAAATCTCGATTTTCGTGTTGCCTAGGTCAGCGATCAAGGCGCTCGCGAACCGGCGCGCCAATTTCGCGTGAAGCGGTTTTTCGAAGAATACCCAGATGTGGAAACCCTTGGATTTCGACCGCTCAACATATGCGGGTATGCGATGTCGCTTGAGGCGCTTCCGTATCTTCAGCACCAGACTTTTGTTCGGCTCATCGAGATCGAAAACCAGGAACGGCGTCAGGTTTCCTCGCAGAAGCAGATACGTGCCCACCCGGCCATCGCCCGCTAAATGACCCTCCAAGACCTGCTTGTCCAGTGGGCGGTGTACGGCCACGGGATTTCCGGCCCGCCACAGGACATAGGCGTCAGGTCGAGCCACAAAGAGCGAGCGGAAAGCTGCCACTTCCGTTGAAGTTGGTCTACGCATGAACCCCTCCTGAGTTTTTTGGCCGACGCCAGGCAGCGTGGCAGAACCCAGGAGGTGGGAAAAACTGCCGGCGCTGCCTGGCGCCGCTTCCAATTCAATTTACTTTCGGCCGAAGAACTGTCTCGCCTACTCGAGAAATGTTCTTGCCATGAGGAGGAATATCAGAGGGGGGGAAAGGCGTGAATTCACGTAATGGGGTCAAAACATGCCCTGCATTTCGCACCTAGCAGGGAGCAGTGCCGAATCGTTCTCGTCTCGTGTAGACTCCAAACAGCACATCTTGTGGAGGGGGATTCGTCATGGCAGAGCCACTAGATTCAAAGGCCAATCACGAGCAGGAGAAAGAACCTCGGGGCAAAAAGTGGCGTGGTCCAGACGCCGAAATGCAGCAAGCGTGGCGCAAGGACCTAGGAGTACCGATGAGGTTTCCACGCTCGATAGAGGCCGAACTCCGCAATTGGCTTGTGAGCGAATGTCCGCCCCCGCAGCTCTCATTGCGCGATAGACATCGTGTCGTGCAAATCGTGATGACATTCCCAGCGCCTCCACCGCAGATCGCTAAGACGAACAAGGCCCTTCCATCTGGCCTCGGGATAAACCTGGCAGACATGTTTCAAGAAGCTTTGTGGGAGGTCCCGGCTGCCGGTGAAGACACCATTTGGTCCCAACTGGTAACGGTCGGATACGCTGCCTACGCGCAGACTTGGAAAAACGTGCTCCAGGTTCTTTACTGCGACCAGTTTCATCACCCTAAATTCGATGAGGAGTTCGTGGAAATATTTGAAGGATGGAAGGCTTCCCCTAAGCGACCCAAAGGGCGGCGCAGGGGAAGCGAGGAAGACAAGTGGCTGATGAGAAGGTTCAAGGTTCTGGTCGCCGAATGCCTAAACCTTCACAATGTCGTCAGAGCTGCGATTGAACAAGAGAAGTCCAAAGCCGTCACCAAGGCCGGAGTGCTAAAAAGCGTTCGAGAGAGATTGTGGAAGCAGGTGTCCCGAATGCGGGGAGGGTCATACATACTCGGAGGTGAAGCGTTCGCTGAGATTCTTTACGGCAGGCAGGACGTGGCTGCATCGTGGGAAAAGCCAGAGACCTGGCAACCCAAACACCTCGCTACGGCGCTCCTCGCCTTGGAGCGACGCCATGAATACAACACGATTGAGAAGGGGATTAGACGAGCCCGAAAAGCCCGCTCCCAAGTCACCTTCAAGAATTAGCCCCATTCATTGCCTGTACCCTGCAAAACCGCTCGCCTACGATGCCCATAGCCTGTGGTCAGGCTGCTAGAGCAACAGGTAGTTTGACCAACAGCTGAGGCAGAGGAGGTGTCGATTGGAACGCAAATCCCTAAAGGGGAAAATCATAAACGGATTCGGGGATTCATTGGTGGTTATTCAAACGGGCAAAATGACCGAAGGGTCAAAATGTCATACTAGTAAAGAAACTGCTATCCACTGCTTTATAAACAGCACAAAATGTGCTATATTTAGCAGTGGTATATGGCCCAAGCCGAATGCCCGAAAATGCCGCTTGCAGACCCGCTGGGGCAGTTTCCCGTTGCTGTGGCTGCGGGGGCAGCAGCCCACGGCTTGCAGGGGCCTTGGCGGCCAAATGCGGCCCACGGCGCCGCTGATTCTGGGGCCAAGCCAACCCCTGCCGGGGGGTGCTGGCGGGCCGGGTGTTGCCCCTGGCGGGGTGCTAGGGGGCTTTGCCCAGGGGCGTGTGGGGCGCAGAACCCTTGGGGGTGGGCAATGGAAAAGCTTCTAACCATTGCAGAAGCCGCCGCCAAGCTGGGGGTGAAACCGCAAACGCTCTACCTCTGGGTCGCCCAGAGGCGGATTTCCCACCGCAAGATTGGCCGCCTGGTGCGATTCCGCGAAAGTGACCTGGAGGAATTCGTCGATCAGCATCGTCAGCCCGTTGAGGGAGAAGAAAATGAGCATCTACAAGCGCGGGGGAGTCTGGTGGTACCACTTCTGGTTCGAAGGCCAGCATATCCAGCGGCCAACGAAACTGACAAGCCGCAAGATGGCACTCAGGATTGAGTCGGTTCACAAGGCCCAGCTGGCCCTTGGGAAACACGGCCTGGCGAAGAAGGAGAATCCGAAGTTTTCTGACTTTGCCGCTCGCTACCTGAAATACAGCGAAGCCAACAAACCGGCCTTCACGGTAGAAAGGTACTACGTCCCGCGTGCCTTGGTTCCGTTCCTCGGGCGGTACAGGTTGAATGAAATCTCAGCTTACACCGTGGAGAAATTCAAGCAGAAGCGCCTGGACGCGGGCTTGAAGAAATCTTCAATCAACCGTGAGGTCGGCCTGGTCAAAAGCATGCTGAGCACGGCGGTGAAGTGGGAGTTGGTCGAAACCAACGGCGCCCGTGACGCCAAACTATTCAAGCTGGACGGACCGCCAGTCGAGCGCGTCCTTTCGTATGAGGAAGAGGCGAAGCTCCTGCAGGCCTGTGACCACCCGGAACTGCATTTCCTCGCACCGCACCTGAAGCCGATTATCTTGGTGGCCGTGTATACGGGCCTCCGGCGCGGCGAAATCCTTCGACTACGCTGGGCCGACATCGACCTGGACAACGGCATTCTGATCGTGCGGAAGTCGAAGACCAGGGCAGGCCAAGGGCGGGTGATGTACGTGAACGCGGTGCTGCGCGCAACGCTGCAACAGTGGCGCGAAGAGGTCGAGGGCGAGTGGGTGTTCCCTTCACCAAAGAACTCCAAGGAGCATGTTGGAGATATCAAACATTCCTTCTGCCGGGCGGTTAAGATTGCCGAAATTCCGCATATCACTTTTCACCAGCTGCGCCACACCTTTTGCTCGCGTCTCAGTGACGCCGGTGTGCCGCTGGCAGTGATTCAAGAACTGGCGGGGCACGCGTCAATTGTGATGACACGCCGCTACATGCACCCCGCTAACGAATTGAAAAGAAAGGCCGTAGAACTGATTCTGGCACCTGGGAAAGTGGCTGAACCCGCTACAAAAGCCGCTACAACTGCCCTCCAATCTGGAATTGGCGGGCAGGAAAGAAGGCCGCAACTTGTTGTACAATAAAGGGTTAGGTTTGGGCCGCAACACCGGGGAAAAGCGCTGCCCGCTACCTAGGCAGGGTAGCGCCCGCCCTTGGTTGGCGCATAACACCTTTTGTTGCTTTGAGTTAAGAGGGAAGCCATCGAAGCCGCTAGCCGATGCCGGCACCTAATGTGCCCCTGACTACACGTCGTCCCAGTCACAGTAAGATGGGCGACGGCCGCCAGTAGGGGCGGCATCAACGCTAGCCACAACCTCCAAGCCACAGTGGCCAGCAGGCTGAGTGCTTCAGGGACGCCGGATCTCTTCGTGGCTCAAATGATGGGGCACTCATCTGCTGGCATCTTGCAGACGTACGCCAAGGTCATCGACGAGTACCGGCGGGACGCAATCCGGAAGCTCGAAGCATTCAGGCGGGCATTTCACCACAAGCAGGCCTTCGCACAGAACGCCGATGTAGGCAGCCATCTAACGAATTGAGACCAGAAGGGCAACCGAACCGACCACCATGACGTGGGCGCTCAGCGCACAAGCCGCATGTCATGCACGTCTCCGGGAAACTATCAGGTGTAATTCTTAACGCGGAAGGTGGGTTCACCGGACGGCTGCAATCATCGAATTCCAGCCTTATTCCGACGAGAATCGACGCGAAGGAAAGACGACAGCCTTTTGGCAATCCTCTCATAGGCTGCCTCTATGTTGCTTGGATATGTCCATGATACTTCATAGACGATTTTCCGAACACCGGCTGTGAGTGCCAGATTCAGGCACCCAAGGCAAGGGCGGAGATTCACATACATTGTTGCACTCCTCAGAGGAATTCCGTTGCGGGCAGCCGTAGCAATGGCGCTCTGTTCAGCGTGGACGCAGATACACCGGTCATACCCTCTTCCCGTGGAAGTCCGGTGCTTGCATCGCGGACAGCCTGCGGAAAGGCAATCGCGAAATGATGTCGGCACCCCGTTCCAGCCCGTCGAAACAATCTTGCCCCCCTGGACAAGCACGACTCCAACTTGGCCACGCACACAGTTCGACCCTAAACTCACGCGCTTAGCTATTTGCAGGAACTTTGCGTGAGCCTCAATCTGAATAATCCGCCGCATAGGCACGCGTTCCCGCCTCTGCTTTGGGCAACATATTTCTCAACAGCAGACCATATGGGGACGGTGTAGGAACCTTCTCAGCCACCGCTTGATAACCCCCGGCACCCTTTGCCTGACTATACCACTCGAGTACGGCCAGCAAATCACGCCAGTAGGGATGTAGCGTTCCGACCTGCCGGGGTAACAGCTCGTGCCTGGACCTGAGTACGGCCTCCAATCGCAGAAAATCGTCAACCTGTTTGTGCACACTCATCGGTGGCATTTCAAAGTGCGAACCTGGCTCGGTCTCAACGATTCGGTGGGCAAGTTCAAAGTGACGTTCGTAGAGGTGAAGCGAAGCCGCGAAGTGATAATAATAGCCAAGTTCTAAGCCAAGCTCGCAGGCAAGCAACTCCTGGAGCATAGTGAAAAAGAAAATGTCGTAAGGCAGACCCCAGATGGCATCATTGCTCCGCATGTAGACAAAGGCTAAGAGCCGACCAGACCGAATCATGAGCTGCAAGGAGCAGGCGCAGGCAACATCTCTCTCATCTTGATTGAGGCCACGAGCCGGGTCGAAGAGACCAAGCACTGCACGCCTCGATTGTTGGTCGACTCGCAGTAGCTCGACAAGCCGGTCCCATTGACTGGGTTCACCGGCGCTTCGGGAAAATATCTTATGACCATAAGAGCTGCCACAGATGGTCGAGGAACCGCTCTCTGCGAATTCTCTCCAGCGTTTGGAGTAATATTCGATGAAGTGAACATCATTTGAGCCGGAGAGGTGCCAGCAAAATTCCCCCAGGGCCAATGGCAAAATCCATCGTCTCGCCGGGTTCGTAACACATCTCATTCGTGGATGTCGAAGCATGAACGAGACTGGGAATAGTTCAAGTGTGGCCGAACCACGTGGCCGAGTTGAGCCACCCCGTGCCAGCAATGATTCCAGAACCCACTTTTGAATCTCGTCGACGGAATCGAAGCTGTCCACCTACACTTCCTTTCCGTACTATTCTATCACTGTACCTTTTTCTGATGCTCCCTCTCAGTAAGTAATTGCTGAGTCTGCCGCTCCACTTGCTGCAGGCGTTCTTCAAAAATCCTGTGGTTCTCATCGCGAATTTCGGCAACCACCTCTGCCTTTAATTGCTCCTTCGACACCTTGGGCTGCCCGAAGCGAGTGGCACCAACGTTCACAAGAAAGGCGAGCAGAGCAATAACGAAGGCAAAAAGCGGTGCCCACTTGTAAAGAGCACTCTTCCAATCATCTAGAACCCTTTTGATTAAGGGTGGGGTCAAGTTTTCAATCGTCTGAGGGACATCCAGAAACGTGGCAGAGAATCGTTCTTGCACCATCTTCTTTCGTTCTTGAACGTATTCCTCATCCCCCTTGGATGGAGCAGCCGGAAGGGTTCGGGGCGCAGTGTACTGATGGAATGTGAGTCGAAGGAAAGGGTCGCCGGCTCTGAGAGCGAATGGGCATTTGCTGAAGTTTATGAGGGTGCTGGAGATGAGCCCTTCATAACCGGGGTCAATAATCCCGATGTTTATCGCGAGGATGCCATTCCGGCACAAGCTCGTTTTCACCGTAGCATACCCGGCGATGCTCCCTTTCAAAATGACCCTCTCCTGTGAGATTACGTCAACCATGCCTTGAGGCGGAATTATGAAGGTCGTCTTTTCCTCCCCAGAGGTTGTGAGGATTCTTCCGACTCGCAGGTCGTAGCTTGCAGCGCGATAGGCACTCTCGGCGCCATTCCGGATGACCTCATTGCTCATGATTTCGTCACGATTAAGTAGCATTTGGTGGCCCATCCTCCTCTCCTTTGCAGCTATCTGGGTCGCGAGTTTCCGTAAGATTACGTCTATCATTGCGGTACTTCAAGCTTTTGCTCAGCAGGGAGGGGCGCGAGGCGAACCCTGCGCGTGAGTGCTTGAATATGAGCTCGATTGCAGGTCATACCCTCAATGCGATTGTGCGCTTGCAGAAACAGACGAGCCTAGCCTTGGCGATGGGTCCTTCGCTCGTAGTGCTCGCGAAGACCATATTGGTCGTCTGCGAATTTCCTGAAAATGCGGGGATTCAGGTCCAACGTCATGCGCACCGATTCCTCCTTACAGTTGCACACCTCCAGCACCTTGACCTTGAGATGCCAATAAGGGAGCGGGTACTTGGCCTCCGAAAGCAGCTCCGTTAGTTTGTCCTTTATATACGGAGGTCTTTTGAGTCCCCATGCTTTCAGTCCATAAGTTCCTTTCCCGACCCACACGAACTTGTCCGATCTGGAAGTCAGGCGGTTATGAATCGCATGTATACTAAGCTCACCTAGTCGCGGATAGAGCGCCATGGCCTTCTCCCAAATCTCCTTGTAGTGAGCGGGACGGCCCAGGGCGACGAGCGCTGTTACTGCCAGACTGGGGTAATCGCGACCGCGAACCTCAGTCCACCCAGAGAGACATACAGTTCCATTTCGTAGGCGAGTTAAAGAGGGCGAGACGGCGAGAACTCGCTGGATAAGCGGCCTCCAGTCAAGATGCTCAGAGGCCCTTGTTCGTTCCAGCACTTCGTCACAGAGTTTCCCTTCCGCTACTGGCCCCCCACGCCCTTCGAGTCCGCTCTCGATCAATCCGAGTACCTTCTCATAGCGTTCGGCCGTTTCTGGCTCTACGCAATAGACGCCGTCCCCCACTTTGCGTAGACAGAGCCCGAATATGTCATCCTCGGTCGGGCATATGTCCCGCATAAAGGCAACTGCCAGCGCCGCCTCTTCGAGGGTGCAATCATTCGCCATGCCCTGCATGGCTTCGTCTTCGCTTAGGATTCCAGCGCACCCGCTAAGTCGATGGGAGAGCGCCTCGCTGAACGTCGCGCGCAGAAATGCGACTACAATGTGGAGACCAAATCGACCACGAATTCGACGAAGGCTCTTATCTTCTATTTGACGTATACGCTCACGCGTCAGACCCAACTTGTCTCCGATGTCCTGCAGTGTCTCCGCAATACCGTCCCACAGCCCGTATCTATCTGCGATCACCCTCTGTTGGCGCTCGGGGAGGCAGGCAAGCAGTCTTGCCGTGAATGCCTTGGTCCCTAGAGAGAAGTCGTGCTGGTGACTTCCCTCAAGGCTGTCGAAGACTTTGCGCTCCAACTCATACAAGCTTACACGCCCAAAGTTCGGTTGTTTGCGCAGTGCATTCTTGGGGCAACGAAGCAATTGTCGAATCGTCTTGATCCCAAGGTAGCCAAGCACTTTCGCCGCCCGAGGCGACAAATGCAGGCGTTCAATCGGCGTATCCAAGTCTCCCTTGGCCGGTGTTGGGACCGCCCACTCACTCAGACTATAATCCGTCGGCAGGGATGTGGACGCGTCTTTCGGATGCGATTGCGCTAATTCGGCAAGGTCAAAGCCTTCCTTGGGAGTTGCATGATCCCTTGCTGAGCTCAGCAGGAGCGACTGAGTTAGTTGGTGCACCTCATTCAGGCATTTCGTACCAAACCAGGGTAGGCGCAGCATTTCCTCGTCGCTTAATTTGACAAGATCGCTGATTGTGCGCACGCCGTGTTTGCTCAGAGCGTTATAAGCCCGTGTGGAAAGGTCGAGTTCCCCGATTAGCCGCTGGGACAAGTGCGCCGGAAGGTCCGGAATATCATTCATACAAATGCCCTTCGCAATCAGGCTCTTCGTGCTTGAAAACGGGGGGAAGAGAGCTGCTATCGAGGCTGCGCCTTTCCTCTCCAGCGACATGAGCATATGTTAAGATTGGTTTCGCGCACAAGAGGACATATCTCAGAGTCGGAGGAGGCGGAAGAACGGCCGTGAGCTCTCAGTTGTCGATGGCGCAAAAGGTTTTGCTCAGTCTGTACCGCCTTTCTGACGGGGGGCGCCGGAAGGTTCGATACGAGGATATAGTCGTACAAGCGTTCAGGGACTACGCTAGCGACTTCCACTTGAAAGGACATCCTGAGTTTCCAGACTCAGGAGATATTGTTCACAAGCCCCTTTACGATTATCGAAAAAAGGGGATGGTTTCGGCCTCGAACAAGATGTTCTCCCTGACATCCCACGGTTTAGCAGAAGTACAAAGACTTCAGGCTATTGAGGGGGGTCGCCCCCCTTCGGCCCGTCTGGGCCACCGAATCGAACGCGGCGCCCAGATAGAACTAGAAAGGATAAAGCACCTCGAGGGCTTCAAATTGTTTCTCGCGAATAAGCAAGACGAGATCATTGATTCAGACTTGTTCGAGTACCTGGGTGTTAGCGTTCGCACCACGAGGAACGATTTCATTGGGCGTTTGGAAACAGTGAAATCCGCACTGGATGAGATATCGGATGCGAACCCCGATGACCTTTCCTTAGTCGCTGTTGCTCGGTTTCATCAGTTTATGGTGGAGAGGTTTGCAGATATGATTAGGCTGAAGACGTCATCTGCAAGATCGGGCAACGAGGAGGAAACTCGTGGCACTTAAAGTCTCCATAATCGAACAGCCTAATGTGATCGACGATCACCTTCTGGATATCATCGGAAATGAGTTCAAGTTCAACCACGAAAAAGGCCTACCCGAGTGGATAAAGAACTCGGTCGATGCCTACATCCGGGAGGAACCGGCGATCCCCGATGACCAACAGCACATTGTGCTGAACTTCACGGATGCCGGACACACTGAGCCTGCAAGCTTCGAGTGTATCGACTTTTGCGGGATGACTGCAGACGATATAGACAAGGCTTTGAAACGTTGGGGGGACCCGAAGGCTGCTTCGCGCGGCCTCAAGAAACGAACCTACGGCGGGCACGGCAACGGTGGCAAGTTCTATATGCGCCAAATGTTTGAACGCTCCTATTTCATTACGTATCGCGGCGGGATGCTGAATGTGTTTGGGTTTAGTGAGAACAGGAGGTACGGATTCGCCCGTGGGCTCCAAAACAGGTCCTGCGCACCAAGAGAAGCGCTGACGCTGGCGGAGATAGGAGAGCTCGACCTCCCAGAAAGGACAAAAGATAGCATCTTGACGGGAGGAACTGGTTTCACGGTCGTCCGTGGAATTCGGCCAGACGGCGTCCGGAGTCCAATTCGGGTTTCGCGACTCTGTGAGAAAATGAAGTTGCACCCGCAGGCTCGGAAGATCGTCCAACGGAAACCGATAAGAGTGTTGCACAACGGGGAGCTCGTTTGGGAGCGTCTCGTGGGTGAGCAAATCGAGCTCCGTCCCGGATTTGAAAGCCTCCCGGCTATCCCGATTCCGCGGGTCCTTCCGTACGAAGAAGACGGGGACGTTGAGGAAATCGAGTTCGCAAGCAAGAAGTTCCATGCCGGCGATCTTTCCTTAATGGTTGCAAAGGAGCCTTTCGGGCGGAATAGTCGCGTTTCAGAACTGAACTGCATTGACATCCTCGGGGAGATCGGTGTCATTGCCTCGTATAGAATCCAAGAACTCGTGCATATCAAACAGTACGCGCAGGCTGAGTTCATTTTTGGTGAATGCTTCTGCCCTATTCTTGAGGATCCAAAAGAAGATTCTGTCAAGAACGACCGAGAAAAACTGATAGATAACCGCAGAACGCGGGCGCTTTTAAGGTGGATCGCAGAGCAAGTTGATGAGGTCGGGAAGAAGATTGAAAAGGAAGAAGCAAAAGAGCGGACGCTTCAGAACCTGAGGCTGACAGACGAATTTAACAAAATCCTGAACACTTGGAAGAATCAGTTTATGGATAGACTCTTAACTCAAGTGCTCGGTGGGCCCGAACCCGGATCTGGTTCGGGGGGAACGGGCATCGACGGATCGGGGGGTGGAACAAGTCCTTCCTCAAGAACGAAAGGGGGCACTGGTGGTGAAGGTGCCGCAAAAGGCGGAGGGGCGGGCGACCAGCCAAAGAAAGGAACGCGGCATCCCGTAGTCCTTCTTTCAAGCTACAGTCCCGACCCTCTCGGAATCACCCAAACTGTCGATCTGAGTTCGCGTCATAACCCGGTTTACCAGCGGCCACAAGACGTTGGCGCAGGAATCTATTGGATCAACACTTCCAGACCACTTGCTGCAGCAATCTATAGGCAGCACGGAGCCGAATCGCCCAGATGGCGCGAGTATCACTTTCAGCGATTTGTTGACATTATAATTATGGAAGCCTTACATGCTATGGAGAAGAAGGGGATGGCTCTGACCTTTGATTCAGTAGAAAACAAAATAAATGAAGTCATCAAGGCTGTTCACGATAACGCTCTGGAACACCTAGGCCAGTACCTTTTGTAGGTATCCTCATCTGCCTAGTCAACTCATCGGCCAGCCAGGAGTAAGGCCCATTTCATTCTCTTCTTGTTCGCGTTCAGCGCCTCAGCCTCGGCTTTGAATGCATTCCCGAATCTTTCGGCGAGAACAGGTGGAACGGAATTTCCTATCTGAACGGATATCTGACGCAGTCCCCCATAAAAAACGAATCGATCGTCGAAACCCTGCAAAGCTGCAGCCTCCCGCGCAGAAATTGCGCGATCTTGGTCTGGATGACCGAATCTTCCATTGGAAATGCTTGTGCATTTGGTTGTGAGGGTTGGCGCGAGAGCATCCCAGCGGAGCCGCCCGTACACGTCTTCGTGACCATCGTGCGTATCGTGACAGGACAAAGCTAAGCGTCTAGGCCACTCGCTACGGCTACCGCCGTCACAAGCCGTGGCGCGAATCCTCTCCAGATTGCGTGGGCTCAAACGGGCTGCGATATGGTTAGGCACTGTTGGATGTGCCTCACCCGCCTGCAAAGGCGGGTAGTGCGCTATCGCTTCACGAACCGTGACCGGCGTTTGCAGCCCAGGACCAAAACCGTGAGTCTGCTCAGGCCAAGGAATCTTTCCGTAAACAGAGGCCAGGAGGACCAGGCGCTTTCGCCTCTGCGGGATTCCATACCAGAGTGCGTCAATACTGCGAAACTCCACTTTGTACTTGAGGTTATGTAAAGCTCGCAACAGGCGATGAAATGCACTGAAGCCGGGAACCTTTTGTATTCCTGTTACATTTTCAAGAAACAAGAACTCGGGACGCAACTCTCGCACTATTCTTTCTACTTCGTTCAGGATCGCACGACCTGACGTCTTGTTCTTGGACCTGTTTTGAGAGGAGAAAGGCTGGCAAGGAGCGCATGCTGCGATCAGCAAGAAGTCACTTTCGGTAAGATGGGGGACGTGTTTCAGTAATGTCTGTGCCGAAACATCGCGGATGTCAGCCACAAGGAAGTTTGTCCCAGGGTTGTTCAGTCTGAAGGTAAACCTGCAGCGCTCGTCGATGTCTATACCCAAGGCGACCTTGATTCCAGCTCTTGCAAGTCCGTAGGTCACCCCACCGCAACCGCAAAAAAGGTCAAGCGCAACGATTGCCATTTCTAAATTAGTCCGGTCCTTCGAGCTGTAACAACCTGCTTGACTTTGGCCGCGCACTTGCTGGGCGAATGCAGGATCTGATGTTGCCAGAAGCGAACGACCAGCCATCCTGCTCTTCTCAACGTGCGGTTGACATATCGATCCCGTTTGATATTGTGCTGGATCTTTTCTAACCAGAATTTGCGATTGCTTTTTATCTCATGCTTCCTTTCTTTCCATTTGTACCCGTGCCAGAAGTGACTGTCGCAAAACACAGCCACGCGCGCCGCACGGAAAACAAAGTCTGGTCGCCCAACAATTGCAGCCTGTTTCTTCGGTCTGACGCCAGCCTTCCGGAGAGCCTCCTCCAACATCCGCTCGATCCTGGACCCGCTGCTCCGCACCCGAGACATGTTGAAGCTGATCTGTGCTTCGGTTCGCTTCCCACGTCGAGACCGTTGCCGCTCGCCCATGCACCGCCTCGTCCGAAGGCACGCCAAGAACTCTGCCACGGCTACTCCGGGTCCCGAATGTTATATGACAATCCGCGTCTCCAGCTAAACTGAATTCTACACAACCATAAATGGCGAGTACATATAATCTTACGATCAGCTTTGCTCTTGTGACGAATCTGCGCGTGGCCAACCCAAACCAGTCAAAGCCAATCAACACAGGTACCCGCTACATTTTCCGCTACATGGGCTGAAACGCCGTATGGTAGGCCCGTGGGGACTCGAACCCCAGACCTCTACCGTGTCAAGGTAGCGCTCTAACCGGGCTGAGCTACGGGCCTAAGGAACCGACACCACGAAAGTAACGCAACTCGCCGAACCTGTCAACGCGGCGACGAGCCGCACTCAGGGCTTCGTAATCGTGAACGGCTGATCGAGTGTGAAGTCCGCGCCGCTCATCTTGTCGTGTAGCACCACGTGAAACTTGTACTCCCCCGGCTCAAGGCTGGAGGGTGTGCTGACGTGGTCCGTGACGGGGACAAACGGCGGCGGATAGACGTACTGCTCGTTCACCAGGGAAGTGTCACTCTGTTCGAAGAGGGGTTTGCCATCGGGGCCGATGACGCCCCAGTCCTCTGTCAGGCGGACTTGTCCTTGCTCGTTGGCCTTTACCCCCAGGACGCGGAAGCGCAGCCAGATGCTTTGCCCGGGAGTGAACACGGGCGGGCTAAGCGTCGCGCCGTCACTGCTGTTCGCCAGTTCGATGTTCTTGGCCACCAGCGTGGCGCTAGTCTCAACCGGCGGGGCCTTGACCGTGAACACTACCGCCGCCGCCTCCGTCTTGTGGGCGATCTGGTCCTCGGCCTGGATACTGATGGTGTACTGGCCGGGCGGCGCCCAGGGTGGAAGGGTGATGTGGAAATTGCACTTGACCGGTCCCGAGTCGTCTCCCGCCTTTTGCCTCACCTCAATCGTCTTGGTTTCGAAGAACGGTTTGCCGTCGGGGGCGAGCACCTGGTTCCGGGTGATGACGGCAATGTAGGAATCCTTGTCGAGTTCGTATCCTGGCACCTCGTAGAAGATCCTTACCTCCTCCTCGGGCTTGTATTCCGCGCTCGTGCGTGGCGGGGCCGTGTCCGAATCTGCGAGGCGCAGGTTGGCGATGCCAAAGGTCAGGATGGGAACGCGGGAGTGGTGGCGTACGTACAGAGAAGCGAGAATGGTGCCGACCAGGCAAACCAGCAGAAAAAGCACCGCGCCCACCCGCTTGGCCGCGCCGGGAGCCTCTTGAACGACGATGGTCCGTGCCGCCAAGTCGCCTATACGCTGCTTCTTTTTCGAGATCAACGCCACGACGAGCGCCACCAGGTAAACGGCAATCGCATCCACAATGCGCAGGATGTTGCGGACCGCGGCCTGGGAGAACTTGCAGGGAGCGCCTTCGACGGTTCTCACGCGCAGGCCCAGGAGGAACTTTCCGGGTGTCGCGCCCACGAGCCCTTCGAAAACGACTAGGTAAATGAAAAACCCGAGACAGGCCACCCCGATGATGATGAGCGCGGGGAGGCCGGTGAGATTGAACCCACTCGGCGTCAAACCGCCGAGCAGTGCGCCATAGGCGTTGCCGGTCAACCAGAAGGCTAGGACGAGAAATACAAGATCAATCAGGTGCGCTACCAGGCGTGTCCCGAGTGAGCCGAGCGGCGGCGCAACCGGAAGCACCGAAGACTGTGGCACCTCGGGTGCAGCAGGCGCAACCGGGGGCGCGACTGCCTCGGGTCCGACTTCCTTGGCAGGCAGCGGCGCGGCGCATTGGCCACAGAAATTGTACTCGTCAGGGGATTGGGCGCCGCACTTCGGGCAGATTCTCATAGGAGGGACCTCCTGGGGCAGATTGCCATGCGAGACTCGGCAGCGGGTGAAAGCCTCAGATACTGTCGGAACCTTCTCCTGAAAGCGCCGACTCGGGCAGATTCTATCGCTGGCTACAGCGCGTGAGCAACAGAATCCTCCGGCTGGTCAAAGTTCCAATTCAAGGCGAAGCGTATCGTATTCGAAAACAAAGGGCACCTAAGGCGGGGTGTCGGGCTATGGGCCTTCGCCTTGGGCAGGGGTGCTTCCCGGCGTATAATGGCGCGCACGATCGAAGGAGCGATGCCAATGAACCGTCAAGCGGCGTGGGACCTGCTTTGCGAGTACACCAAGAACGAGAACCTGCGCAAGCACGCGCTGGCTGTCGAGGCTTGCCTGCGCGCCTATGCCCGGAAGTTCGGCGAGGACGAAGAGAAGTGGGGTGTCGTGGGATTGATACATGACTTTGATTACGAACTCTACCCCACCGCGCCGGACCACCCGGTGAAGGGCAGCGAAATTCTGAAAGAGAAGGGTGTTTCGGAAGAAATCCGCCGCGCCATCCTGGGGCACGCCGATTACTCCGGCGTGCCGCGCGACACGTTGCTGGCCAAGGCGCTTTATGCGTGCGACGAGCTGGCGGGATTCATCACGGCTTGCGCGCTCGTCCGGCCCGACCGCATCGCCACCCTCGAAGCCAAGTCGGTTCGCAAACGGATGAAAGACAAAGCCTTCGCGCGCGCCGTGAGCCGCGAGGACATCATTAAAGGCGCCGAGGAACTCAGCCTCCCCCTCGACGAGCACATTACTTTCTGCATCGAAGCCATGCGCACGATCGCGAACCAGTTGGGCTTGGCGCCCGGCGAGCCCACACCACCTCCTGCATCCGGTCCACCGGCATGAGTGCCTCGGCGGTCGGAGACCGCCGCTACAGATTCTTCACAATGTGATTTTCTCGAGGTAGGACGGAATGGAGGCGCTCCAGCGAAGCTGCTGGGTAATCTTCTCCTTCAGCGCCTCGGCGGCGGGGGGCTCGCCGTGGACGAGCAGAGTCTGGCGCGGGGGCTTCTGGTACTGCCCGAGCCACCGGAGCATTTCCCCGTAGTCAGCGTGGGCGCTCAGGTTCTCCATAGACTCGATGCGGGCGCGTATCCGCACTTCGTGGCCGTGCATCTTGACGGACTCCGCGCCTGACTTGATGATCTGCCCGCGGGTTCCCGCCGCCTGAAATCCCACAAAGAGGACGGTGTTGCGGTGGTCGGGCAGGCAGCGCTCCAGATGATGCAGGACGCGGCCGCCGGTGGCCATGCCGCTGGCCGAGATGATAATCATCGGATAGCGCACCTGGTTCAGCGCCACCGATTCCTCGCGACTGCGCGCGAAGTGGACGTCCGGGGGCGAGAACGGCTTGATTCCCCGCGATTCGATAGCCAGTGTTTCCAGGTCGTGCTCTTCCTTGTGACGCAGGTAGAGTTCGGTGACGTCGATCGCCATCGGGCTGTCCACGTGGATGGGAAGCGAGTGCATCACCCCTTGCTCGATCATTTCGCGAAAGATGTAGAGTAGTTCCTGGGTTCTCCCCACGGCAAAGGAAGGAATCACGAGCGTGCCGCCGCGTCCGGCGGTGGCTTCCACGATTGAGGCCAGCCGGGCGCGAAAGTCGTCCTGCGGATGCAAGCGGTCTCCGTAGGTGGATTCCAGCAGCAGGTAATCGACGCCGTCCGGCACGACCGGTTCGTAGAGGATCAATTGCGGGAAGCGGCCGAGGTCGCCACTGAAGAGCACCCGGCGTGTGCTGCCGTTGTCGCGCACGTTCACTTCGATCATGCGCGCGCCCAGGATATGTCCGGCGCGATGGAAGCGCAGGGTGAAGTGCGAAGAAAGCTCCAGCGGTGGCGAATCGTTGATGGCGCGGAACGATTCGAGCGATTTCACCGCTTCTTCATACGTGTAGAGCGGCAAGGCGGGCTTGTGTTTACTGTAGCCTTTGAAGTTGGCGTATTCGGCTTCTTCTTCCTGGAGGTGACCTGAGTCCGGCAGGACCACGCGCGCCAGGTCCACGGTGGGCGCCGACGTCAGGACCTGCCCGCGAAAGCCGTCTTTGATCAGGCGCGGAATGTAGCCGATGTGGTCCAGATGCGCGTGCGTCAGGACGAGCCACTGAATGCTCGAGGCCGGCACGGGGGAGGGATTCCAGTTGCGCAGGCGTAATTCCTTGGCGCCCTGGAAAAGACCGCAATCGATCATCAGGCGCTCGCCGTCCGCCTCCAGAAGATACCGGGAGCCGGTGACGGTGCCTGTCGCGCCGAGAAATTGCAGGGTCGCCATTATGGTTAAACTCCCGGCATGGGCCACATCTTCACATGGAGCAACGAAAAGTCCCGGACGTCATCCGTGGCGACGGCCAAACCTTCGTCGAGCGCTACAGCACCAATGAGGGCGTCCGGCAGGCTCAGAGTCCTCCCCTTGCGTTGCCACTCCAGCCTCATTTGTCCCGCGTGACGGGCCGCTGCCCGACTGATCTGGATATACCCGAGGCTGTCAATGAATTCGCTTGTCGCGCTGGCCTCATGCGGCCGCACGCCGGAATGCACTTCAGCCACATTGATCGCACAGCAAGCCAGGTCGTGCCCCTGTTCGAGGAGCGACCGAAGCAGCTCACGCCGGCCGCGGCGATTACGTAAGGCATCAATGATGACGGAAGTATCTAGCAAAATCGTCATCAGCGTCGCGGCCGCAAACGGCGCCGCGACGACCTATCGGCCTCGCGCCGTATTTTCCGCACCCAGCCTGCAGCCCCTCCGGCTTTCTCGATGTCGGGGTGGTCGGTGGGCTTCCACGCCGGTGCATCCTTATTGAGAATCGCCAGCAAACGGCGGCGGCGAACCTCCCGCGTGGCAACTTCGGCGAGGAAGGCGCTTCTCCTCCTCTGGCCGACCAGCCCGTCAATTTCAGCCACCAGCGCTTCGGGTAGAACAACGTGGGTTCTACAATGTCCCATAATCAAATCCCATTTCTACGGGACTTATTATACCGCGTCCGATTGAGAAAGTCTAGGAAAGAACATTTGGGGGGATTCGCTGTTCGCACTGCGAAAGCCCAAACGCATTACAGTATCGGCAGCCATCTATTCTCTGCTCTTTACCGTAATTTCGTTCGAACTTCGACGATCATAGACATGACTGGTGCGTCGCGTTCGAAAAGGCAAGGATCGCAAATCTCAGCAGGCAAACCGGTTGATTCCCCTAGCTAAAGGACTACGCTTTCCTGGTACTCGCCGAAAACGTTCCGCAGGGCGTCGGAAATCTCGCCCACCGTCGCGTGGGCTTTCACGGCTTCGAGGATGGCCGGCATCAGGTTTCGCTGGGAGCGCGCGGTGGCCTCGATCTCTTTCAGGGCGGTCGCGACTTGCGCCCCGTCACGCCGCGCACGCAACTTCTGTACGCGTTCCACCTGGGCGCGCTCAATCTGTGGATCAATCTGCAGCAGGGGCGGGGAAGGCGCGTCTTCCGCCCCGTAGCGGTTGACCCCGACCACCACACGCTCGCCGGATTCCACGCCCTTCTGGTATTCGTACGCTGCCTGTTGAATCTCGCGTTGGATGTAGCCAGTCTCGATGGCACGCAGCACGCCGCCCAGCGCGTCGATCTTGCGCAGGTATTCTTCCGCGCCCTGTTCAACCTGGTTAGTGAGCGCTTCGACGGCATAGGAGCCCGCCAGCGGATCCACAGTGTTCGTGACGCCGCTCTCGTGGGCCAGGATCTGTTGCGTACGCAGGGCGAGCAGCACCGAAGCCTCGGAAGGTAACGCCAGAGCCTCGTCGCGAGCATTCGTGTGGAGCGACTGGGTTCCTCCCAGCACGGCGGCCAGCGCCTGGAGGGTTACCCGCACGAGGTTCACGTCGGGTTGCTGCGCCGTGAGCGCACTCCCCGCGGTCTGCGTGTGGAACCGGAACATCCAAGAGCGAGGATTCTGGGCCTGGAAGCGCTCGCGCATGAGGCGCGCCCAGAGGCGTCGCGCGGCGCGGAACTTGGCGATTTCTTCCAGCAAATCGTTATGGGCGTTCAGGAAGAACGAGAGGCGAGGCGCGATGTCGTCCACGGCGAGCCCCCGGGCCCGCGCCGCCTCGACATAGGCGATGCCGTTCGCCAGGGTGAAGGCCACCTCCTGGATGGCGGTGGAACCCGCCTCGCGAATGTGATAGCCGCTGATGGAAATTGTGTTCCATTCCGGCGCGCGCTCGTGGCAAAACGCGAAGATGTCAGTGACCAACCGTAATGCCGGTTCGGGCGGGTAAATGTACGTCCCGCGCGCGACATACTCCTTGAGAATGTCGTTCTGCACCGTCCCCGCGAGCTTCTTGAGGTCTGCGCCCTGTTTTTCCGCCACAGCAAAATAGAGCGCCAGCAGGACGGCCGCGGTGGCGTTGATGGTCATCGAAGTGGAGACCTGCTCGAGGGGGATACCCTGGAACAAGGTTTCCATATCTTCGAGCGAGTCGATGGCGACACCGACGCGACCCACTTCGCCGCGCGCCAGGGGATGGTCCGAATCCAGGCCGATCTGCGTGGGGAGGTCGAACGCTACGGAAAGCCCGGTCTGACCTTGCGCCAGCAGGTAGCGGAACCGGGCATTGGACTCCAGCGCCGTGCCGAAGCCGGCGTACTGGCGCATGGTCCACAGCCGGCCGCGGTAGCCGGTGGGATAGATGCCACGTGTGTAGGGATACTCCCCCGGGAAGCCGAGCTGACGTTCCCAGTCCCACTCCGCCAGATCCTCGGGTTTATAGAGGAGCTTCACATCCGGCCTCGAGGCGGTCTTGAACCGATTCTTCTCGTCGTTGGATTTCATGGCTCGAAGAGGGAACAGGGAACAGAATAAGGACTCCAGCCAGTTCCCTGTGCCCTGTAACGTGTTCCCTGGACGTCACCGCACGCTGCGCGCCTTTACGAAGGAGTAGAGGCAAAAAATGAACAGCAGAACGGTGAAGCCCGCCAACACATAAAAACGCACCAGACCCACCGCAGGAGTCTGCTGGTAGTATTGCCACTCGCCAAACGAAACCGTGACACCCGCGAGGGTGAGAAACAAGAAAGCCAAGCCCACCAGCACGTGAAAAAGCCGTTGGGCGTGGCGGAACCAACGAGTTAACAGACCGCTGAGCTTACTCAAACTCCCACCTCAAAACTTCTCTGGCCCGTGGCACTTCGGCCCTGGGTATCTTAAGAAGGATTCGTGGGACAGTCAAATCGGCACCGCCGTTTTGCCTTGACACTCCTCCGAAGCCAGTCATAGAATTTTTACCGGAGTCGGGAACTCAGAGTCGGCGGGTGGCCCTTGGAGCTGGACGAGAATTTCAGGCGCCTGGTGAAGGAACTAGGGTACGCCATCAACGAATCGCTGGCGGACTCGGAGCAAGTCTCTGAGGTCATGGGGCGGATTCGCGCCGCGGGCTACGACCTGTTTCTGATCCTCGAGGTCACCATCGGCTTCAACAAGCGGGGCGAGACCAACCTCCTCCACCGGCAGAAGGTCGCGCCTGGGGAGCACCGCGAAGGCGACTTCCACCTGACCAACCAGGACGCGCTGTTCCTCCGCTCCTTGAAGATCAGCGTGGACCAAGATAGCCACTAGCCTTCCACCCTTTCTCTTTCCGAGTGAACACCTAGGATTCTCGTAGCGCGCGGGACTGACCGCCTCCGCCCCGGCGCTTGACAGGGGTCCGGGGGGAGACTAGCATTTGCGGTATGCAGCAACCCGCGATACGCCAGCCTGCCGTCGCGGGCCGTTTCTATCCCGCGAGACCGGAGATCCTGGCGCGCGATCTGGACACGTACTTGGCGCCTGAGCCGAGGCCCGGCGAGAAGGTGGAAAACGCGCTGGGTTGCGTGGTGCCGCACGCCGGCTACATGTACTCGGGCCCCGTGGCCGGAGCAGTCTTCCGCCGGCTGCCCGCGCGTTCCTCTTATGTTATCCTCTGCCCCAACCACACCGGTCGCGGCGCGCCCCTGGCGATGATGTCCACGGGCACGTGGCTGACGCCCCTGGGCAAAGTCCCCATCGATAGCGCCCTCGCTGCGGCCGTGCACCAGGGATGTCACCTCGTCATGGAGGATTCCGCCGCCCACGCGGACGAACACTCGCTGGAAGTCCAGCTCCCTTTCTTGCAGCGGACGGTGAAGGATTTCAGCTTCGTTCCTATCGCCATTGGCGTGGGCGGGTATCCGAGCCTGGAATCACTGGGCAAAGGCCTGGCGCAAGCCGCGGGGCGCGTCAAGAAGCCTTTCCTCATCATCGCCTCGAGCGACATGAACCACTACGAACCCGACAGCATCACGCGCCTGAAAGACCGTAAGGCGATTGATAAGATGCTGGCGCTCGACCCCGAGGGCCTCAATGACGTGCTGCGGCGCGAAGACATTTCGATGTGTGGTTACGGTCCCGCCATCGCCATGCTCACCGCGGTGAAAGAACTGGGCGCGCAGCACGCCGAGCTCGTTAAGTATGCCACCTCCGCCGACACCAGCGGCGACCGCTCCGCCGTGGTCGGTTACGCGGGCATCATCTTCTTTTAGCCTTTGCCCCAGGCGCGAAGGGCTACTTCATCCAATTCCCCACATTCTTGCGTAGCATCGGGACTTTTGCCCTGAGCTGACAGATGTCAGAGGACTGCATTGACAAGCGCGTGCGGCGAGCCTAGACTCCGGCTCAACTACCTGTGTAAGTCTAGGACCGGGGAGGTGCTTCCTTGAGCCGGACTCATCCGTGGACATGGGCGGTCGTGGTGTGTTTGTTCTCGGTGCCGATGGTGTGCGCGCAAAGTCAGCCTGCGAGTGATGTCAGCTCGGCGCCAGCGAGCGTGGCCGCGGTGCCGCGCCTCATCAAGTTCAGCGGGAGGGTACTGGATGCGCGCGGTGAGCCGCTGGGCAGCGTGGCGGTGCGCCTCACCTTCGCCGTGTACGAAGAGCCGACGGGTGGCGCGG
>JBEKCQ010000054.1:0-36008 GCA_050014795.1 Terriglobia bacterium | reverse complement strand
TCATCGGGGGAGGGGATAATGCGGTCAACCAGAATCACCCTGGCAGGTGTGCTTTTCATGTTGCTGTGTTCGCCTGCCTTCGGGCAGAGCCCGCCGATGCTGGGCGCCAAGGTCTATCGCGCGGTCCGCGAGCCGAAACAACTGGTGGAGTTCGCGAAGTCTCTGGGCCTGGACACGCTCTTCGTTGGCGATGAATTGGCCGCTTCGCTTCCGTTCCGCGAGCAGTGCCGCGCGGCGGGTCTGAAGTATTTTCTGATCATTCGCACATTCAACGACCCCGAGGCCGCAAAGGCGGATCCGACTCTGGTGAGCATCGACCGCGAGGGTCGGCCCGCGCGGCGCGAAGCCGACGTGATGATCTGTCCCTCGCGGCAGGATTTCCGCCGCGCCAAGCTGGAGGAGATCCGGGTGGGAGGGCGTGGACCCGCGGACGGGCCCGGTGGATTTCCCCGCCTTCTGCTTTGACCGAAGTTGCCTGCGCGATTTCCTGACCTCCACCGGCTTGAACGTGCGTCACCCGAATGTCGGTGACTCGCTCGACGCCAATCGTGAACTCATCGACGAAATCTGGGGAGAGCATCGCGACGCTTGGTACGGCTGGCGCGTGCGGCGGATTGCGGAAAATGCACAGGAGTTCACGAGCTTCATTCGCAAGGAATTCCCGGGGCTTCCAATCGTTTTGCATGCCGTCCCCTGGGCGCGTGACGAGTTTGGCGGGGCGCGGCAGAAAATCGTCGGCCAGGACTTTCGTCTTCTGGCTCCATTCTTCGACTACGTTTCTCCTATGGCGTATTCCGCGCTCACGCGTCGCGGGCCGGGCTGGGTAGGAAAGCTCGATCGTGAATTGCTGACCGAAGTGCCAGCCGCCAAGCTGCTGCCTTCCATCGAGGTCGGCCCCGACGGCCCGGAATTCTCGCCGATGTCACCGCAACACTATGAGGGCGATCTGAAAGACGCGCTGAAACAGCCCGCCGGTGTGGTCCTCTACCATTTGGAACTATTGCTGGAGGATGCAGAGAAGCAGGCCATCACCAAGCGCTTGCTGGCACCACGCCAGTAGCGCCGGTCCTCAAGACGGCAGGGCGTGCTCTTGGAGTGCGGTCCCGCCCTGCGGAACCGCTTTGAATTGCAGGGCCGACCTTTTTTTGTGGTCGCCCGCGATGGGCAGACACGGCGCCTGCCCATACAACGGAAAACAAAAAGGGCGGGGAACCTGTCCCCGCCCTTTGACTGTCAACTGTCGACTGTTCTTAGTACATTCCGCCGCCCATACCGCCTCCCGGAGGTCCGGTGTGACCCTTCTCTTCTTTTTCCGGGATTTCGCAGACCAGCGCTTCCGTAGTGAGCATGAGCGAAGCGATGGAGGCAGCGTTCTGGAGCGCGCAGCGGGTGACCTTGGTCGGGTCGATGACGCCGGCCTCCACCAAGTCGCCGAAGGTTTCGGTCTCGGCATTGAAACCAAAGTTCGAGTTGTTGTTGCCGCGGACCTTCTCCACCACCACCGCGCCTTCCGCTCCGGCGTTCTGGGCGATCATGCGCAGGGGCTCTTCGAGCGCGCGCTTCACGATGTTGATGCCGATCTGCTCGTCGCCCTCGGCCTTGAGCTTGTCGAGCGCCGGGACGCAACGCAGCAGCGCCACGCCGCCGCCGGGGACGATGCCTTCCTCGACGGCCGCCTTGGTGGCGTGCATGGCGTCCTCGACGCGGGCTTTCTTTTCCTTCATTTCGGTCTCGGTCGCCGCGCCCACCTTGATCTGGGCCACGCCGCCCACCAGTTTCGCCAGCCGCTCCTGGAGCTTTTCGCGATCGTAGTCGGACGTAGTTTCCTCGATTTGCGTGCGAATCTGCTTCACGCGGCCTTCGACCGCGGCAGACTTCCCGGCACCTTCGATGATGGTAGTGTTGTCCTTGTCCACCGTGATCTTCTTGGCCCGGCCCAGGTCTTCCAGCTTGACGTTCTCGAGCTTGATGCCCAGGTCTTCCGTGATGGCCTTGCCACCCGTGAGGGTGGCGATATCGTCCAGCATCGCCTTGCGGCGATCGCCGAACCCGGGAGCCTTCACCGCGCAGCAGTGCAGGGTGCCGCGCAGCTTGTTCACCACCAGAGTGGCCAGCGCCTCGCCTTCCACTTCCTCCGCCACGATCAGGAGCGGCTTGCCCGCCTTGGCGATCTGCTCAAGCAAGGGCAGGAGGTCCTTCATCGAGCTGATCTTCTTTTCGTGGATCAGGATGGAGGCATCTTCCAGGACGCACTCCATCCGCTCGGGATCGGTCACGAAGTAGGGGGAAAGGTAGCCGCGGTCGAACTGCATGCCCTCGACCACCTCGAGTGAGGTCTCCATGGTCTTGGCTTCCTCGACCGTGATGACGCCATCCTTGCCGACCTTCTTCATGGCTTCAGCGATGATGGTGCCTATCGTGAAGTCGTTGTTGGCGGACACCGCGCCCACCTGGGCGATCATCGCGCCCTCGACGGGCTTGGAGTACTTGTCGATCTCGCCCTTCACGTGCTTCTTCGAGCCGTCTTTCTGGATTTCGTCGTAGCCGCACACGCTGCGGACGGCCATCTCGACGCCCCGCTTGACGGCCATGGGATTGGCGCCTGCCGCCACAGTTTTCACACCCTCGCGGTAGATCGCCTGGGCCAGCACTGTCGCGGTGGTGGTGCCGTCGCCGGCCACGTCGGAGGTCTTCGAGGCAACTTCCCGCACCATCTGCGCGCCCATGTTCTCCAGGGGGTTCTTCAACTCGATTTCCTTGGCCACGGTCACGCCGTCCTTGGTGATCGTGGGAGAGCCGAACTTCTTGTCGAGCACCACGTTGCGGCCCTTGGGGCCCAACGTAATCTTCACGGCGTCCGCCAGTTGATTCACACCCTGCAGAATCGCCCGGCGGCTTTCCTCGCCATGTACAATCTGTTTTGCATTTGCCATCTTCACTCCCTCCAAGATTTCAGTCTTCGTCCGTTGTCCTTTGTCCTTGGTCCGATGCCATCGGGCTGACCATGACTGGTTCAACCACCAACGGCGTTGTCCACTGCGGACCGGCAACTGATCCCGCCGAGCGGGATTACTTCTTGCCGCCCGAGTGGGCCTTGGTGGCTTCGAGCACGCCCAGCACTTCTTCCTCGCGGATGATGAGATACTCCTCATCCTCGATCTTGATTTCGGTGCCGGAATACTTACCGAAAAGGATTCGGTCACCCTTCTTCACGTCCAGCGGGATAACCTTACCCTCTTCGGTCCTCTTACCATTGCCCACGGCCACTACTTCGGCCTCTTGCGGTTTTTCCTTGGCCGTGTCGGGGATGATGATGCCGCCCTTCACGGTCTCTTTCTCTTCAATGCGCTTGATCAGGATGCGATCATGAAGAGGTCTTACATTCATAGGTTTTGCTCCCTTCTTTGGGTCCAGAGTTCGGTTTGCCGAGAACCTCCCAGCCTGCTGCGTTCAGAACATTCCCCTCACAGGCGGGCTGTCCAGCGGTTTAACTGCTTTACGTACAGAAGCTTAGACGAGACCTGCTTGGCCTCTGGTGAGCCGTTAGCACTCTCGCCTTGAGAGTGCTAATCGTATACTGAAAGGGTGGGATCTGTCAAGAGGGTAGTTAGGGCCAGAGCGTCAGGCTCCCGGTTTGGCCATCCGGCGGAACAGGCGTCGGCCTCCAAGCCACGCCAGCCAGATGAGCGCTCCCCACAGCAGCAGGGTCGGCCCGTAGCTAACCAGGAAAACCGTCAGCCCGAGGACCGAGTCCACGAAGTTGCTATAACCATCGATGAAGGCATTCCGCAGGCGGGCTACGGTCGCGAATGGGGCCCGCCCGAGCTGCGCCTTCAGTTCTTCGGCAAGCGTGAGGGTCACTGTGGCCAGTTCCACGCGGCGGAGCAGGTTCTGCCGCTGCGCCTCCATCCGCTCGATTTCTTGCCGCGTCCGAGCAATCTCCCGCTCGACTTCCAGGATATCCGTCACCCTGCCAGCGCGGGTGTTGAGCACGGCAATCAGGCGCTGCTCCGTCGCGCGCGCGTTGTGGAGGCGTGCTTCGAGGTCGACCACCTGTTCGGTGACTTCTTCGGAGCTGAGATGCTCTTCCTTCACTCGACCCAGTGCGCGTACCTGGTTCAGGATCGTCGCCAGCCTCGCCGTCGGCACCCGCAAAACCAGGTTGGCTCGCCGCGGCTGATCGGGAGTCTCCACGAAATTCGCCTGGGCCGTGTAGCCGCCTTCGGCGTCCACAATCTGGCGGAGCCTGTCCTTGGCGGAATCGAATTCCTTCACCTCGACCGTCATCGTGACCTGGTAGGTGATAAACCGCCCGGTCGTGGCGGGAAGGCTGGGGGCTTTAGCTTCTTCGCCAGCAGGCTCGGGCATTCCCTGGTCCGTCCCCATCGCTGCCCTCTGGCGCGCGTAATCGGACGCCTGCTTGGAGGCCATAGGCGACCGCAACAGGTTGGGGATGCTGATAGCGACGAGAAGCAGAAACACCACTGCCGCGCCTGACAAGCCCAGCGCCAGGCGACCCCACCTGAAGCCGGCTTTCTTCTCCGCGGTGGGTATGACCGGCGGGCGCAGCGTCGCCGGTGCAGGATCAACCTGCCATTGCTGCAAAGTTGCGGAAACTCGTTTCAGATCGGCGATCATGGCGGAACACTCCTGGCACTCGACCGCGTGGCGCTCGACTTCTTCCTGTCGCGCCAGCGCGAGTTCACGGTCGAGATAGGCCTGCAATTCCTCGGCTTGCACCAAATGTTCGGGCATTGTCTTACGCCCCCTCTGCCCAAGTCGGAGCCAGCAGTTCGCGCAAGACGAGCTTGGCGCGGAACAGTCGCGAGCGGACCGTCCCGACCGGCACATTCAACACCTGGGCGATTTCCTGGTAGCTCAGGCCCTGGTATTCGCGGAGCATGACAATCTCTTGCTGTTCGGGTTCGAGTCGCGCCAGCGCCTCGCGGACCTGCTGCACCGTGCCGATATCGCCGCCTGCTGCCACTTCCGGATCGAGGGCGGGCGCCTCGGCCATCTTTCGGCGCTCAGACGCGACGCGGTTCAGGGCAATGCGATAGAGAAATGTCCGGAAGCTCGCCCGTACTTCGTAGTTCTTTTGCTGCTGGACCAGGGCGAGAAAAACGTCCTGCGTGATCTCCTCGGCCCGATCAGGGTTGTCGACCCGCCGTCGCACAAAACCGTATATGGGGTTCTTGTAGCGGTCAAAGAGCTCGCGAAAGGCGAGTGTCTCGCCGCGCTTGAAGGCCTGCATGAGTTCCTCGTCCGAACGCTGGCTCAAAAGTTCATCTCCGTTCGAGCTAGCCGCTCCTGTAATCGTTGGAACGGCTGAAAGGTTCCCGCTTGCGGAAAAAAGTGAGGGCCGCGTGGCCACCCTCGAATTCTGGAGCACGCGCTTCTCCATAAGGTTTCGGCCAATCCCCGGTCACCTCGGCTATAATCGAGTCCTACTTATGAAGCGCTATCCTTTTCTCTCCACGGTCTTTGTGCGCAGGGTGTCTGCAAGAACGAACAGTTCTGTTGCTGCGCTAACGCTCCTCGCCTTGACATTTTGCGTCGCAGGTCTCGTGGCCGTTTCGTGTCTGGACCCTCCCGCGCGGGCTGCGCAGCAGGAGAAAGTCAGCCAGGATGAGCCTCCCCCGGACCTTGACGAGGCCGAGCCTCCTGCGGAGGAGGTGAGGTCTGCCGCCATTGCCAAATTGCGGCAGGCAGCCACAGCCGAGGTCGAAGCTGCCGCGGCCACGGTCACAGCACCTGACCCGCAAGCGCTCGCCAAGGCACTTGGCGTCGAGTTGGGCCCCAACACTGATGAGAACGATGTCCCCGACGCCGGCCGTCTGGAGCCCTTGGGTGACCTGGATGGCGACGGTGTTCCCGAGATGGCTCTCCGGTGGGCGCGTCCACCCCGGCGAGTGCCTGAACCCGGGGAAGAGGAGGGGCAGCTTTCCGCCTGGGTCTTGTTCCTGCTGGCCTGGGATGGAGCCCGCTGGCGGCCATCACACTTGATGGAAGCGACTGAGCTGTTCACTGTGCAGGCCTTGCCCCTGCTGGGACCTGCCACGCGCGAGTTGGTGGTTCTGGTTTCAGCGGGTTCGACGGCAGTTCAATATCCTGTCATCTTCCAGTTTGGGAATCACACCGCCACGTTGCTTTGGGACGCGCGCGCCGAGGAGAGTCGGTACCAGGGGTACGTCCATGGCAATGTGGAATTCCGGGATGAAAACGGAGACGGAGTCTTCGAGCTGGTGACTTCGGGACGTGCTGACCCTGGCCTGCTGGTTTTTCCCCCGCAGGGCCGGCGTGGCTTTGAGGCTCGGGCCGTGTACGTCTGGGACGGCAAAGCTTATGTGCCGGGCAAAACCGAGTATTCTGCCAACGAGGACTACATCCTGTATCGGTTCATCTCGGCCCTACATCTCCGGGATTTTCGTCGCGCCTACGCGCTGATTGATCCCGCGAAGTTCCTGAAAACCCAGAAGCCGAGTCTGGAGGCATTCCGAAAACAGATCGAAGGCACGTGGCCGGAATTCCTGGACGATCATATCTTCGAGGCCAGGGATGGTGGGGCGACGGTGCCGGACGACTCTTCCTTTGAGCTGAAACTGGAGGATAGAGTCTACACTTACGCCCCGGCCTTCAGCCCGGACACGAAGCATTTACTGACCGGCCTGGAGCGGCGGGAAGGAAGATGATTGCCGATTGAAGATTGTCGATTGACGATTGAAAATGGCATTGCGCTACGGCGGCGATTTTCAATCGGCAATTATCAATTTTCAATCTCAACCCTGATGCGTCGCCATTTCGTCCCAATGTCGGGCTTCGTCCTCGCGGGGGGGATTTCCTGCGCGGATTTTTGCTAACATGAATACGGCGGAAGATTGCGAAGTGGCGCTTCAAGGGTCAGAGTGGGAAGGATGAAGGATGAAGGGTGAAGTCTGAGGTGTGAACTGCGGCTGTTTCTGCTTTCATACTTTATCCTTCACATTTCAGTCTTAAATGCTTTATGAGCGATAAGGAAAAAACCGGGGACGGCGAACAACCCTACATTGAGTTTGTCCACGTCTCGAAGGCATTTGACGACCAGCCGGTGCTCGTGGACGTGAGTTTTGAGGTCCGGCGAGGCGAGATGGTGGTCGTCCTGGGCCGCAGCGGCGTGGGCAAGAGCGTGACGCTCAAGCACATCCTGGGCTTTCTCCAGCCGGACGAGGGTCGAGTATTCGTCGCCGGCCGCGAAGTCTCGGCCATGACCGAAGCCGAGCTGATGAACGTCCGCCGCCGCGTGACCATGGTTTTCCAGTCGGGGGCGCTGTTTGATTCCCTCACCGTGGGCGAGAACGTGGCCTACCCCTTGCGCGAACGCGCTGAGCGCGGGTTGGCGTCGAGCGAAGACAAGATTCAGGCCCGCGTGGATGAGCTTCTGGCGCGGGTGGAGTTGGCCGAAATGCGGGACCTGATGCCCGCCGATCTGAGCACCGGCATGAAGCGCGCGGTGGCCATAGCGCGCGCCCTGGCGGCGGAGCCCGAAGCCATCCTCTACGACGAACCTACTACGATGGTTGATCCCTTGATGGCCCTCACCATTGGCGACCTCATCCTGAAGCTGAAACGGGAGACCGGCCTGACGTCCGTGGTGGTGACCCACGATATGAAGCTGGCCCGCAAACTCGCCGACCGGGTCGTCTTCCTGGTGGATAGCCGCGTGGCCTTCTTCGGGCCGGTTAGCCAGCTCGATGCTGCTACCGAGCCGGATGTCCGGGATTTCATTCAGTTGGATGAAGTGTCGTTCCTCAAGTGAAGAAGTCAGGAGTCAGAATGTGCCCGGCTCGGATGTATGCGAATTGAGGGGTAACTTCCGCGTGTTTTGCCCGCCCTTTCATGGTTGCCATCCGAGGAGGTTCTTGATTCTGACTTCTGACTCCTGACTTCTGACTTCCTGTTCGCCATGAAGACGAAATCCGCAATGACTCTCGACCGCGTGCTTTCCCATTTCGGGCTGGCTTCGCGCACGGTGGCGCGGGAGGCGATTCGGGCCGGGCGGCTCAAGGTGAATGGCCGTGTGATCCGCGACCCGGAATGCTGGGTCCGCCCCGGGCAGGACACCATCCAACTGGATGGCGAACGGCTGAAGTCGACGCGCAAAATCTATCTGCTCTTCTACAAGCCCAAAGGTGTCATCACCAGCCACGGCGATCCGAAGGGGCGCAAGACCGTTTACGATTGTCTGGACGAACTGGGCCGCTGGGTTGTGCCCGTGGGCCGGCTGGACAAGGATACTTCCGGGTTGCTGCTGCTGACCAACGATACCGAGTTCGCGGACTTTGTTGCGAGTCCCGAGTCGCGAGTCGCGAAAACCTATCTGGCCAAGCTGAGCGGCTTGGTGAGTGACGAGATCATCGTCCGGTTGAGCGCCGGCGTGGAGATGAAGCGGGGCGATTGGGCGAAGCCCGAGAGCGTGCGCCGCGTCGAGGATCGCGGCAAATACAGTTGGCTGGAGATTGTGCTGACCGAAGGGAAGAACCGCGAGGTGCGCCGCATGCTCGAGGCCGTGGGCTTCAAGGTGCTGAAACTGGTCCGCACGCGCATCGGCCCGCTGGCCTTGGAAGGTCTGGAAGTCGGGAAATGGCGAGAGCTGAAACCCGCCGAGGTCGCCGCGGTGAGAAGACGTGCGGCAAGATCTCCCGTCTGAGCTTGGCGGGTTGGAGGGCTTCTA
This sequence comes from Terriglobia bacterium, assembly GCA_050014795.1. Taxonomy (GTDB): domain Bacteria; phylum Acidobacteriota; class Terriglobia; order UBA7540; family UBA7540; genus JALHUF01. The sequence continues at coordinate 27,298 of JBEKCQ010000054.1, read as the reverse complement.
TGCGAAGCAAGACCATCCTGATCGTCATTGTGATGCTCTGCCTGAGTGGCGCGCTTGGGCTAAAAGCGCAGCAATCCACCGCTCCGGCCAAGGGCAAAGGGGTTCTGGATGTTATCGTGTTGGATGAAAACAACAAGCCGCTGGCGGGAGTCCTGGTGGCCGTTCCCGGCTATCGCTCGACGACCGGCTTGGGCGGTACCTGCCGGTTCGGACTGCTCCCCGGACGCTACGCGGTCCTGATCAGCAAGCCCGGTTATCGCGGGCGGCGAATCAACGCCGGTGTTCGTCCGGGCGAAACCACATCCCTCCGGGTGGTGCTGCAGAAGTTGCCTCCCGGTCGTTCCTCGCGCGAGTAGAGCAGTTCCCGTCCCGAAGATCAGGGCTTGACAAAATCAGCTAGATGTGTTAATCTACGCATTTAGGCTCGCGTCCAGCCTCGCAAGCAGGGGCCGCGGGCCAGGAGAGGAGTTTGGTGCGGGACTCGACTGTATGCACGTTGTACTGTCACCTTGCCGTGGTGAGCAGCAAATCAGCGGCCGAGCGCCTCGCCAGCATTTGAAAACATAAGAGATAGTTTATTTCGGGCCTCCAAAGCTGCCATCTTATTCATGACAAAGCACATGGCGGCTTTAGATAGCGCAAATTCGACCCCTTTTTGACGCTCCACAGGCCGTTTTTCGCCTCGAATCCGCGCATTTCTTAAGGCTGGACAGAAGTTGCTCGGCCACTCGGGCAAGCCCGAAACCCGCCTGACGTGGCCAGGCTTGGAAGGGTCAGGGGGCGGCGCCAGGAAATCCAGCCCCCACCAAGCGGGCAGGCAGGCGCTCGGGGGCCGGCTCAACAGGGCAACATCAGTGGGCTAGGCCTCGAAGAGTGATTCGACGAACTCCCGGGGGTTGAAGGGCAGGAGGTCTTCGACCTTCTCGCCAATTCCTACGAATTGAATGGGCAGGCCCAGCTCACGCGCAATGGCCACGACCACGCCGCCCTTGGCGGTGCCATCGAGCTTGGCCAGGATGATGCCGGTAGTGCCCGCCTGCTCGGTGAACTGGCGGGCCTGCTGGAGGCCGTTCTGGCCGGTGGTGGCGTCGAGCACCAGCAACACTTGGTGGGGCGCGTCGGGGACTTCGCGCCGGGCGATGCGGCACATCTTTTCCAGTTCAGCCATCAGGTTGAACTTGGTGTGCAGCCGCCCGGCGGTATCCACGATGACCGGATTGTCGCGGCGCTTCTTGGCTGCGGCCAGCGCATCGAAGATCACGGCTGCGGGGTCGGCCCCGGGCTTTTGCATGACGATCTCGATACCCAGGCGTCCCGCCCAGATTTCAAGCTGCTCGTTGGCGGCGGCGCGAAAGGTGTCGGCAGCACAGAGGAGCGGCCGGCGGCCCTGCTGAAGATAGTAATGAGCGAGCTTGGCGATGCTGGTGGTCTTGCCGACGCCATTGACCCCCACCACGAAGATAACCTCCGGCTGGCCGGCAGGCGGGTGTTTGAGAGCGGGGGCCACGCGTGGGCCAGCGGGGTTTTCCAGGACAGTCAGGATTTCCTGCTCCAGTGCAGAGCGCAACTGCCGAGTCTCATGCAGCCGCCGGCGGCTTACCTGGTCGCGCAGATGCGCGAGGATTTCTTGCGTGGTCTTGACGCCCAGGTCGGCGGCGAGCAGCGTGGCCTCGAGCTCGTCGAGCACCCCCTGGTCCACCGTAACTTTGCCTTCCACGAGCGCCTCGACCCGTTCCACCAACTGTGCCTTGGTGGAGGCCACGGCCTGCTTGAGGCGGTCGAAGAAGCCGCTTTTTTTTTCTTCCGCAGAGCCAAACAGAGATTGGACCATCGCCCATGATTCTATCCCGAACCGCCCCTGGGCGGGGCGTCAAATTGCGTGAGACTGCCGAGGGGGAAGCAGCAGGCGAGCCAAATCAAGAGCCAGCTTGCGGAACGGCCTCGAGGGTCTTGCGACGCACCTCGAACTTACGGAGTTCGCCTTTGGCATAGGCGGAGTGCAGCGCGTCCACCACGATGGGGTCGTACTTGCTCCCGGCGTGTTTGAGGAGGATTTCCAGCCCCTGGGGGAATTCCCGGCCGGCCTGGTATGGCCGGTCGGTGGTGATGGCGTCGAAGGTGTCGGCCACGGCAATGATGCGCACCATGAGGGGAAGTTCGTCTCCCGTAAGCCCGTCGGGATAGCCCTTGCCGTTCAAGGATTCGTGGTGCCAGCGAATCCCCGGCAGCATCTCCGTGAGCCGCTTGACCTGCCGCACGATCTCGAATCCCATGATCGTGTGGCGCTTCATGATGTCGAACTCCTCGTTGGTCAACACGCCGGGTTTTTTCAGCACGCGATCCTCGATGCCGATCTTGCCTACGTCGTGGAGCGTGGCGGAGACGCGGATCTTGTCGACCTCGTCATCCGGCAGGCCCAGTTCCCGCGCCAGGATGACGGAATAGTGGGAAACGCGCCCGGAGTGGCCTTTGGTGTAGGGATCTTTCGCGTCCACTGCCGCCGCAATCATTTCGATGGCGTCAATAAAGAGCTGCCGGTTCTCTTCCGAGGCACTCTTCAGATCGCTGATGTAGTGCTGGATGTCCTCCGCCATCAGGTTGAAGGTGGCGGCCAGCTCGCCGATTTCGGTGCGGCTGCGGATGTCGGCCCGCTGGGTGTAGTCCCGCTCGGCGATGGAGCGCGCTGTCTGGGTGAGGCTGTCGAGGGGACGCGTAATGAACTTGGCGGAAACAACGGCGATTACCAGACTGAGGATGATGACGACGATGCCCCAGAGCATCGTATCGCGGCGCATCTGGTCCACGGCGAAGAAGGCGTCTCGCACCTTCTTTTGTACGATGACGCCCCAGTTGACGTTCTGAATGGGAGAGTACGTGCCGAGCATCTGCACGGTCTCGTTACCCTCCGTCAGGTAGAACGTTGTCGTCTCCGAGGCGCGCGCCGCGCCCCGCCATACCAGGAACTTCTGCACAATAGGGACACTGACCATGTCTTTGCCGGCCACATTCTTTTCGGCGATGTTGGAGGCGACCAGGCGGCCGGAGTTGTCCACGATGTACGCTTCCAGGCCCGTCAGTCTGATTTCCTCCAGCCGTTCCAGGAGCGGCGCCAGCGTCACCACGGCCGCCACCATTCCCTGGAACTGGCCCTGGGCGTTGACGGGGCGAGCCCACACCATGACCGGCTCGCTCTTCGCGTTCCGCACGATGGTGATGGGATCGCTCTGATAGGAAGCGCCCTGGCTGGTAGCGGTGAAAGCGGCCTCGAGCGCCTTGCGCAAGAAGGCATCTCCCGCGGCGTTGTAACCGCCGGCCTGCACCCCGCGGGCCTCCTTGTTGAACGCCGCCGCAAACAAAACCATGGGCCAGTCCGTGACGAACTGTTCCAGGGTGACTCGCAAACGAGGGTCGGAGGCATACTTGGTGCCGTCAATGCGTGAGGCCAGCGGCGTGGTTTCGTCAAAGAACTCTCCGAGCCGTTGCCGGAGGTTCTCCGTGTACAGGGATATCTCGCGGGCCAGGGATTGTGAGGTACTGGTTTGCAGTAGGATCTCCTGCCGCTCCAGAACCTCTCTGTTCGTCGACATCATCTTGGAGCCGTAGAACCAGAGGGGGAGGACACTGGTGCCGATGAGAATCACCAGGAGTAGGTACAAGATCCGCACACGCCGGTTGCCGCTTCGTTTCATGATGCCCTATTGTCTTGTCATATTAAGGTAAAGCTGGGCCGAAAAGCAACCTTCGACTATTTCAGGAACAATGATTTCCTGATCGACGTCCCAGAGCGCCGCGGGCAGACCGGCTGCTGGGAGATGCGATGACTGAGTGGTTACGAGCAGCGTGCTGAGCTGCGCCCCTATTCTTCCTTCAGGGTCCGTTCCATCAGTTCGCGAATGGCTTCGCGGGGCGAGACCTGACCTTCCAGGATGCGGTGGACTTGCTGGGTGATGGGCATCTCGATAGCGTGTCTCGCGGCCAGAGCTACGGTGGCCGCAGTCGTCTTGACGCCTTCCGCGACCATACGCATGGGGCCGATGATTTTCGCGAGTTTCCGGCCTCTGCCGAGTTCAACCCCCACGGTGCGGTTGCGGCTCAGGTGGCCGGTACAGGTGAGGACGAGGTCGCCCATGCCCGCGAGTCCCGCCAGAGTCTCGCGCCGGGCGCCGCAAGCGCAGGCCAGACGCGTTATCTCGGCCAGGCCGCGGGTGATCAGGGCTGCCGTGGGATTGTGTCCCAGGCCCAGTCCTTCCACGACGCCGGCGGCAATGGCAATCACGTTCTTCACTGCGCCGCCCAGTTCCACGCCCACAACATCGCTCGACGTGTAGAGGCGCAGCACCCGGGAGGAGAATTCGCTTTGAATCAATTGAGCCGCCTCGCGCTCATCGGACGCCACCACCAAGGCGGTCGGGTGGCCTTGAGCAACCTCGCGCGCAAAGCTGGGCCCGGAAAGCACCGTGAGTTGCGGCCGGAATCTCTCGCCCACCACACTTCGGAAGACTTCGCTCATGCGCATCAAGCGCTCGGTGTCGAGCCCCTTGGTGGCGCTCACGAAGACCATGTCCGGCTGAAGGCGGGGAAGCATCCTCTCGTAGAGTGTACGGCAGACGTGCGAGGGAGCGGCAGTCACGACGACTTCCGCCCCCGCCAGCGCCTCCGCGAGGTCGTTCGTGGGAATCACGCTTTCGGGCAGCCGCACGCCGGGCATGAACAGTTCGTTTTCATGGCGCGTGCGGAGGCTTTCGACCACCTCTTCTTCATAAGCCCAGAGCCGCACCGCGTGGCCCAGGTTGGCCAGCGTGAGCGAAAGCGCCGTCCCCCAACCTCCCGCGCCGATGATGGTGATGTGTTTCATAAGAAAAGCTGTTCGTGGTCCTTAGTCAGTTGTCCGTTGCACCCTAACTCCGGCAGATGGTTGCAGTCAGTTGACAACCGGCTACTGACTTCTGACTTCTGACTCCTGACTCCTGTTTTCCGTCTTCCTTTTTCCCAGCCGATTCTCCGTGCCGCTCAGGAGCCGGCGGATATTGCTATGGTGCTTAGCGATGATGATAGCCGCTCCGATCGCAGCTCCCAACACAATTGGCAGTGGCGGAGGTGGTTGCTTGAGAAAGTACATAAGCACAGGGAACGCTGCCGCGCCACAGATCGAGCCAAGGGAAACATGGCGCCAAATGGCGAGCACGGCTGCGAAGATCACTAGCGCCAAGCCCACCTGAATAGGCGCCAGTGCAATGAACACGCCGACGCCCGTGGCCACGCCTTTTCCCCCACGGAAGCGCAGCCAGACGGGAAAGCAGTGACCCAGGATGGCTGCCGTCGTCGCCACCGCTATCCAGCGTGGGTCGTTGGCCGTGAGCCTCGCCGCCAGCAGGACCGCCGCAGTCCCTTTACCTACGTCCAGGAGGAAAGTGGCCACAAAACCGGCGACTCCCAGGCTGCGCATCACATTGGTGGCGCCGGTGGACCCGCTGCCAATGGTTCGAACGTCAAATCCCTTCTGCCACCGCACGATCAGGTAGCCGAACGGGATGGACCCGAGAAGGTACGCGATGAAAGCGCTCAGGATGCCAAGCATGTTCGTACCACACATGTAGCGCCCGCCTGCAGACGGGCGTGAATCAAGCTGCCGCCCTAAAGTGCGGCGCTATTTGGGGAAGCGCGCGACTTTGCGGTACTCCGCACCGTGCGGGGAGAGTTTACTCTCATACAGGAAGAATTCCGAGACCTTGAAACAACCCATCGTCAGTTCCTGGTGCTGCTCGAGGAGCGACTGGAGGGCGGGTTGCGGGCGGGGAACCTTGAAGCGGGCTAGAGTGAGGTGCGGGGTGAAGGCGCGATCCTCCCGCGCGAAGCCCAAGCGTTCCATGCCGTCTTCCACTCGACGGGCGAGTTCGCCCAACGCCGGCGGCGCCTCAAGCCCCACCCAGAATACCCGTGGGCGGCGAGCGTCGGGGAAGAACCCGAATCCTTTGACCTCGATCGAGAACGGCTCGAACGGGGCAAGGGTGGTCAGGACCTCCGTGACCTGACGGACCTTGTCTTCGGAAATCTCCCCGAGAAATTTCAGGGTCAGATGAATGCCCTCGGGGCGGGTCCATCCGGCAAGTCAATGGCAATGAAGGCGCGCATTCAGCAGTCTCAGATTTGAGATTTCAAATCTTGGAATCAGTCGCGGAGCCGGCGCCGGATCACTTCCAGCGCCATTTGCGTGGACCAATGGCGGACTCGCTCGCGGTCACCCGGAAAACGGAACTCGCGAATCTCGGTGCCCTGCTCGTCAGCCAGAGCGATGAACACCAGGCCCACAGGCTTCTCGGTTGTTCCTCCGCCTGGACCTGCAACGCCCGTGATACCGATGCCGATGGAAGCTCCGGTCCGCTTCCGGATGCCCTCTGCCAGCGCCTGCGCGACCGGTTTGGACACCGCACCGTTCTGCTCAATCAGGTCTGCCGGGACGCTCGCCAGCTTGCCCTTCAGTTCGTTGCTGTAACAGACCGCTCCCCCCAGGAAGTAATTGGAGCTGCCGGGAACTCGCGTCAGCCGTTCGCTCAACAGACCACCCGTACAGCTTTCCGCCACCGCCAGGGTTTTCTGTCTCATCATCAGGTACATGCCCACAACTTCTTCCAGGGATTCTCCCCCCGAGGAGAAAACGTACTCGCCCAGAGTGGCTTCAATCTTGTCGCCCAATTCGTCGAGCAGCGCGTTGGCTTCGACTTCGTCTGCGGCCCGGACCAGCAAATGGACCTCGATGCTTCCCGGCGTGGCGAGAATCGTGGTGCGAGGGTTCTGGTAGTCCTTGTAGATGGGCGCAATGCGTTGATCCACTTCGGATTCCGCTAAGCCCACCACCTTGTACACGCGGGTGCGGAGGCATTCCCCAGTGGCAAAGCTGGCCAGACGCGGCGCGCAGGTTGCCTCGAACATCGCTTCCAGTTCCCGGGGAGGGCCCGGCAGGAGAACAATCACCGTTCCTTCGTGAGACATCCACAGTCCCGGGGCGGTGCCCAGCTTGTTCTCGAGCCACTCGGCGCCTTCGGGAACCAGCGCCTGGCGGACGTTGTTCTCCGACATCGTGCGGCCAAGGCGCGCGAACCGTTCCTCGATGCGGCGGCGGATCTCAGCGACCTCATCGAGCGGCCGGCCAAGGACTTCTGCCACCACCTCGCGGTTGATGTCGTCCTCAGTCGGCCCCAGGCCGCCGGTCATGAGAATAAGCCGTGAGCGGCCCAGGGCCGCGCGGAACACCTGAGCCAAATGCTCGCGGTTGTCGCCCACGATAGTCTTGAACCTTACCTCGATTCCAAGGGCGTTCAGTTTCTGGGTGAGATAGAGCGAGTTAGTGTCCTGCCGGTAGGGCGTGAGGAGTTCCGAACCGACCGCGATGATTTCCGCGTCCATGGGAGATCAGTTGTCAGCGACGAGTGATGAGTGGCAAGCGAAAGCGGCAAGTTCTTGCTCGTCACTTGTCACTCGTCATTGCAGTAAGGGCCTGCCTTCAATATCCATGAACAGCTCGATCAGGGAGCTATTCGTAGCCAACATCATAGAGCGATGCGACGTGAAGGCCAGCCCCACGATTCCGTATCCGGAAACCACCAGTTCCGGCTGGGCATCTGGCGTCAAGCGCACCACGCCGCGACGTCCGGCCAGCGACGCGGTCACGTAAAGATTTCCCTCGGCGTCAAAGGCCAGACCTTGCGGGCGCCCCAAGCCGCGGTAGAAGGACTTGACTTCTCCGGCGGGGGAAACGCGAAAAACGTGGTCGAAGCTCGAAGTGGTGGGACCGGTCACATAAAGGCCGTGGTCGGGGCCGAAGGCCAGATGGTAGGCGGAAACGCTGGGCTCCATCGTGGCGAAAACGAAAATCTGCCGGTCCCGGCTGATCTTGAAGATCGTTCCGCTGCGATCGCCAACGTACAGATTCTCCTCCGGATCGAAAGCGATGCCGGTGGCGACGCCCATCCCCTCCGCATAAACGGACCGGTGACCGTCCGGCGTCACCCGGTAGACCGTACCTTCGGCACGGCTGGAAATATAGAGCAGCCCATCGCGGTCGAAAGCCAAGCCCGTGGGATTCAGGAGGTCGCTCAGGAACGAGTGCGCCACTTGGTCGCGACCGATCTTGAAGACAGAGACGGCAACTTTCTGCCCGCGGCTGCCGCTGAAGGTGCTGAAGATATTTCCGGCAGGATCCTCAGCGGGATTGGCCACCGGGTGCAGGTTCTCCGCCACCGTGATGCCGACCGCCACCGAGGCCGGCTCGCTGACGGCGGATCCGCTATCCACGGTCAACTCGCCGCTCACCACGCCTTCCGGCACCCGCACGACGAGCCGGGTAGGGGAACTGATCAGCAAGCTCCCGAGCTGCTCGCCAAAGCGCACCACCGGGCGCGTGTTGCCATTCGGTGTGAACCCGCGGCCCTCAATGGCGACCTCGCCCCCTGCGATCGCCGCCCGGGGCGCCACCGCCTCGATACGTGGTCTGCTTCCTGCGGATGCTCCCTTATCCATGGATTGATCCAACTCGCCAGCCTTCTTCCCCAAGCTCATCTAAGAAGATAACCCAATATCAGCATGGCCACCATACTATAAGCGCCTGCCGCCACGTCGTCCATCATGATGCCCCAGCCCCCGGCCAGCCGCTCCAGGCGTCGAGCGGGGAAGGGCTTGACCACGTCGAAAATCCTGAACAGGACAAACCCCGCCAGCAACCACTTCCACGAGGCGTCCGGTCGGGCGAGGAAGGTGAGCATTTGCCCCACGACCTCGTCGATCACCACGTGGCGCGGGTCGACCCGGCCGAAGTACTTTTCAGCGCCCCCGGCGGACCAAACCCCAACAATGAAGATAGCCAGTGCAAGGCTGGCTAGCAAGACCCACAGCCCCGGCCACGCGAGAGGCACACGGGCGAGTGCCGCCACCAGCACGACTCCCACGACTGAGCCGGCCGTCCCGGGCGCAACCGGGAAATATCCCACGCCCGCACAGGTGGCAATCCAGACTGCCGGCCCTCGATGCCCCTCAGCCACGTTCCCCCTTGTCGGCCTGCCGGCGGTCCGGGGCCTCGTCGGATTGCCTGCTGGTATCGGCTGGCCCGAGAACCCGGTACCTCTCCGACAACCAGTTGTGCAGGTCGAGCAGTTGGCAGCGCTCGCTGCAAAAGGGCCGGAAAGGGTTGCCCTTCCTGGTCGTCTCGCGCTTACAAATTGGGCAGCGCATGGCCACTATCCGGGGTAACCTCAGCCGAGGGCTGAATCTGGATCAAAAGCGGTGCCGGAGCAGCCCTCCTGCTCGGAGGGGTCCGCTCGGCGAAAGTCCGGGCCTTGAGGCGCGCCACCAAGTCGTAATCGCCAGCTGCCGTGATGGTGGCCCAGCGAAACTCTCCCGGCTGTGGCTCAGGACCTTCAAAGTCGTTGATCAGGACTTCGCCGTCGATTTCGGGTGCCTGCGATTCCAGCCGGCCCCGGAAAAGCAGTTCGGTCTCTGGCGATCGGTCTTCCACCAGCACCGGCAGCGACTTGCCGACCAGCGCCCGGAGCTTGCGCCGAGAAATCCTGCGTTGTAACGCCATGAGCTTCCTTTGCCGGCTGCGGGCGACGCGCGCCGCCACCTGATCCGGGAGTCCGTAAGACGCGCCGGTCTCTTCGTTCGAGTAGAGGAAGACTCCCAAGTGGTCGAACTCTGCCGCGGCGACGAAATCCAGTAGCTCCTGGAAATCGCGCTCCGTCTCACCGGGGAAACCCACGATCAACGAGGTACGCAGTGCCACGCCCGGAATTGCGCTGCGGATCTTCTTCAGCAGGCGGAGGAAGTGCTCCCCACCCGACCCGCGCCGCATGGCTTTCAAGACAGACTCGCTCGCGTGCTGGAGAGGGATGTCGAAGTACTTGCAGACTTTGGGTGTTTGCGCGACGGCTTCGATCAGGGCATGACTCACGCGGTTGGGATAGTAATAGAGCGCCCGCACCCAAACGAGTTCCGGGATTTTGCCCAGCTCGCGGAGCAGTGCCGCCAGGCCATCGCGCATTCCAAGGTCCTCGCCGTAACTCGTCGTGTCCTGGCCGATGAGGGTGATCTCCCGCACCCCCTGTCGCGCCAGGGTTTCGGCTTCGCGCACCACGCCTTCGAGCCGGCGCGAGCGGAATCGTCCTCGCATCTGGGGAATCACGCAAAACGAGCACGGCTGATCGCACCCTTCGGCGATCTTGATGTAGGCGGTATGCGGAGGCGTGGAAAGCACTCGGGGAGTGGACTCGTGATAGAGGTAAGCTCCCGCGGGCCCTTCCACGGTGCGCCGGTGGCCGTCCGCCGCACAGGCTTCCAGCACTCGCTCCAGTTCGTTGGTCCCGATCACGAAATCCACTTCGGGAATTTCTGCCAGGATTTCCTGCCGGTAGCGTTCTACCAGGCAGCCGGCCACCACCAGTCGTTGGGCAGTACCCGACTTTTTGTGCTCGACCATTTCCAGGATGGTGTCAATTGACTCGCGCTTGGCGGGATCAATGAAGCCGCAGGTGTTGACAATGAGGACGTCGGCGTCTTCAGCGTGCGGGGTCAACTCGTAGCCCTGACGGGCCAGAATCCCGAGCATCACTTCGCTGTCCACAAGATTCTTGGGACAGCCCAGGCTGACCATTCCCACTTTCGGCATAAGAATTGAAGCCCCGCTGCGGCTGCGGCCGCGTGCAGCGCAAGAAAAATCTTAGCACGTTTCAGGTTTCAGCGGTCAGCCATCAGCCGTCCCTCAGATTCAAGGACCGGAGGCAATCGGGCTCAGTGTTGAGGGTTGATTTCTGACAACTGACAACTGACAACTGACCACTGACTACCGCCTACTGACCACTGACTGTTCGTTGCCACACCAGGACAACCAGGTCTGCGGAGGCTGCGACGTATTCTCCGTTGGGTGAGAAGGCCACGGTGCGGACGGGTTCGCGACTTTCTTCCAGAGTCTGCACCAGGCTTCCATCTTCTGACGACCAGATGCGCACCGTCGTGTCCTCGCTGCCTGAGACCACCCAGTTCCCGTCGGCAGAGAACTCCGCCGAGTGCACGGGCCCTTGATGGCCGGCCAGCGTCCGTAGCAGTTTCCACTCGGGCACCGACCAGATTCGGACCTTACCATCCTCGCAGGACGTCAAAACTCGTTTGCTGTCCCGCGAAAAGGCCATGCTCAGAACCGTGCCCTGATGCCCCCGCAGCGCATCGACGAACTGATGCTGGCGTAGGTTGACCACCACCGGGTCCGCCGTGGAATTTGCCTCGATCTGGGCGAGCAGCAGCCAGTGGCCATCGGGAGAAAATTGGAAGAGGTTGGGCTGACGCGTGAGCGAGGGGATGCTCACCCGCCCCCCGCGTTCAGTGACCGGATGCCACATGTCGAAATTGCTTTCCTTGTAGAAAACCAGATAGCCGATCTGGGGGAAGTAGCGAGGCGTTCCGTATCCTCCTCCCGCGGCCACGGTGTTGACTTTGCCGAAAAGGGTGTCCTGGTCAATGTCCCACTGGAAGGCCAGCGTCGGAGTTGGTCCTCCGGAGCCCTTTTTCGCGACCCTGAACAAGCCACTGCCCAGAATGAACAGTCGGTTAGGGGCCACGTAATTCGCTGACCGGAATTGGAATTCGGTGATGCCCTCCACGCGTGGCCGCAGCACTTTGCGGATGTCTGCCGCAGCGAGATTCATGAGCAGAATCTTGTCCTCAACCATCACCGCCAGGGTCGAGCTGTCCGGCGAGAACGCGGCGGCGGGAGATTGGTTCAGGGCCAGGTGGCCTTCGACTCGCCCATGGCTGACCCAGTTGAAACGCGGGGGCGAGGTGGCGACACTTTCAAGCTGCCCACGAAGCGACATGGAGATCCCGAAGAGGCCGAGGGCGATCCCTAGCGCCACAGCTGTTACCGCCCTACCCTGTTTGCGCTTAGACAATTTCACCTCTGGCGATCCGATTCACCAACTCTCGGTCAGCCGCGAGAAAATCGTAGCTAGGCAGTTCCTGGCGGGGCGCCCAAGCGACTGCCTCAAAAACCCGGTTGTGGATCGTGCCGTGATGCGACGGGACGGTGAAGAAAACCACTTCGACATAGCGGTCGGGATAACGATGACGCAGGCGGAAAACTTCCTCGCCCACCTCGGCTTCAATCGAGAGTTCCTCACCAAGTTCCCGGCGCAGGGAACCTTTCAGGTCTTCTCCGTCGCGGACCTTGCCGCCGGGGAACTCCCACTGCAGTCCGTAGGCGTCAGACCGGTGGCGCTGGCAAATCAGAATCCGGTCGCCGTCTTTCAGAATGCCGGCAGTCACCAGAATGGGTGTGAGTTCAGACATCGAAGAAGCCATTGTAGCAGAGATGGGAGAGGAGGCAGCGTTTGCAGTCGGTGTTGCGGCGTGGCGCGCTATCTGTGATCCCGGCGATACCATGTGCCGGTTCGCAACCTTGACTCCCATGGCTGCGATATGGTCTATTGGGCTTGACGTGAGGATCCTGATATTTCATCTGGCGCAGGAGGTGCTTGGGAGGATGGCACGACGCCGCATGGCACGGGTGCTCGTCGCGTTAGGTGTAGTTCTCCTGCTGGGTACGTCTGCCTTCGCGCAGTTCCGCCGCAAAGCCGTAGGGCCGCCTCTAGCGGCGGACGAGGAAATCGCCTGGGAGAAGTACCTCGTCAAGGACGCCCCCGAGCCGACCTTTCGCTTTGCCGTGGGGCACCAGCACGCGGCCACGGGCTGCTACGGGTATCTGTACATCACGCGCGAAACGATTCGCTTCGAGGTTGTCCAACCAGAGAGCGATCGCGAGCACGGGTTCAGCTATCCACGCTCTTCGATCACCGAGGCGCGTCAGTGGAAGGTCATGGCTTCCCGCATGCCCGAGGCGGAGTTCAAATTCCTGGGTGGAAAGACCTATCACTTCTTCCGTATCCGCGAGAGCATGGTGGACGAACCCAACCCCAAGTTCCGCTGGGAAGACGTCCGCACCTGGCAGCCGCTCGTCGAGGCGGCTACGCATTTCAACGAGGTGCTGCGTTCGGTGGAGCAGCGCGTGAACGCGCAGAAGCCGGCGACCTCCACAGGCCCGACCGTACGCGTCATGGAGCCGGCGGTCAGTGATCCCAATGTACCTACCGAAGTTGCCCAGCCGGTGGTAAGTGTGCGCGGGGCGGCACTGGATGCCCGAGGCGTGCTCTCGGTCACCGTGAATGGTGTTGCGGCCCAACTGCGCTCCAGCGGTGACATCAAGGCGGTGGAGTTCACGGTGGACGGCGTGACGCTGCAAGAAGGCCTGAACCGCGTGACCGTCGTGGCTACCAACGTGGACCATCGGAGCACGCAATTAGTCGTCCCCCTGTGGTTGCGAGGTGCAGGAACTCCCGTAACCGCGCCGGCGGCGAGCAGCTCGCCGGCGCCGGTTACAGTTGCCACTCCTGTTCTTCCCACCGCCGAGGTTGCCCCCTCTCCTGCCGCAACTCCTGCCCCGGCTCCCAAGATCATTCCCGGCGAGCCTGTCACGGTGCAGATCTTCTCCCAGCCCATCGGCGCCGACATCATGCTGGACGGCGATTTCGTGGGCAACACACCTTCTATCCTGAAGATCCGCCCGGGCACTCGGTACCTCAACCTCCTGTTGCCCGGCTTCAAGCCCTGGGACCAGCCGCTGTCGCTGGAAGCGGGGGGCAAACTCACCACGATTCGCGCGACCCTGGAGAAGATCGAGTAGCAAACCGCGTCCGGCCCCGTGGGCGCTGGAGGGGCTGCGGCAGGATTTTTCCCGCATCAGTGACGCGTCGGACAGTGCTCTCGATGGTGTAGGCGTTCAGCCCTGAGGGTGGATGTCCCCGTTGCCGCCGGCCTTGCTTCGGGCCTTCTGCACGAAGTCCGACTGCGTAATCAAATGATCGATGGCACGAGTCACTTGCCGCAAGCGCTCGGGCTCGTTGCGCAGCGACAGGAGTTGCTGCTTGAAGTCAAGGTCCAAGGGAAGGGACGCAGCGATGCGGAAGGAAAGATGTCGGTACGGGCGCGGGATATGAATGGGAACGTCCGTGGATTTGCGGATGCGCTGCACGGCTCGGCGAAACAACTCGATCGCGTGTTGGGCTTCGTCCTCGCCAGGCAGGTCGGCGTCGGGATCGTCATCGAAGAATTCCGCGCCGCCCCGCACGTAAGCCTTCTCCTCGTTCGTGTATAGGACCTCAAACCGCCGGCTGCCCACCGTGAAGATGTCCATCCGCCCATCGGGGTACTTGCGCGTCAGATTGATGATCCGGGCGGTGCACCCTACCGTCTGCACGTCCTGCTCTCTGGCGAGGATCACCCCGAACTCCTGTTGCCCCGTGCCCGCGGACTTGGCTTGCAGGCACTCCCGGACCATGAGCTTGTAGCGTTCCTCGAAGATGTGAAGGGAGAGCGGCTCCTCGGGCAGGAGCACAGCTTCCAGGGGGAAGAGCGGGAGGAGAAGATCGTCCATGACCGCGACTCTATGACGGCGCGATTATAGCACCCTACCCGGCCCGCAGTTAGTTCTCAGTAACGTGTCGTAGCTGACTGTGGGTGCCGGAGGTTTCTTCGAGATTCTGGGCCGCGTCCACCAGGAACCACAACACCCCTGCGGTGAGCGTCACCAGCGTGGCGAATTCCAGGGCTTGGTTCCACCCCACGCGCGTCGCAATGTAAGCCGTGACAATTGGTGACAGCCATCCGCCTAAATTGCCGAACATGTTCATCAAACCAGAGAGAGAGCCGGAGTACCTTTTGGTGAGGTCATTGCAGGTGGCCCACCAGGTGATAGTGGCAAACAGGTTGAAGCCGGAAGCACAGGCGAGGAACAGGATGGCCACCGTGTTGTTGGCAGTGTGGCTGCCCGCCCAGAGCAGGCTCGCGGACGAGAGCACGCCCACCCACACCGCGCCCTGACGCCCGCGGCGCTTGCCGAATCTTGCGACCAGGCGATCTGACATCCAACCGCCCAGAGGCGCCAGCAGGGTAATGGCTATGAAGGGCGTGGAACCCCAGAAACTCCCCTGCTTCACGGTAAGGCCCCTCACCCGCGTCAGATAGACGAAGAACCACGTGTAATAGATGTAGGCTGTGTAGGCGATACAGGAGTAGCTGAGAATCAAGCCCCAGACCGACAGAGATGAGAGTATCCGGCCCCAGGGTGCGCCGTGGCGGGCTGGCGTGCCGGCGGATTCCGGTAGCTCGCCGGCGTGAATCAGGGCGAACTCGGCGGCGTTGACGCGCGGATGCTCCTCGGGACGGCTGGTCGCATACAATCGCCAGATCAAGGCCACAATCGTTCCCACGACCGCGCACGCGTAGAAGGACGATCGCCAGCCCCAGTGTTCCATCAGCATGGTGATGAACCTGGGAGTGAGCGCGCCTCCGACCCCGATCCCGACCAGGAACAGCGCGTTGCCAATGCCACGTTGGCCGGCGCCCATCCAGTTCGCGACAATCTTGTTGGAATTGGGAAACGCGGCGGCTTCACCCACGCCGATAAGAAACCGAACGATGGCAAAGGACCAGGCCATGCCAAACCAACCAACCAGGGGCAGGCGAGGCGCGATGGCGGTGGCCGCGGTGAAGACCGACCACCACAGGATGGCCAGCGCCAGCACCCCCCGCGGACCGTAGCGGTCTCCTATCCATCCTCCGGGCACCTGGAACAACGCGTAACCCAAGACGAACGCGCTCAGAATCCATCCCATCGTTTGCGTGCCGAAGGCGAATTCATCCTGGATGTATCCCGCTGCGATGCTCAGGTTGAGACGGTCAAGATAAGTGAGTCCTGAGATGACCGCCAGCAGGGCAACGATGTGCCAGCGTACCCGCGTGGGTCGAGGGTGGGTCGAAGCCCCGCCGGGCTGCGGAAGGCCAGAAGCCTGCCCGCAGGATGAAGATGACTGGCCAGATGATCTCATGGTTTGCGGAAGCGGACAGGCTGCGCTTTCGCCAGTCCGGCCGAAAGACGGGTCAATGTACCACAGAAGTCCCGCAAGAAGGACAAGTAGCTTCAGACCCGGAAGATGGGGTACCCGCGCCGGCCGCCGGCTGGCGCGGACCCCGCGGGTCGGCGATCCCCCGGGAGGTCAGGCAATCAATCCTTCGAGATACGCCTTGGCTTTGCGGATGTCCTCAGTCTGTTGCGGCCCCTCGATTTCTCTTTCAATGGTGATGGGGCCTCGATAGTTCAGTTCCTTGAGCCGCTGAATGAGCCGCGGAAAGTTCACCTTGCCCTCGCCGATGGGCACTTCCTGGCCCAGGTGGTGCGGATCCGTCGGGTAAAGTCCGTCCTTGGCGTGGACACCGCGCACCAGCGTCCCGAACACGTCGAGGGCATCCACCGGATTTGCTTTGCCGTACAGAATCAGGTTGGCGGGATCCAGGTTGACGCCTTGATTGTCCAGGTTCACGTCTTGCATCATGCGCAGCAGCGTGATGGGTGTCTCCTGTCCCGTTTCGTAGAGGAACATCTGCCCGTTCTCTTTGCAGTGGCTCACGACCTCCCGAATGGCTTGCACGGTCTCCCTGTAAACCGGGTCGTTGGGATTCTCAGGAATGAACCCGCAATGAGTGTGCAGGGCGGGGATGCCGCACTTCTTGGCGAAGTCCGACGCCCTCTTGAGGTGGTCGATCCTCGCAGGCCGGTACTTGCGTGGAACCAGCCCGATGGTGAGCGGCCCCTTATCAAAGTCCCACACCGCGGGGCCCGGGCCCGCCGTGTTCAGCGCGGTTGCCTCAATGCCGTAACGGTCCAAGGCATTCTTCAAGCGCGTCACCATCTCCGGTTCATAATCGCTGATTCCTGCCTGGCAGGTGGGCAGGCCGAGTTCGTGAACCCTGGCCAGCGCGCCCTCCGGGTCCTTGCCCATATGCACAATCACTCCCAGGCGCATCCCTTTTTCCGATTCCCCGCGTAATCCTCCGGCCAGAAGCGGAGAAGCGGCGGCTGCGGCTGAAACTTGAAGAAAGCGGCGACGACTGTAAGCGGTCATTGAATCAGGCCTCCTGTGGATGTTCTCAAGTCTTGTCGTTCGACTTTCAGTTGCACATGGCAGCGGACAGAGCTGCCTTGATGAACATACTTGACGTTGGCGCCGACCCGGCCTAGTACAGCGGCGCGAACTTCGTCCCGTCCCAAGCGCAGACTTTCTCCACGGTCACCGTCTCGACGGGCTGCTCCCGGCCAAAAACGAGGAATTCAACCTTGCCCTTCCAGACCGGCTCACTGATGCGGTCGCGCGCGCGAAAGTCCACGTCCCCTTTTGTGACCGTGCCCGGCGCTCCGATGTTCTTCTCCGGCGGCGTCAGGATTTGGAACTTAGGCGGAAAGGAAGCCAGGTTGCGCAACTCGACCGGAGCCTGCCACAACTTCTTGAATGCATCGCCGGCAATCTTTCGAATCACCAGGTTCAGGCCCTCATTCTGTGGCCCGAGCCTGAAGGTCTCGCGCGTGACCAGGCATTCGTCTCCGTCTCCAAATAGGTCGCGAATCTCCAGGCGCGTGACTCCCGCCTGCAAGTTTGCGAACGCAAATTCCAGAGAAGGCCCCACCACCCACTTTCCTGGAGTGCGCAGGAACACCTGGAGGCGTGCCTGGGGAAGAATCGGTGCGCCCAGGAAGCAAGCCATCGCCGGCTCTCGCTTGCCCTGCCGGACCAGGAATCTGGCGAACGCCGTATGGCCCGCGGTGAAGTCATCCAGGTAGGCGCCGCCGAGCAACTTCAGGAGTTCCGCGTCGGTAGGGAACTGGCTGACGGGCAAGACCTCGACCTGACTGGAGATAACCCATCCCATCTCCGCCGTGAGTTTGGCGGGGTCCACCGCCTGGATGCGGGTCCAACTTTTGCCTCCCGCTTGCTTGACCTCGAACACGGGTGCAAGCGCTCCGCGTCCCAGGCGGACAACCGCGGTCTTGCGCTCCGAAGTCTGGGGTCTGACCTCCACCGGGCCTTGGGAGACATAACACCAGCCGGTCGGCTTCGGGGGTTCCTTCTCCTTCTCTTTCTCCTTCGCCCTGGAGGGAATCCCCGCGCTAGACCACGCCACGACGATCAGGATGAACGAGAGGGCTTTGTTTTTCATATCACCCGCTATTGTTCACGGTAAAGCAGGCTTTGACAAACGAAATCTCAGTGCATAGACTTAGTCTCGGTAACAAGCAGCCCAGGTACGTGTCGCCCCTGGCGACACCCAAATGGGAAGGCCGTGAGAATCGGCCACGGTCCCGCCACTGTGAACGGCGGACCCCGCACCGTTTGGCGCGGGGCGGGCCTTGCACATCCTTCCGATTCTGCGGAACTCGGAAGGCGCCACTGCCCTCGCTCCTGATAGCTAAGGACGCGGGTGGGAAGGCGGTGCAAGGTTACTGCGCACGCCGTGAGTCAGGAAACCTGCCTGGACGTTTGAGGCCGTCTCGATGGCTCGGGACGTGCCCTGCCGCACACTCTTCGCGAGAAGGAGTGGGTGGAATCTGCCCCGCCCTCGTCGAGAGTGCGCGGGGTTTCTTGTTTTCTGGAGATGACGAAGGTCGGGTCCGAAATGCGTCGGTGCTTACAGAAACGGCCTGCACAACGCCTCGCTGGTCCCGAGCAGCGCAGCCAGCGGCCGGTGTTCTGTGTGCCCCTCCTGCTGGTCTTGGTCCTCCTCACCCTGGCGGGTGTTGCGTTCTCCGCCCGCGACGTCACGGATCAGACGGGCCGCCGCGTGAGCATCCCGGAGCATCCCGAACGGTTGATCTCGCTGGCCCCGAGTATCACGGAGACGCTCTATGCGCTCGGCTTGGCCGACCGCGTGGTGGGCGATACGGACTATTGCGAATATCCTCCGGAAGCCAAGAAGAAGCCGCACGTCGGCCCCATCCTCAACCCCAGCTTGGAGAAGATCGTGACGCTCCACCCGGATCTGGTCCTCGGCAGTCCGGAAGCGAATCGGATTGAGACGGCAGACCGGCTCGCGCGCCTGGGGATTCCACTTTACGGCGTGACGGCGCATACCGTGGATGAAACGCTGCGTTCTATCGAGGACCTGGGCCAGGTGCTGGGCCGGGGAGTGGAAGCGCGGCGGTTGGTGCAGGGCCTTCGCCAGAGAATCGAGGGCGTGGAAAGAAGAGTCGCGGGCCGCGGGCGTCCCAAGGTCCTCTTCGTGGTCTGGTATCGACCCCTGACCACGGCGGGAGCGCGCACGTTCATCGGCGACGTGATTCGCCGGGCGGGCGGCGCCTCGATTAGCGAGGACCTCGGAGGCGAGTGGCCACGCCTGAGCCTGGAAGAGGCCCTGCATCGCGATCCCGACGTCATTCTTTTCCCGCGCTCCGAATCCTTCGCGCCGGAACTTGAGGAATTCCAGCGTCTGCCCGGTTGGCGAGACCTGCGGGCCGTGAGGAATCGTCGGATGTACTTCGTCTCCGATGACATCATTCGCACCAGCCCGCGCTTGGTGGATGCGCTGGAAGAGGTCGCCCGCGCGCTTCACCCGATGGAGGGCGTGCCTAAGGAGGCCGAGCGATGACGCTGGCCGTCACGCGCCGCAATGTTCTTACCCTGACGCTGGCGCTCGTCGCCGGTCTGCTGGTCGTTGGTTTGGGCGCTCTGGCGCTCGGTGGCGTGCATCTGTCGCTGGGCGAAGTCTGGGCAGGCTTGCGAGGCAGCGCCGCCCAGCCGGAAGCCAGCACGATCGTGCGGGAAATCCGCCTGCCGCGAATTCTGCTGGCCATGCTGGTGGGCGCCGCGCTGGCGGTTTCGGGCACGGCGTTGCAGGCGCTGCTGCGTAATCCATTGGCCGATCCCTACGTCCTGGGCATTTCGAGCGGCGCAGCACTGGGCGCTATCATCGCCCTCTATGTAGGAGGGCGGGTCGCGGCTGCTTCGCCGCTGGTGGCGTTCGCCGGCGCGCTGCTCACCACGGCGTGGGTTTACTTGCTCGGGCGCAGAGCCGGGAGATTGGCAAGTTACACCTTGGTGCTCGCCGGCGTCATCACCGCTTCCTTCCTTTCCGCAGTGATCCTCTTCGTGCTGACGCTTCTCTCCACTCGCGATGTGCGCGGAATCGCCTTCTGGCTGATGGGCGACTTGAGTGTCGTGACCGACATGCAACTTCGCATTTTGCTGCCCGTGGTGGCCCTCGGAATTCTGGCGCTCTACGCTTTCGCGAAAGACCTGAACGTATTGCTCCTGGGAGAAGAAGAAGCGGCCCACCTGGGCGTGAATGTGGCGAGGGTGCAGACGGCTGTTTTTTTGTTGGCGTCGCTGCTTACCGGCATGGCGGTGTCGGTGAGCGGCGCTATCGGTTACCTTGGCCTGCTGGTGCCGCACCTGGGACGCATGGTCGTGGGGAACGACCACCGCACGCTTCTCCCCACGGCCGCGCTGGGCGGAGCCATCGTCTTGACGCTTTCCGACACGCTGGCGCGCACCGTGGTGGCGCCGGCCGAACTCCCTGTGGGCGCGGTGACGGCGGTCGCCGGTGCGCCGGTGTTCATCTACCTGCTAAGGCGGACAGCAGGGTAGGCGGAAGGACTGTTGAGAGTTCAAAGTTGAAAGTTGAAAGGAAGGACACAGCGGCCAGAGAGAAATCGGCTGCTGAATTTCGGGACCTAAAACCTTGAACCTTATTCCTGGCACTCAACCACTGGCGACTGAGACCTTGCCGCGTGAGTCTGGCGTGTGCTTGCGCGTGGAAGATGTGACCTACCGCTACCCGCACTTCGAACTCGCCGCTACGAGTTTCGTGGCCCCCGTGGGCGAACTTGCCGCCATCATTGGGCCCAATGGTTCCGGCAAGTCAACCCTGCTCGAAATCGTGAGCGGTCACTTGAAGCCGCGGGCGGGCGCGGTGTGGCTTGACGGATTGGACCTTCATCACCTGCCGCCGCGCGAGCGCGCCCGGCGCGTGGGCCTGGCGCGGCAGGACGCGCCGTTGCTGTTCTCCTTCGAGGTTCGCGACTTCGTGCGGCAGGGTCGCCACCCGCATCTGGGGCGGAGCCTTTTTGAATCGCCGGAAGACGAGCGCTGGGTGGAGTGGGCCTTGGAGATGACCCAACTCACCGCGCTCGCTAATCGCCGCGTCACGGAGATCAGCGGCGGCGAGTTCCAGCGCGCCGTGCTCGCCCGGACGCTCGCGCAGCGGCCGCGCCTGGTGCTGCTCGACGAGCCTACGGCCAATCTGGATATCGGCTATCAGATCGAGATGCTGCGCCTGCTCCGCCAGCTTGCCGCGTCGGAGAACTTCGTGGCGGTCATCGTCACGCACGAGCTCAACCTCGCGGCGGAGTTGGCCGATTACCTGGTTCTTCTTGACGCGGGGCGTTGCCTCTGTCAGGGAGAACCCGAGCAGGTGCTCCAGTCGGAACTGCTGAGCCGAGTGTTCCGCACCCCGGTGGCCGTGGACCGCAACCCCTCCAGCGGCCGACCGCGCGTCACTTGGGTCGCGCCCTGAAGTCTCACCAGCCTCATTGGCCCCCCGTTTTCCCACTGTCCCATCCCAATGGAATGGTGTGACAATTAGTCCTATCGTGGATTAAGCTATCTTGCAACAAACAAAGGAGTTGTCATCCAAAGCCACAAGCATCGCGTCAGAGTGGGGGGCTGACGGAGCCCTCCCTGTGGAAAAATCAGTGTCCGGAAACGGACACTTGAAGGGAAAAATGGGGGCCCGGAGCGGTGGTTTAGACTATACGTCAAGGCTAGAATCTGGGGTTGGAGGACGGGAATCGGAAAGGCGACACTGGAAACTGGAAAATGGAAATTGGAAAATCGAGAAGCGAAAAGGGAAATGCGAAAATGGAAAATCGAAAAACGAAAAGCGAAAAGCGAAAATGAGGGCAAGCGAGCCGTCAGTTGTTCCCGCCTCGCGGGATCAGTGGTCAGTTGCCGCGCACGAAAGACGATGGACCACGGACGCTGTTAATCCAAAATCGCAGATCCAAAATTCCAAGCCGGATCCCTCGAGTCCCGGGTCCCTAACTCCTAACCCCTAACCCCTAACCCCCAGTCCTTCGCTAGTTCACCTTCAGGGTGAACGTAAGGTTGTGGCTCAGATTGCCCGAGCCGGTCGTCACCGTGCCCGTCACGGTGAGTGTGTAGGTCCCTAGCGGTGTCCCGGGGTTGCCGCCCCCGCCGACTCCCCCGCCACAAGCGGCCCAGAGCAGGACCAAGAGCAGCGCCCCCGCCAAGGGGAACGTAGTGTCCGGCTTCAGCCGGACATTTGCATGTGGCGGCCTGAAGGCCGCCGCTACGACAGTTGCGGCGAGAAGCGCCAGCAGCCACACTTGTAGGGGCAGACCGGTGTGTCTGCCCCGCGGCGGATCCTGTGGCGGCGGTCTATGACCGCTGAAAGGCGTCGCCCTCCCCACCGCCCTGGTCGTGACGGTGACGGTCACCGTGGCCGCGTTCGTGCCGTCCAGTGTTACCGTCGAGGGTGAGACGCTGCACGTGGCCAGGGTCCGTGTCGTCTGTTTCGTGCACGTGAGTGCTACCGACTGATTGAACCCACCGAGGGGCGATACGCTCAGCGCGTAGGTGGCCGACTGCCCCGCTGTCACGGTCTGCGAGGTCGGGTTTGAGGAGAGCGAAAAGTCCGTCCCCGTACCCCAGAGCGCGACCGTATGCGGGCTGCCGGGAGCGTTGTCCGTGACGGTGAGTGTACCGTTGCGCGCGCCCGAGGCCGTGGGCTTGAACGTCACGCTCAGGGTGCAACTCGCCGTCGCCGCCAGGCTCGCGGGGCAATTGTTCGTCTGCGCGAAATCGCCGCTGTGGGTACCGCCGAGGCTGATGCCCGTGAGGCTCAAAGCTTCGTTACCGCTATTCTCAAGCGTCACCGTCTGCGCGGCACCTGTTGTCCCCACCAACTGACTGCCAAGATCCAGGCTCGCCGCCGAGAGGCTCACCCCTGGCCCGAGACCCGTCCCCGTCAGATTCATCACGTGCGGGCTGCCCGGCGCATTATCGGCAATCACCAGCGCCCCGGTGCGCGTCCCGGGAGCCGCGGGCGTGAAGGTTAAATTGACCGGGCAGCTCTGGCCCGCCGCGAGCGTTCCGCACGCACTCGACTGAGCAAAGTCGCCAGTCGTGGCAACTCCGGCGATCACTCGCGGCGTGCTGCCGGTGTTAGTCAGCGAAACGATCTGCGGCGCGCTGGTCTGCCCCACCGGTTGCTGGCCAAAATTCACCGCCGTCGTACCCGTCAGGCTCACCGTCTGCGGGCTGCCCGGCGCATCGTCGCTGAGGATGAGCGCCCCGTAAGTGGTCCCCGCCACGTTCGGCGTAAACGTCACGACTATGGCGCAACTTGCTCCGGCGCTCAGGGTCGCCGCGCAGTCGGTGGTCTCGCCGAAGGGACTGGTGGCGAGGATGCCGGTAAGGGTCATCGTCGCTGCGCCGCTGTTGGTCAGGGTCACAGTTTGCGGCGGGCTGGTTATTCCGACTGGCTGATCAGGGAAGTTTAGACTGCTCGGAGAGGGTGAAGCCACTGGGCCGAGGCCCGTGCCCGTCAGACTTACCATTTGCGGGCTCCCGACCGCGTTGTCGTAAATGGTGGCCGTGCCGGTCCGCGTACCGTTGACTTCAGGCGTGAAGGTGACTGAAATCGTGCAGCTCGCTGAGGCCGCCACCGTGCCCCCACAGTCTGACGTTGCACCAAACTCGTTTGTTTGGGCCGTACTGATGTGGCTGAGCGGCCCTGGGCCGTTGTTTGTCAAGGTCACTGTCTGCGGCGGGCTTGTCGTCCACACCTTTTGATTTCCGAACGTCAGGCTGGTGGTGGAGAGAGTGACTGTGGGCGGAATGCCCGTCCCGCTCAAGCTGATGATTTGTGGGCTATCGGCAGCGTTGTCGGTAATGGTCAGAATGCCGAAGAGCGTCCCGGGGTTGGTGGGATCAAACGTGACACTGACCTCGCACTGCGCCCCTTGGGCGAGGCGTGTGCCGCAATTATTCGTCACCGCGAAGTCCCCGGTCACCGTGATCCCCAAGATGGTCAAAGCGCCCACGCCAGAATTGGAAACTGTTACTGTCTGCGCCGCGCTGGTCACGTCGAGCGGCTGGTTCCCGAAGTCGAGGCTGGTCGAGGACAACGTCGCAGTAGGGTTGACGACTGAACCCGTGAGGTTAAGAACCTGCTGCGGATAGCCGGGGGCGTCGTCACTGACAGTGACTGCCGCTGTCTTTTCCCCCACCGTTGTATGGTCAAAGGTTACGGTGATGGTACACGAAACCCCTGCCGCCAGCGTCGAAGGTGAAAGCGGACAGTCGTTTGTTTCGGTGAAGTCGGCGGCGCTGGCTCCTGTCACGGCGATGCTCGAAATCGTCAGCGGGCCCCCTGCGTTGTTGGTCAATGTGGCCGCTCCTGTGTTGTCCGGAGTTCCAATTAACTGGTCACCGAAATGGAATCCCCCCGGCTGCAAGTCCACTAGCGAGGGCTGCATAAAGACTGAAAGTGAGCTCCCGCCCGAATAGCCCATGGCCAAATCCAGTCGCCCATCTCCATTGAAATCGGCCACGGCGGGGACTGAAGGAGGGTACGGCGCCGGATAGTAGGAAGTTCCTGGTGTCTGGAAAGACCCCGCCCCATTGCCTATCAAGACGAAGAATTGGTAATGTCCCGGGGTGATCAGGTCAAGCTTGCCGTCGCCATTCATGTCGGCCGCGACGGGCAGCCCGGTAACGCTGCCAGACCCTACCTGCAAACCAACAGCTCCTTGAAATGTGCCATCACCGGCCCCGAACAGGATGTAGACTCCGGCCCTGAAATACTCCGGGTCTATGGGATAGCCGCCGGCCACGTCCAAATTCCCATCCGCGTTGAGGTCGACCGCCGTAATACCATACCCGCCCGCCCCCGTGAAGTTCGTGCCCCACCGGAACGATCCATCCCCGTTGCCAAGCAGGGGCCAAAAATGATAAATGCAATAATTGGCCCCGCTGGGAGAGGAGTAGTTATAGCAGAGGGATAGCGGCAGATCCAGCTGGCCATCTCGGTCAAAATCGCCACCGGCGAAACCCAATAATGATATGTTACCAAGGGAAGTGGTATAGACTGGACCAGTAATGAATGAACCATTCCCTCGCCCGAGAAGGATCTGCACCTCCGCGTCTCTTGAAGCTGTGGCGGCAAGCGCCACGTCGAGCGCCCCATCCCCGTTGAAATCGGCGCTTACCATTTCCTGTGGGAGCATACCAGGGACCGTGGTGCTAACGGCAGGCTGAAGAGTTCCGTCGCCGTTTCCCAAAAGGACGGAGATGGAGCCTCGGGTCGGGTCGGCGTTCGACTGGTGGTTAGCGACGGCTACGTCGATCTTGCCGTCGCCGTTGAAATCTCCCAGGACCATACGCCCTCCGCCGCCCACGTAGCCGTCGGTTGGAAAACTTCGCTGACCCTGGAACGTCCCGTCCCCATTCCCGAGGAAGATCAGGACAGCGCCGTCCTGGAGAACGGCAATATCGGGTTTCTCGTCGCCGTTAAAATCTGCGGTGGCAAGAGCGACGACTCCGCCAGTCGTGCCCAAGTCCGTTCGCGTGAAGGTAACGGATGAAACCGGAAAGGTAACCAGGAACAAGCCCGCGTTCGACACGCCGCCGCCGGGGGCTGGACTGAAAACCGTAACGGAGGCGCTGCCGATAGTGGCGATATCCGTGGCGGGGATGGCGGCGGTCAACTGCGAATTGCTCACGAACGTCGTGGGCCGCGGACTGCCGTTCCAGTTGACGACCGACGCGGGGACGAAGCCGGTGCCGTTGACGGTGAGCGTGAAGCTCGGCCCGCCCGGCGCGATGGCTGCGGGGATCAGCGGCTGATTGACGAAAGGAACGGGGTTCACCTGCCCCGTGGCGCTGAGGGGTACCAGGAGGCACACAGCGAGCGCAAACACACATCTCCCCGCCCCCAACGTGTATCGGAACACGGAAGAGAATCGGTGGAATCGCATGACATCCTCCACCTTCGCTCGGCAGCGGGTCGGGTTTTGAAGGCTGACCACCTATGTATCACACGTTGATGCAGATGTCAACCATCCGATATCGAAAATCTAAACTCCGAAAGCGAAAAGCGAAAATCCAAAATCTAAAATCGCAAGAGCTTGCGGCGAGCGTCTTGATTTGATACTTTCCCACCGCACAGAGGACATTCCAGGACTGCGAAGTCGGCCGATGGCGGCCTGAAGGCCGTCGCTACGGAAAGAGGATATTTCAGGACTGCTGAGAAGAAGCGCCACGCAATACAGAGGACATTTCAGGACTATCAAGAAGGAGTGCAACACCATGATACACGAATCCAAGCGAGGCAAGACTCGAGGACCCATCACGCGGCGGGAGTTTATTGCCGGCACGGGTGCGGCGCTGTCGTTCACGGTAATGAAGCCGGAACTGGTGCGCGGCACGCAAGCTAACTCCAAGATCAGCCTGGGCCTGGTCGGCTGTGGCGGCCGCGGCGTCTGGATTGCCGGTTTGTTCATGAAGCACGGCGGCTATCAGATGGTGGCGGCGATGGATTATTTCCAGGACCGCGTGGATGCCATGGGGCAGAAGTTCGGCGTGGAAGCCTCGCGCCGGTACACCGGCCTGATGGGCTACCAGCGGCTGCTGGAAAAGAAAGTGGACGCGATAGTGATTGAGAGTCCGCCCTATTTCCATCCCGAGCAGGCGGCGGCGGGCGTCGAGGCTGGCGTGCACGTCTATCTGGCCAAGCCGATTGCGGTGGATGTGCCCGGCTGTAGGAGCGTCGAAGCAAGCGGGAAGAAAGCGACGGAAAAGAAGCGCTGCTTTCTGGTCGATTTCCAGACGCGCACGGATCCTCTCTATCAGGAAGCGGTGCGGCGCGCGCAGAAAGGCGACATCGGAAAAATCGTTTGCGGCGAGGCGACGTACATCGCCGACATTCCGTGGGCGACGCAGGTCCCGCTGCTCCTGGCCGACCCGACGAATCCTGAAGTGCAACTGCGCGCCTGGGGACTGAGCCGCGCGCTTTCTGGCGACGTTATCACCGAGCAGAATATCCATTGCATTGACGTGGCCACGTGGATTTTGGACCAGCATCCGGTGCGCGCGTACGGGACGGGCGGGCAGAAGGGGAGGACCGCCGGAGACTGCTGGGATCATTTCTCCGTCATTTTCACTTTCCCTGACGAGGTGCTCGTGAGCTTCTGCTCGAAACAGCTGGGCGCCGGATGGGACGACATCCTCTGCCGCATGTACGGCACCGAGGGCACCATCGACACGCACTACTTCGCCGACGTGTCCATCCGCGGGAAGGTGCCCTATGCGGGTGGCAAGGTGAACGACCTCTACCCCAACGGGGCCATCCG
>JBEKCQ010000053.1:0-21215 GCA_050014795.1 Terriglobia bacterium | reverse complement strand
ATCTTGAATACGATACGCTTCGCCTTGAACCCGCACTTGGCGTGCTTAGCTGAGAATCTCCGCACGCTCTCCTACGGGCCCTTGAAGTGGGACATCCGGCCAACCCACTGGTGAGCGGTCAATGCTAAACCCCTCCGGGATTTTCCGCTATGCAAGACACAGGGGCGAGCTACATGCGGCGAAGGAGGTCCTGGAAGCGCGGGTCGGAGCTGAGGGATGAACCGGGGCAGACACTATCCCTTAACGAAACTCGTCGACCTGTCCCATTTGGGCTCGCTTTCGCCAGGGCACTCACCGTGTCCGCGCCGCGAACCCGCCGGAACCAGATTATCTCTCCGCGAGAGACGGTTTCAACTCAGAGCCTCTCAGGGCTGGACCAGCTTCGCCTTCACGTTCCAGCCCTCCACCTCCACGACCGGCGCGGACCGGCCGAGATCTTTCGTTTTGTAGGTTGCGGTGACCTGGCGGCTTTCGCCGGGCAGCAGCGGGAAATAGTTGTCCTGCCACAAGATCGGCAGCACGCCCGCGTCGGTTGGACCCTCGCGGCTGACACAGCAGCCACTCGGTGCCTTTTCCAGCTTTAGCCGGACGGCGAAGGCGAGTGTCCGGCCCGGATTACGAAGGGTGACCGTGGTGGAGCTCTCGGATTCGCCGCGCTGTGACTGGGCCGTCACTTCCAGATCGACCTGCGGCAAAGTGTTCAGGGCCGTGTAGTCGGCGAACGTTCTCGTGGGAGTCCAGGTCGAGTGGTGTGGGTCATCGGGTTCATCCCGTGATTTTTCCCAGTCGAGCGTCTCGGGCTGGGTGGAAAGCCAGTAGAAGTTCCTGCTGGCTAAGCTTCCCGAGGATTCGAGCGTCAAGTTCACAAAATATGTCGAGCTAAGCCCCTCCATTTCCGGCAGGGTAAACACGCGCGTACTGCTGTCGGGCCCTACGTCGAGCGTGGCTTCTCGCGAAAACTTCTCCGTCATGTCAAGGTTGTACACCTTGGCAGTGACCTTGAGGCTTGGAAAAGCTTTGTAATACGAGTTCACGACCACGATTGAGCGGTCGTCATACGAATACTGGACGTGCAGCGGCTCGCAGGCAACCTTGACGCCGAAGTAGGAGCCGCCGGGACGGAGATACCAGTCGTAAAGATGCCAGATCATGCTTGGCCAGGCGTTGTTGAGCATCCACTGGATGATGCCGGTGGACGTGTATTTGTTACGACCAAAGGCTTCCATCATGGCGCGGTGGGCCTCGTAGGCCTGCATCTGGGCTTTGCGGGAGTACTCTTCTGCAGAGGCTGAGGCGCCGTAGCGCTTGTTGAGGGCCTCGGTGAATACACTGAGGGTACTGGACATGCCCCCGGCGTGGTATTCCCAGACGGAGTCAATCGGCCAGAGATGATCAGCCGGCAGCATGCGGCGCAGGCTTTCGATCGGCGGGATCGCCGGGCCGGGGCTGGTCTCGGTGTTGAAGCCAAACGCCCCGCCGAAGTTGGTATCCAGGTACCAGAAGGATGGGGCCACATATTCATAGGGACCGGTCATCTTCACTCCGCTCGGGCCGACGGTAGTTGGCTTAGCCGTGGCCGAGGACACGGAGGGATTGGGCCAATCGCACTCCTCGATGATCTGGAGATACATTTTCTCCACTTTAGGGGGAGGCGGGTTATCGCTGCCGTATAACCAGGTGAATACGGAGGGGTGGCGCTCGAGACGACGGATCTGGTCGCGCAGGGATTCCGCGGCGACAAACTCGTCTTCGGCATCCCAGTTCCCCCAACGCTCCCACTGGTCGCAGCAGCACCATCCCGGCATCACCAGGATTCCGAGCTGATCGCAGAGCTCGAAGAAGTGTTCATCCTCCAACTTGCCTTCCAGTCGGACGGAGTTGAGGTTCAGATCGCGGACGTAGTTTAACTGGGCCTCCTGCCGCTCCGGCGACGAGCGCAGCAGGAGGTCCATGCTGTAGCCCGCGCCGCGGATGAGGATATTCTGGCCATTGATGTGGAACAGCCGGTGCCCCTGGCTATCAATCTCCGAGGTCACCTGACGTATGCCGAAGCGAATGTGGCTGGAATCCGAGACTTGACCGCTGACCACGAATTGCAGGTCGAGCGGATAGAGGTTTTGGGGGCCCAGTTGCGCCGGCCACCAGAGGCGCGGGTTCGCCAGCTTGAGTTGCGGGAATTTTTCCGAGGTGAAACGGACAACCTGCGTCTGATTAGGGCCGAGGCGCGCGGGCTGCGAGAACTCGATACTCTCGATCTTGCCTTTCAGGACGCCTTCGACAGGATTGGCGCTGGCGTTTTTCAATTCCGCTCTCACGGTGAGCTGGGCCTGGTCGGTGGAAGGCAGGTTGAGCTTCGTGAACACCGCGGGGTAACGCAAAGCGACGGGACCTGTGGCCGTGATGTGGACGTCGCGCCAGATGCCCATCTCCTTGTCGGGCGGCATCGGGGCCCAGTCCACCAAGGTAATGGCGAGGTCGTGCGGCTGGGGCGGAAAAACCTCGACGGCGAGCGAATTCGTCTCCCCGGGCCGGGCAGCGGCGGTCACATCGAACTCGAACAGGCGCCAAGTGCCCACCAGCTTGTCGGCGGACGCGATCTGGTGCCCGTTCATCCAGAGGTTGGCGCGATAAGTGACGCCGTCAAAGCCCAGCCACAGGGTTTTGCCGCGGTATTCGGCGGGGAGCTTGAATTCCGTGCGATACCACCAGGAGTGCCGGAACGGGCTGCCCGGCGGCATGGGAAAATCCGAAAAATTCCGATAGATCGGATAAGTGGTGCCGGGAGCGGTGCGCAGGTTCATGCCCACATACGGATCGGGGTAGCAGCGCTGCTCCACCAGAGCATTGAACACAGTGGTCGGGACCGTGGCCCGATACCAGTCGCGTGCCTTGAATCCCGGCGTCGAGATGGCTGCCCCGGTGTCGTGCACGTCGGCCGAAGACTGTATGGCCCAATTCTCGCGCAGCAGCAACTTATTTGCTTCCGCCGCGGTTGCTTCCAACGCAGAGGCGACCAGGGCGAGAAGAAGGCAGAATAGAAATGAGATCCGATAATTGTGCACTTGTGATCCTCCTTTGGCCTGCGGCCGGCAGCACCACTGTTTCCGCCGGGATACGCGAATTCTTCAGCAGCCCTAGTACGCGCCCGACGCGCTTAGCGCAGCGGACACCTTTCTCTTTCCTGACACGCATCGACGCGTCACCTCCTCGGCGACTGTGCGCACCCGAGGCGCCCCGCCCTCGGGCGGCGGGTGTGGAGAAAAGAAGACAGATCGGTGAAACCAGGAGCGTGAGCATGCCGCTGAATATCTGAGATCGCTAAGGAGAAGTCAATGGTTATCGGGCGATGTGATTTTGGCGAAGGACAGCCATCCAGGGTCCGCGACAGGAGCGCGCGCTTGACCGGCTCGCGCCTGGATTCACGTTTGACGATTATCCGGACCTCTGCATTCACTCGCTCGACCGAGTCCCTTCTTGCGGCGCGGGCAGTGCGGACGGCGGATGCGCAACCTCTCCACGGTAGGCGTCGTCGACTGAGATGTGGTTGTTCTGCAGTGTGGCGCCAATCGCCCGGTCAAGTGCCGCTAGGGCCTTCGCATAGGCGCCAGCGGTCGCCACTTCCGTCGAGCGCGCTTGCGTCAGATCGCGCGCGTATTGGATTACGAAAAAGCTCGTCGATGCCCCCACGGCGTATCTTTCCTGTTCGGCAGCCAGAGCCTCTTCCTGAAGTTGCCGGGTCTGGACTGCCGCCGCGTACGCGCTTCGCGCGCGCTGAAGGGCCACCAGCGCCGTCTGCACTTCAAGCTTGATCTGATTCTCAAGTTGGTGGAGGCGCACCTCCGTCTGGCGCAGTTGCACCTGATCACGGGCCAGGTCCGCGCGAGCCACCCGGTTTCCCAAGGGAATGCTCAGTTGCAGCCCCACACTGTAGTTTGGATATCTGCCGTTGAACAACTGCGAGAGATTGGTTCCAAAGCCCCCCAGCCACGAAGGGTCGGCATTTGGAACGCCGGCGGACTGCAGGCGGTTGACCTGGCCGGAAAGAGAATTGCTCTGATAGCTTCCGACGAGATCGACCTCCGGCAAGAGGGCATTCTTCGAGCCTCGTAAACTTATCTCCGAATTGGCGATTTGCAGGCGCGCGCTTCCAAGATCGGGCCGGTTCTGCATGGCCTGGGCGATCAAATCCGCGTCGGCTGGCAAGTCGTCGCGCTGGGGGACTTGAATTTGGTCGAGCGGAGTGATCCTCGCCCGCGCCAACTCCGGATCGACCGCCGCGTCACGAGTCAGCACGTTCTTCAGGATCAACTCCTGCTCGAGGAGCAGGCTCTGAGCATTCGTCAAGTCTTCCTGAGTCCGGGAAACCTCAGCCTGAGCGCGCTTCAGTTCCAGCGGAGGCAGAGTGCCGGTTTCGACTTGTGCCTTGTTGTCTTCATACAGTTTTTGGGCCAGCGACACCGCCGTCTGCTTTACCTTGACGTCCTCGCTGAGACTGACCAGATCCCAATAAAGCCGAATAATATCAGCGACGGTCCTGATAAGTTGCTCGCGAAAAACACTGTCAGAAATGTGCTGGTTGTTTCGCGCCATGCGGATGAAACGACGGTTCACGCCCGGACCGAATCCCTGCAGGAACGGCTGAACAACCGTCAATCCGAGTGAGCCAAGCGTGTATGGACTGAGATTGGTTTGGGTGGAGTTGGTGTTCTGCCGCAAGCGGCTGTAGCCTAAGTTCAGTGTGGCTCCAGTCGAAAACCCTCGCTGGATTCCGAGACTGCCCAGGACACCGTTGTTGATGAGATTGTTGGTCCCAGAGGACTGTGGGCTCAACTGGGGCTCTTCCTGGTGACTCCAGTTGAATTGGCTCACCAACGACGGATCGAAGTGTGGGACGGGGGGGCCATTTGACAAGGGCGTCGGCCCCTGAACCGAGAGGCTCGTCTCCTGCTCTGTGATGGCGGCAAGGTCTGTGAGTGTTCCAGGCAATTGAGTGAGCGGCGCACTTCCCCCTAAAGTGGTAACCAAGGGGCTGGCGGGCCCACCGACTCCGGCCGGAAGCTGGCGAAGGCTCAGCGGCACTCCCCTTAACAGCCCTCCACCCTCGGCACGAAGCAGGTCCGTTTCTGCAACACTTGGAGTAAGGCGCTGGAGCTCGATGTCGAGATTGTTCTCCAACGCGAGCGCGATGGCATCCGCGAGCGAGAGATAGAGTCGCCCATCTCGCAGCAGACTCCGAATGCGACCGGAGTTTCGAAAGTCAACGGCGGAGACGGACGTCACCCCGTACGGATTCCTCGGGGAGGTGATTCGGGGCTTCTGGTCAGCAGCGACTTGGCCTGGCAGTCGCGAGCCAAGACCAACCGTTAGGATGGCAGCAAGGAAAAGGCGATCGATTTTACTCTTCATGGGTTGATGTCCGATGGGCTTCTAAGTATTGCGACCACTTCAGCCGCGGACCGCCCGCAGCAGTGCCTGGTCCCTTCACCCGGGAGTAAAGGCAAGAGAGATGCTCGGCTGGGACAACGACCTTCCTGAAGACCCCATTTCGTGTCAGTGTGAACCCCCTCGGTTTGAGCTTCCACCCGGCACACGATTTCCTGGAGGCGTACCTGACACTCGTGTCGGCGTCACACGCGCGCCCTCACGCACGTCGTCTGTGGGATTCACGATGATGTCCTCCCCACCCTTCAAACCCGCAAGGACTTCCACCTCCACGCCGTAATCTCTCCCGATGGCGATGCTCTCGAAGTGCACGATATTCCCAGGTTGCACGACCGCTACCCGGGTGCCACTGGCGCCCGCGACGACGCTGTCTCCCGGTATGAGAATCGGTGGATTGCTACGCAGATTAAGGAGCGTTACCTGCGCATACATGCCCGGGAGCAACAGGCCGTCGGGATTGGGAACCTGCACTTCGGTCAGCAGCGTTCGGGTTCTCGAATCAAGAGCGCTCGCCGTCCGCGAGACCTTGCCGGCGAAGCGCCGGCCGGGATATTGCTGGACGGTGATCGCTGCTTCGGCGCCGGGATGAACCGCTGGTTGGTCACTTTGCGGAACGTTGATGAAGGTACGCAGCGTCCCTATTTGTGCGACACGGAAGAGCACGGTGGCGCCATTGGAAATCAGTATTCCCGTGTCCACATTACGAGTGGTCACCAGGCCGGTGAAAGGCGCCCGGACCCTCTTGTAATCCTGCAACTGCACGAGGCGGTCCAAATTCGCCTGCGCGGCGCCGACGTTTTCCTCCGCGGCCCTAACCGCCGCTTCGGCGGCCTGCACCTTCGCCCTTGCGGATTGGTAGGCGGCCTGCCTTTGATCATTCTCCTGGCGCGACACCACGCCCCGTCCGGCCAGCGTGTTCCAGCGCTCGGCCGTGACCGCCGCCAATTGTTCGTCAGCCTTCTCTTGCGTGAGGCTGGCTTGTGCCTGGGCCATGGCGGCACGGCTTTGCTCGAAGGCCGCCCGCGCCTGTTTCACTTGCTGGTCCAGTTCGGGCGCCTCGATCTCAGCCAGGAGCTGCCCGGCCCGGACGCGGTCGCCAATGTCCACATACCGTTTGCTCAGGTACCCCTCGGCGCGCGCGAGTACGGGCGCCTCGGTAATGGCTTCGATACTGCCCGGTAGAGTCAGTTCGCTCCTGGCCGGCCCAGGCTCCGCTCTGGCGACGGTGACCACGGGCAGCCTGGCTTCCGAGTCACGCGCGGCGAGTTCCAGGCTCTTTTCCCGGCTCCTTCGCGGCAAGTAACCGACGAAGAAAAGAACCAGAAACACCAAAACGATGGTCGCCGCTACCCAGCGAGTCCGATGGTGGGGAGGCTCGCGCCAGTCAGGGGCTGGGGCGGCAGGCGCGGCTCTTCGCGCGTCCACTGCCGTCCCGCTATCGGGGTCTACTTCGGTGACAGGTTTCTGGTCCACTGCTCTCATCCTTGGATCCTTTATGACGGTACTCCGGGTTCGCCTTCCCCGTACTCTCGTTCGATCTGCCTGTCGAGGTCCACGGGCGTTTTTTTGCGCAGATAGCTATACATGATGGGGACGAAGAACAGAGTGGTTATCGTGGCTACAATCAACCCGCCAATCACCGCTCTACCCAAGGGGGCGTTCTGCTCGCCGCCTTCACCGAAGCCGATGGCCATCGGCAACATTCCGATGATCATCGCCAGCGCGGTCATGATCACCGGTCGAATGCGCGTGTAACCTGCCGAGAGCGCTGCCGCGATTTCGTTCTTACCGTCGAAACGTTCGTCGTTCGCGAACGTGACCACCAGAATACTGTTGGCGGTGGCCACCCCCATACTCATGATAGCTCCCATGAGCGACGGCACGTTGAAGGTGGTTTGCGTAACAAACAGCATCCAGATAATGCCGCTGAGGGCGCCGGGGAGCGCCATCAGAATGATGAAGGGGTCGAGCCACGATTGGAAATTAACCACCATGACGAGATAAACCAGCACCACGGCAAAGATCAGCCCCACACCCATGCGCACGAACGAGGAGTTCATCGTAGTAACCTGCCCGCGCATTTCCAGGAACGAGCCTCTGGGCAGCCGCGGGGTGACGTCCTTCAGAACTCCCGTCACGGCGCTCGATACGCTGCCCAGGTCACGGCTGTCCACATTGGCGAACACGTCGATCACGGGCTGAACGTTGTAGTGATTGACTCCCGCCGTCGAGACGCCACGTTCGAGCGTCGCCAGGTTGCCCAGCAGTTGTGCGGACCCTGTGGTTTCGATGGAACCGTTATTGCCCGAGCTCCGGGCCAGACCCGCGGGTGGTGCGGCCGGGTTCCCGCCTGCGGCAGATGCCGCCGCGCTGGACCCAACAATCGGTGTCCGCTCGAGCGCGTCCACGGAGTCGATTCGATACTGAGGAGTCTGCACGGTCACCTGGTAATTCACGCCCGTCTCCGGATTCAGCCACTGGTTCGGCGCAACCTGGCCGCTGGAACTGAGAGAAACCAGCAGACTGTTGGCGACATCAATTTGCCGGAGCCCCACTTGATTGGCCTTGGTCCGATCCACAAAAAGCCGCAATTCCGGATAGGCGACTTCCTGGTGAATGTGCACATCAACGGCTCCCGGGATCCTGGCGATCTTGTCCTTGATCTCTTTGGCGATTCGGTAGTTGGCGTTCGCGTCGCGTCCCACCACCTGGACGTCAATCGGGGCGGGCAACCCGAAATTGAGGATCTGGTTCGTAATGTTGGCGGCTTTGAAAAAGAAGATGTCTTCGGGGAATTTGGTGATTAAGACTTTTCTCAGCTTTCGCTGGTACTCGAGTGTCGGCTGGTGATGCTCGCGGTTGAGGGCGATCAGGATCTCGCCGTCCGCGGGGCCGATGGTCGCGCCGTCACTCAGGGCGATGTTCAAGCCGCCAAAAGGCAAACCCATATTGTCCAGGATGCTGTCCAGTTCCTCGGCCGGAATCTGGCGCCGAATTTCGTCCTCGATGCGCCCCAAAATGTGTTCGGTCTCTTCGATGCGGGTGCCTTCCGGAGCGCGCACCTGCAGGCGCATCTGCCCGGAATCGACATAAGGAAAGAAATCCCGGCCAACCATGAACGTCAGTAGCAGCGATGCCGCCGCGAAGACACCGAAGAGGATCGCCACTGTCCGGCGGTGAGCCAGCGACCAAGCGAGCGCGCTCCTGTAACTTTCGCGCATCTGCTCGAAGCGGCGATCGAAGGCGGCGTGAACACGCCAGATCAGGCCCGCGGATTGCAGCTGATGCGCAGTGCCGTTGTGCAAATCCGCTTCGGCGCCCAGCAGATAATGGAGCATCGTCGCGACGAGAGTCCGCGATAGCAAGTAAGATGTAGCCATTGCCAAAACGACGGCGAGGGCCAGGGGCGTGAAAAGGTACCTTGCCGCTCCCGTCAAGAGCAGCACAGGAACGAAAACGATGCAAATGGCGAGAGTCGAGACCAAAGCCGGAACCGCGATTTGCTGTGAACCGTCGAGAATGGCGGCGGTGAGCGATTTTCCTCGCATGTTGCGATGGATGTTCTCGACGGCAACGGTCGCGTCGTCCACCAGGATTCCCACGGCGAGCGCGAGCCCGCCCAAAGTCATGACGTTGATCGTGTAGCCGAGCAGTCCAAGGAATGCCAGCGACGTCAGGATGGAGAGCGGGATGGAAATGCAGACCACCAGAGTGCTGCGCCAGCTCCCCAGAAAGAGCAGGATCATCAGGCCGGTCAGGACAGCGGCGATGATCGCCTCGCGCAGCACATCACGGATGGCGGCCCGGACGAAGAGCGACTGGTCGAACAGTTGCTTGACCTTCAGCTCCGGAGGGAGGCCGGCGAGGATTCGCGGCAGGGTCGCTCTCACCTTGTCAACAATATCGAGGGTCGAGGCATTCCCGCTTTTCAGAATCGTCAAAAGGGCGGCGCGCCGTCCGTTCTCGCGCACAATGTTGGTCTGCACGGCGAAACCGTCCCGCACGTGGGCGACGTCCTTGATGTAAACCGTGGCGCCGTTCACGGTTTTGATGGGCAGATCATTCAGCGCCGAGACGAGCCTGGGACTGCTGTTCAGCCGCACCAGATACTCGCGGTCACCGATTTTTGCGGTTCCCGCAGGCAGAATAAGGTTTTGCGCGCTAAGGGCGCTGGAAACTTCGGTGGCGGAAAGACCATTGGCGTAGAGCGCCTCCGGGTCCAGGTCCACCATGATCTGCCGGAACTTGCCACCGTAAGGCAGCGGGATGGAGGCCCCTTGGACCGTGGCCAGTTGCGTGCGGATGAAGTTCAGCCCGTAGTCGTAGATTTGCTGCTCCGTGAGGGTGTCGCTATTCAGGCTCAGTTGCAGAATGGGAACGCTGGCGGCGTCATACTTCAGCACGCCCGGCGCGAACATGCCCGGAGGCATGATGCGCAGGATCGACTGGCCTGAGGCGGCAATCTGTGCGATCGCCATTTCCACCTTCGCGGAAGGTTGAAAGAAAACCTTGATGACCGCCACGCCGTTGTACGACTGCGACTCCATGTGCTCGATGTCGTTCACCGTGGTGGTCATCGCCCGCTCGGAAACGGTGACCACACGCTTCTCCATGTCATCCGGAGAAATGCCCGTGTAACTCCAGATCACGCTGACCACAGGAATGTCGATGTTGGGGAAGATGTCGGTGGGCATCCTGAGGAAGGCGATTACGCCAAAGATGCCCATCAGAATGGCCATCACGACAAAGGTGTAAGGGCGCCGCAACGCGAGTCGTACAATCCACATGCTAATGATCTCCTAATGCGCGCTGGCACCGACTACCCTGCGACACAGGCAGGATCTCTTAGGCTTCTCGAATTAGCGGGGGCCACAAGATGCCGTGACATCCGCTGCTGCAGCGAGCCTTGCCCAATGCCGATGGTCGACTCCTGGCCCTACGGTTTTCTCCCGCAGCCGTTGCCTTTGTCGCAATGGTCCCACGCGGGCGCGGTCCCCTCTTGGCCTCAAGAAGGGACAAGATGTCCGCAACCGCTCCCGTCATCTCTTGAGTCCGAACATAATCCGCCGCAACGCACCTGCCCGAGGCCGGGGGCAGGTGAAAGTGGTTCTTCACGCAATTCTGGATGCGAACCTGACGTCGCCCCATGCGCGCCCTCCCACCGCGCACCGGATTTGCCAGCGATTGTACGATACGACAACTGGGCGTAAAAGGAAAGGTGCCACCGCATGCATCCCAGCGTTGTGCCTCGCCAAAATCACATCTGACTGATAATAGTTGACTTGTGTGTCTTCAGCACCTCTGAGACTTATCTAGCCTTTTTCCTAGCTATAGTTCAGACCCCAGTTCACCCCGATTTGGATTTGGCGCCTGGCCCAGATTGTACTGGAACCGGCGATCCAGGGTGTCCTGTTTTTGCCGCTTTCTTCGCTTGAGAATTTCTTCCCGTCGACCGCAGTAGACATCCGTCGGCGTCACATTGCTGATCCCCCCCGTGATAGCGGCGCATTCTATGCGCTCACCGGACCCGCCCCCTACCACGCTTGCCGGAGCCGGAGGATCGGGAGTTGTTGTTCAGGACTGAACGGAGAGGCAGCCTCGAACGACCGAAATGGCACCAGCGAGCCCCTGTTTCCGCGGCGCGCCTCCCGGCAAGGGGTCCCCCCACCCCCACAGCGGCCGGATTACTGAAAGCTTAGGCGGAGGGCGCCCACTACTTCAAAAAGAAGTTCAGAAGATGAACGAGGCATGACACCACACTTGACGTGCCTAGCTGAGGATCTCCGCGCACTCGGGTATGAGCCCCTGAAGTGAGAGAACCACTCAAGGCAGTGGTTGGCCCTCAATGCCAAATCCTTCCTTGGGATGCCGCAAGCCGTCTGCCCTTGGCCTCGGTACCGGCCCTGTTTAAGGCACGAGACGCTCATTGTCAGGGAGGGTTGTTTCCCAGGCACAATCTGGGCCACGC
Organism: Terriglobia bacterium; assembly: GCA_050014795.1. GTDB lineage: Bacteria > Acidobacteriota > Terriglobia > UBA7540 > UBA7540 > JALHUF01. Next base: position 9,805 of record JBEKCQ010000053.1, on the reverse strand, counting down.
GCCCAATCCAACTCGGGGTGAGCTGGGGACTGAACTATAGCTCGGGAAAAGGCCAGATAAGTCTCAGAGGTGCTGAAGACGCACAATAACCGACCTAGAAAACGAACTGGGCACGGTCGACAGCTGCATTCGTTCAGTTCGTTCTTCGTGCGCATACGACCTAGGGACCACAGGTTTGCCCTCGTTGTCGCAACCAGCGCCGTCCGCGTCCGGTAGCGGACCGGTCGTGCAAGGTCCGCGGCCCTTTCATACTGGACGCGCCAGCATGCAGTCCTTAGTTAGCCGGCGGAGCCTGCCCGGTGCAGGTTATGTTGTAATCCACGGGGCCGGAGCTGAGGGTCAGCGGCCCATGTTTGCCGTCCTGATCTTCCATTATGGCGATGAGCGAAGCGTGGGGGACGCGCGGCGTCATGCGGAACGTCCCATCGACAGTGACGGTCTGCGTGCCCGCAGCGTCGAAACTCACCGTTCCCTCGGGTGAGCGGCTCACCGCCCCGGCCAGGAATTTGTACCACACCGTTCCCGGCCCATCAGTGGTGATATCCGCCACCAATTGCACCTGACCTGGGCACGGGCCCTCGTAATGGTCAGGGACCAAGTGCAGGCGCACCGCGGTCACGCGGCTCGTAGCCTGGGGGGAAGTTGCCCCCAGGCGATTGGCTCCCGCACGTTGGGGCGCCGAGCTGCTTTGCGACTTGGCCGAAGGCGAGCCCTGTTGAAGCGTGGCCGTGACTTGTCCGTGGGTCTTGCCCGTCGCCAGGTTGGCCGACGCGGACCCCTGCGCCGTGATGTTAGCCTCGGCGTGGGCGTTCATTGTGGTGTCGCTCCAATCGCCCTGGGCTTGGGTGCTGCAATTTGCGGGTGGGACAAAAAGTGCAGCGGCCGGGGGACTGAAATCCACCTGCTTGACTTCCATCATCGTGCCATACTTGCCGTCCTCACCTGGGATCGCAAGCTTGACGACAAAATCCCCTTTCTGCGCGATCCACATCCTGAACTTGCTGTCTTTTGTATCAGACTCCATGATCCAGGCCGGGATCCCGTTGACGGCCTCCGTCCCCACCGCGTGCTGCTTTGCCTCGGCGAGTTGGGCCGGCGTCATGTCCCCACCGGTGACCGGGTCGTAGTTGATGGGCGCGCGGGCGGAGATGTAGTTCTTCCAGGCACACGTGTTGTGGCTGAAGTCCTGTAGGTAAGCTTTATGGGCTTGGAAGTCGAACAAGTAACGCTGATGAACGCCCTTGGGTTCGGCTGCCCACGGGGGAATCGTCAGCTCGACGAGTTCTTTAGAGCCGCTGCGATAGACTTTGAGGTTCGATGCCTGGCCGCTGAACATACTGACTTCTGTCATGTAGGTGACTTCGGTCAGCGAGTAGGCTTGCGGCGTGGAAGATTGCGCTGCCAATCGCGGGATTATCAAAACCACAGCGAACGCCAAACCGAGGAGAGAGAGTAGGGCTTGTCGCACGTTCATTTGGTCCTCCCTGCAGATCCAATCAAGAGCCACAGGCGACGTAAGGGATCGCAGCCTCGAGGTCGGGCACATCCGAGTCTAAGGGCACAAAGTGAGATTTCCCTCTACGCCGACACCCGAACCATTGTCCTTTTGAGCAGATCCGAAAAGCCGTCTATGCCCGTCCCGACGTTGCCCGGGAAGTGTAAGGGCACATAGCTTGCCTGCGCCGTGCACCGAGCAATACCGATGTTCACCTGGCTCACCCGGCAGCGCGTGCCGGCCCGCATCCCACTGGCTGGAGGAAACTCCGTTCGCCGCAGCCCTATTGCGGCCGACTTCTCACCCCCGGGTGAGGCCTTCTTTCGCCGCACGCCACTTGAAATGCTGCCCTCGGCGACTGAAGGTGATTCGGCGATAGGATCCTGAGTTGCAGCCACCCATGGGTGACTTGGCCCGCTGCTCCGAGCTGCCAGTTTTCGCCAACTTGCTTGGTGCCCGCGGCAGTGAAGCGTAAAGTGCGCTCAGGCCACGTCCCGCCGTCGAAGCTAACCCAAGTGTATCGGACCTCCGCCGGGCCGTTCGTCGTGATCGTACCCGGGAACCGGAGTCTGCCCGGGCAAGGGCCGTTGTATCTGGGGGGAACGGCCCGCAGGTGTGCCGCAGTCACACGGCCATTCTCTCTCATGCGGTGCGGCCGTACCTGTTCTTGCTGTGCGGAGCAGAGAGGCAGAATGGAGGACACTACAATGGCAGAAAGAACAAAGGGGTTCACGGATCGTTGCAGAGTCTTCGACATTGTTCCTAGCCTCCGGCTGGAATGTCTATTTTGGCCTTCCAGCGGCCCCGAATGTACACCCAATTGTCTCCCAGCGGACTCTTCCATTTCCTGTTTCGTGGCCGGATTGTCCCAGCGGCTCCCAACTGCCGTTGCGCGGTCCTGAGAACACGCTGCCACGGCTTCTGGCAGTGTTTTTTTAGACACCGCTGCGTGCCGGGCCTCGCTGAGGATCGCTCTCTCGGCTGCCACAGTCTGTTTCTCTACCCGTTTGGCACCGGCAACGCCGCAACCCGCCCCACGATCGCTGCGAACAGTCGCCGCGTCAGGTGGCTCTCCGCCAGCATCAGCCAGTAGTAGCGGGCGTGTTTAGGGTACACCTCCATTTATCTCCGCAGGATCAGCCCTAGCAGTCCCTGAATTCCATACAAGTCCACTCCCAGCCCACGTCCCCGTGAAGGCCAATCGCCCTTCGCTAATGCTTTGCATCGATCCGCTGCAATGCTTCGCGGGCGGCTCGGCAATCGGGGTCCAGTTGCAGGGCGGTGCGATACCTGGCCGCCGCTTCCAGGCGTTTGCCCAGTCGCTCATAGAGCCGCCCTAACCAGACAAGCGCTACCACATCTGTGGACGAGTCGCCCGCGCGGCGCGGAGAAGCCAAGCACCGTTTTAGCAGGTTCTCGGCTTCGTCCAACCGGTTGCCTGCCATGACGAGCAATCTGCCGCGGTAGCAAGGCAACACGGAGTCAGTAGGGTCCACACGCGCGGCAGCCTCCACAGCTTCTTGCATCGGCGCGATATCCTGGCGGTTCGCGTAAAAATCTGCGACCTCGAAGTAGGGGGCGGTGCGCTGGGGGTTGAGTTTCAGGATTTGTTGATATTCCGCCTCGGCCCGTTCCGGCTTCTTCTCATGCAGCCAATAGTTCGCCCTGGCCAGGTGGCCCCCGACAGGATCCAGCGCCGCAATGGCTTCGATTTGCCTGAGGGCTTCATCTTTGTGCCCTCCGACAATCCAGGGCGCCTCGAGGTGGAATTCCGCCAGGTCGCGCCGGGCAGGGATATTGGCGGGATCCAGTCGTACCGCTGCTTCGAATTCACTCCTGGTCCTCCTAGCCAAGACGAAGCTGTGAGCCTGCTCGGCCTTCCCCCCGTAGGCACGCCCCAACCAAAGATGATAGTCGGAATTTCCGGAATCGGATTGGATGGCGGCCTCGGCATGAGCGACAGCCTGGCCGTAATCCCGCAGCTCATAAAAGCAGCGTGCCAGCCAGTAATGAAGCTGGCCGTTACTCGGCGCCCGCGTCAGGCCGGCCTGGAGGGTGGTAATGGCTTCTCGGTAATGTCGAAGAGCGAATTGGCTTTGCGCCTCGTCGAGTTCCGACGACCTACCGGATGCCAAGGTGGCAACCCAGACAATGATCCCCACACTCAACCAGAACCCCAGTGAGGAATGCGGCCTGACGGTGGTAACTCGAATTCCCATTTTCGCACCCCACAACCCCCCACAATACAGCCCTCGAGGGGTTCCGGCGCACTATTCTACTTTGGTTGGGCCCAGGGGGTCGAGGCAGGGTCCTGTCTGCCCCAACGCGAGTCCCGAAGGCGCTGACTGCGGCCTTCCCATCCAGCTTCGTCAGACACCTCTCCGTCCCCTGCGGCTCTGGATCGATTTCTCGGCTGCCACAGCCTCGGCTATCCTGCCGGAACGGACAGCCCGGGCTTTGGATTCTCAGGTGGCGCATCGCTCCATGACTCAATCACCGAATTGTCTCTTAGGTCCAACGAAACCAGCGGAGCGCCAGGAAGTACGAGAGAACACCCCAGAGGCACAGCACTAGAAGACGTGTTGCTTGGGCGGAGAGCGAAGCTCCTTCGAGCACCAAGGCGCGGAGGGCGTCGTTAAGCGCGGTGAGTGGCAGCGCTTTGATCAGCGGCTGGATGACGGCAGGAAAGCGCTCGTAGGAAAAGAAGACGCCGGAAAAGATCCACATCGGCATCATGACCACGTTAATCAGCCCGCTGACCGTCTCGATTTTCTGGGCGCGGCTGGCGGTGAGCAACCCGATTCCGCCGAAGCAAAGCGCCCCGACCGCACTTATGAAAAGGATCGATATCCACGAGGCCATGACGCGCATGTGAAATGCGAGCACGCCGAATCCGAGCAGCAGCCCCAGCTCAATCAACATCAACACGAGCCGGCTGCTGGCCAGGGCCAGAAGAAAATCGCCGCGCCGCATCGGGCTGGCCACAAATCGCTTGAGCAGCTTCCGCTGGCGCATATCCACGAGGGCAAACCCAATGCCCCACATGCCCGAGTTCATCAGGTTCATGCCCAGCAGGCCCGGGATCAGGAAGTCGATATACCTTGAGCCCGGCTCGCTCGACGCCCGGCTGGAAGTGGCCAGGCTGTCTTTTCTCCCTGCCGCGGTTTGGAGGGCGCCATCCACGACGGTGCGAGCCAGCACGCTCTCCGGACGTGCCGGGTCGTATCCGTATTCAAAACTCCCGCCCACCCGCGGGGTCACAACGAGGTCGTACTTGCCCAGGCGAAACTGGTTGAACGCCTCCTCGGCAGGACGTATATCCGCGCGAACGGAGCCACTGGCAGGCGAGGCTTTGAGCAGCTCCATCGCCTGCGCCGCCCCCGGACCCGCCACGACCACCGCGCGGCTGACGTCGGCCGGTTTGTCGCGGAAGGCAATCCCCAGCCCCAGCGCCAGAAGGATGGGAAACACGAACACCCAGAAGATCACCTCCGGTTCACGCCACATCTCCTTCATGCGTGCCAGGAGCAGTTGCCCGTAACCCTTCCACCGGCTGTTCTCCAGCGCGGCTGCCGCAGACCTCACTTCCCCCGCTGGCGGTAAAGGTTGCCCTGCGATTTTTGGCCCGGTCTTGAGATTTGCCACCAGTCCTCCTTGTCAGTCTGGTTACTCCTCGCGCAGGTGGCGCCCCGTGAGGTGAATGAAGACGTCCTCCAGGCTAGCTTGGCGCGTGGTGAGGTGCAGCAAGTGCGAGCCCCGGTTCTGCAAGGCCGCGAGGAGGGCAGGGATGGTCTCGTGCGGTTCGCGCACGCTCAGCACTACCCTGCCGTCCTCTTCGTGAACGGCCTCGACACCCGGAAGCGAGCGCCACACCTCCAGATCGCGGAGGCCATCACCGGTGGCGTCGAATTCCACCATGTGGTGCCCGCCCAGACGCTCGATCAATTCAGCGGGGGTGCCGGAAGCAAGCATGAGGCCGTGGTCGATGACCGCGATGCGGTCGCAGAGCCGCTCGGCTTCGTCCATGTAGTGCGTCGTCATCAGGACGGTCCCGCCGCGGCGCTGGAACTGGCGAATGATCTCCCAAACCTGCCGCCGGCTCTGCGGGTCGAGACCCGTCGTGGGTTCGTCAAGGAACAGGATCTTCGGATTGGCCGCCAGCGCTGTGGCCACCGCCAGCCGCTGTTTTTGACCACCCGAAAGCTTCCCTACCCAGGTGTCGGCCTTCTCGGTGAGCGCCATTTCCGCCATCACCTCGACGGTCGACCGGGGATGGCGATAGAAGCTGGCGAACAGGTCCAACGTTTCGCGTACCGTGAGCTTCTCGGCGAGGCGCGTCTCCTGTAGCGATATTCCTAAGACTTCGCGCAGTTCTCGACTATGCGCGTTCCAGGTCTTTCCCAGGATTTCAACCTCACCGGACGTGGGCTGGAGCAGTCCCTCCAGGATTTCGATGGTGGTTGTTTTCCCCGCGCCGTTGGGCCCCAGCAGACCGAAGCATTCACCGACCGGGATCTCCAAGTCGAGCCCGCGCACAGCCTCGACTTTGCCTTCGTAGGTCTTTCGCAAATGGCGGCACCGAACTGCGACTTCCATGGTCTACATAATAGCGAATTGCGCCACTCCTGGGAACTCACCATGGTTCGTTCGACACATGGACTGTCCTCGACCCCCACCAAGCCCTTGGCTACCGAACTCCTCAGGGGTTCCTTACCCAACGCGCCTCCCCATCCCAACTCAAGGAGTGTCACTAATCTACTGGACGAGTACAGGAGGTTGACGCACGCCAGTAAGTTGTCTAGAATCAATGCGGAAGTGCACGTGGGCTGGTGTCCGCCCGGGACTTCAAATCCTGTGGGTCTGCCTCTGGTGGACCGGTCGGTTCGATTCCGACACACTTCCGCCAACCTATCCTTATGAGTCCCCGCAAGCCTCGCAAGTCGAAGCCGTTCCGTGCAACGAAGGAAGTCAAACGGCAGGCGCGAATGCAGGTGGGCACGCCTCCGCCCGTCCAGCGGCATGAAGCCCGCCGGCGCAAGCCACCCAAGCACAAGAAACAGGACTGGGAGCAGGACGTGGACTCGCAATAATCGGTGTTAGCAGAACACTCATACCCGACATCTGCGAACTGACAACTGGGAACTGGCGACTGTTCTTCAAGGCTTGGACCAAGCCTAACTTTTCGATCCTCAACCCGGTTTGAACTCAGGGACCCCGTCACTCGGGAGGAACAGCGCGGGCGGAGTGACGGAGAAGTGTTTCGCCAGCCATTTCTGGATCTCCAGGAGACCGGCCTTGGCGAAACCGTCGCTCACGAGCTTCGCGCGGCCGTCAGGAGCAATCAGGAAAAGGGTGGGGACATATTTCAAACCGTACGCACGGGAAATCTGGTAGGGGTAGTCGTCAATCAAAATGGGGAAGGAGACACCGTACTCTTTCGCGAAACGCTGGCTGTCGCGAGCGCCGTCTTGGGAGATGCCCCATATCTGGACGCCCTGGGTGCGAAACTGTTGGTACAGGCGTTCGACAAACGGAAAGGTGTACTGGCAGGTCGGACACTCCACCTTGAAGAATGCCAGCAGGACCGGCCCGCGGGCCAGCGCCTCCGCGAGCGAATACTTCTTGCCCTCCATGCCGGCCAACTCGAATTGCGGTGCCTTCTGGCCGACGGTGACAGTGGACATTGAATCTCCTCCGCCCCAACTGAGCAACTATTGTAGCAGGCCTTCTGTAACTCGCCAGCCGATCGCTGCCTGAGGTGCCCTTGCGTCGTGGTGGGCACGGCGGCGTTGCCCGTCAACATGTGCCGATACTCCGCGCCCACCGAGTCCATGGACTGCCACGTCAGAAGGGCAGGCCACCCCATGCTCACCAGGCATTAGATGTCACGTTCCCCATTTTGGGTCGATTCCCGTTGAATTTTCCCAGCCGGAGGGCTAGCATTTCAGCCCCGGCGCGAAGCGCCCTCACTACGGTCTGACGATGAACTATCCTGTCTGGGAACCACCTTTCCTCGGCGGTGGGCTCGTCATCGGCATCATTGCCATTCTGCACGTGTTCGTGTCGCATTTTGCGGTGGGCGGTGGCCTGTTCCTGCCCATCACCGAGCGCAAGGCCTACCGCGAGAACAACGCCGCCCTCCTGGAGTACGTGAAGTCCCACTCGAAGTTCTTCGTGCTCGTGGTCCTGGTGTTTGGCGCGGTGAGCGGCGTGGGCATCTGGTGGTCGATCGGGCTAGTCAATCCCGAGGCTACCGCCACGCTCATCCACGTCTTCGTTTGGGGCTGGGCTATTGAGTGGGTCTTCTTCTTCGTAGAGATTGCGGCCGCGTTCATCTACTACTACGGCTGGGACCGGCTGGACGCCAAGACACACCTCGCGGTGGGTTGGATCTATTTCGTTTCTGCCTGGCTCAGCCTGTTCGTCATCAACGGCATTCTGGCCTTCATGCTGACGCCCGGGAAGTGGATCGAAGCGCCCAGCTTTGCGGCAGCCTTCTTCAATCCCAGCATGTTCCCCTCCTGTCTGATGCGCACGGCCGTTTCGGTAGCGCTGGCCGGGGTCTATGCCTTGGTGACGGCCGCCACGATTCGCGATGTGGCCCTGCGCATCGAGGTGGTCCGTTACGCGGCCAAGTGGGTCCTGGCGGGGACGCTGGCGATCCCGGTTGCCGGCGTCTGGTATATCGCCACGCTCCCGCCGATGGCGCGAGAGATTCCCATGGGCACAGCGCCCCCCGTGACGATCTTTGCAGGACTCTCCATCTTCTTCTCGTTGCTCATAGTGACGTTCACCTACTTCGGCCCTTACCAGTACCCACGCTATTTCAATCTGACCTTTGCCTTCCTGATCGCGGTGCTGGCTCTTTCAGCCACTGGCGTCACTGAATGGGTCCGCGAGGCGGTGCGGAAGCCTTACATCATCTACGATTACATGTATGCCAATACGCTGCGCGTGGCGGACGTGCCGCGGGTGCGCCAGCAGGGGGTTCTCAGCGCGGCGCTCTGGGTGCACCGGCACACCGTGGATATGGAAAAGCCCGAGGTAAGCGGCAGGGAAGTCTTCCGGGTGCAGTGCGCGAGTTGCCACACCGTGGATGGTTATAACAGCATCCGCTTTGCGGTGAGGGGCTGGAGCCCGGAGATGATCGACTACCTGCTCCTGCACCTGAACGAACTGAAAGGCTTCATGCCGCCGTTTGTGGGAACGGAGGCAGAACGCGTAGCCCTGCGCGCCTGGCTGCTGACGCTGAATCCGTTACCCACGATGCGGGAACCGGCGCGGCCGGGTGTCCAGGCTGAAGTCCCGGCGGCGGACCATCCAGGAGCGACGAAACCATGAACCCGGTCATCCCCGCGCCCGTTCCCGTCCCGTTGCCGGCGCCGGCCTGGCTGGTGCAGGTGCTCCTGGTATTCACCTTCATTCTGCACCTGTTGCTGATGAATATGCTGGTGGGCGGCGGGGTGATACTCGCCCTCTCGAGTTACTTGGGCCGGCGCGATCCCCGCCACCGGGACCTCGCGCGGCGGGGGGCGCGCGTGATGCCGCCGGTGGTCGCCTTCACGATTACCCTGGGCGTCGCACCACTCCTGTTCATCCAGTTGCTCTACGGGCAACTTTTCTATACCTCGTCGGTGCTAATGGCTTGGAAGTGGCTGGCTGTTTTCGTGTTCCTGACGGCAGCCTATTACGGGATCTACTGGTTCAACTTCCAGCAAGCGGCGCTGGGCGGACGCGCGTTCTGGGTGATGCTGGTGACCGCGCTTATCCTGGTTCACATCATGATGACGTTCACCCAGAACATGAGCTTGCTTGAGCGTCCCCAGGACTTTTACCCCAGGTTTCTTGAGACTCCGGTAGGCGACTATCTGGGGTCCTTCGACGCCGGGACCATGGCTCGCTTGGCGCACTTTCTGGTCGCGGCGTTGGCCGTAGCGGGACTGGGATTGGCGCTGGTGGCGCGGGCGTGGCGCGGCGAGGCTCCCGAGTTCGCCATCTGGGCGCATCGCTACGGCCTGCGATGGTTCCTGGCGGGGAGTGGCCTCCAGTTCCTGGTAGGGCTATGGTTCTTCTTCAGCCTGCCCGCCGACATCCGCAGTTCGTTCCTGGGCGTCGATAAGCTGGCGACCGGCATCCTGGCAGTTGCCGTGGTACTCGCCTTATTGGCCATGATCGCCGCCCGCAGGAGTCTGGCTGTGGGTACGGTGGCGATCGTGGGCACCATCAGCCTGATGGCCGTGGTACGGCACCTGGTGCGCATCGCCCGTCTGCGGCCTTACTTCGATCCGCACGCGCTGCCCGTGCAAGGGC
>JBEKCQ010000052.1:0-21575 GCA_050014795.1 Terriglobia bacterium | reverse complement strand
GCAAGATTCATTCCAGCGTAAAGTCGGCGCTGTGCACCGGGGAAGACTTTCCGACGCCGTCGAGCGCCTTCACATCAAGCCTGTACTGTCCAGCCTGGAGTTGGTCCACCGGGACGTACGCCCCCACGGGGATCACCGGGTTGCCCGCCTGCATGTAACTGTCGAGCGGGACGGTGTTGGACGTGAAAACCCGCTGGTTCGTCTTGACGTCGAAGACCTCGAAGATGATCCCGACGCGCGGCGGGTTGCTGCCGACCAGCAAGGGCTCGTAAACCTCGACGTAGAAGCCGAGCTTCCCGTCCCGCTTGAAGCGGCTGTTCGGGGAAGGAGACAACTCCAGGCCCTTCACCACTAGGGGCGTGCGCTCCTCGAGCAGCGCCGCGTCCAGATTGGCAGCGAGTTGGGACACCGGCTGCATCCGGCTGCTGAGGGCTATACCGCTCAAATGGAACTGCTTGCCGTCAAAGGGTTCGATATGCAGGGCTTTCTCGTACTTTCCGAATCTCTGCCCTCCGGCGCCGAGCACGACTTTCAGCTTGTACTTCCCGGGCACGATGTTGAAGGTGTTCTGATACGTGAAGGGCCCCTTGGAGAACTCCTTCAGGTCTCCCTTCTCCATGTCCAGTTTGACCGCATCGCTGAAGCGCGCCGCCACCGAGCCGTCCTCGCGGTAGGCAATACCCAGCACGTTCACGACGGAGTGGAACTTGCCCTTCTCTTTCTCGAAGGCCAGGCTTTGGGCGGGGACCTCCATCGCCAGGTTGACGCGCGCCACGTTGGCGCCCGTGTAGAAATACGGCGTGTTGAGCGAGACCGGGATGTCGCCCGGCTGCGCGCTGGCCACCTGTTCTTCGAGCGTCTTTCCTTCAGGTTTTCCGGCGAGGATGTCGGGCCCCTTCATATCGTAGTAGCCGTTGCGGAAGCGGATTTTCGCGCCCTTGCGTTCCACCTTCACATTGATCCTGTGGTAGCTGCCGTCGTGGGTCTGACTGGGCGGGGTATAGCCCAGGATGTAGTACTCGTTGAGTTCTTTGGCGATCCGGTTGAGGCCCTCGACGAAATCGTTGGTGTTGAAGATCGTGAAGCCGCCGGTACCCGTAGCCAGCGCCTGAAGCACCTGCTGGTTAGAGCTGATGCTTTCGAGTAGAGGCGGAATGATCTCTCGCCGGGGGTAGGATTCGGGGCCCTGCCGGCCGTATCCGTAATCGCCCGGCTGAGGCCGCGCGGTGGTCCCGCCTCCGCGCGAACCGCCTGTCGTCGTACCCGTGCCGGGTGTTGTTCCCCCGGGAGTCCGGCCGCCACCGGTGCTGCCGCCTCCGGTGCCGCCGCCCGTTGACGGAGTGCCCCCGCCTCCCGTTCTACCTCCACCGCCTCCGGTCCCTCCGCCCCCTCCACCTGTACCTCCTCCACCGCCGCCCCCGCCACCCGGCGTGGGCCGCTGGGCCAAGCGTGTCGGCAGCATCAGCCCCCCGAGTTGCAGAGCCCACAGACCAGTCTGGTGCGGGAATGGCGACTCATCGAGTTGGGCACCCGGCGGCATTCCCTGGAAGATGGGCTGCCGGCCCGGCTCCGTCGCGTCAGGTGCAGTGCTGGGGCCGAGGCCCTGGAGACCGCGCACGTCGATCGGATAGATCGCCACGTTAGCCTTATTAGCCGCGTCGATCGTGGCGGACAGTTCCGACTCTCGTTCTGGAGTCAGCGGGAATCCGCCGGAAAACAGAATCAGCGTCTTGCGTCCGGGCACGTCGCGGAGTGTTTTGGCCACGTTGCGGATGGCCAGCAGCACGCTGCGGGCCGCGAAGTCGGACCGCACCTGGAGCATCGAGGGCGCGCCCAGGGAGGCAACTTGGGCATTTTGCCCGGGCTCGTTGGGCTGCATCGAGGCGTATTTGATGCTCCCGACGGCGCGCTTCAAGATGTCGGCGTTCGCGGTGAAGTTCTGCGTGATGCGGAACGCGCCGCTAAAATCCACCACGGCCATCAAACGATCGCGCGAAGCGCTCTTCTCGACGAACTGCGCGGCGGCTTGGCGGGCCCGAGTTTGATCGGTGGGGGCCATGGTCGAATTGTCGAAAAACAACACAATGTAGCGGGGTTGCGCTGGGCCTTGGGCGGCCTCGGCCTCCGTCATGCGTGAGAAGCTGGTGACGGGCTGCTCCTTGTCGTCCTCGAACACGCGGAACTCGTTCGCCTGCAGGTCGGAGAGGTAGTTTCCCTTCTTGTCCGTGGCGACCACATCCACCAGCACCAGGTTGACTTCCGCTCGTATGACGCCCGGCGCGGTCACCGGCGCCTGGTTGCCGCTCTGCGGGCCGCTCCCAGGAGCAGCCGGAGCCTGGGCGAGACTCCGTCCGAGCCAGCAGAAAATGAGGAGGAAAAAGAGCAGAGAAAGCAGAGGCCGACGAGAACTCATAATCCACCTTCCTAGAATGGTATTTCCACGGTGCGGTTCAGCGCCGAAAGCTGCGCGCCCTCGGAATCTCGAACCACCTGACGGATCAGGTAAGTGCCTGGCTTCACGTCGAAGCTGGTTTTCGCGGTGACGCCCGACTGAGACAGTTTCTCCAGGCTCCCGTCCAGCAAACGGAACTGGAGGGTCTTCTCTCTGCCCGTCACGTACTTCCCGTCGCGGTCAAAGAGGGCGGTGATGAAGGTCACGCTGTCCAGGTTTCGCCCGTTCTCCTTGCGGAAGTGCACAAACCGCAGGTCCAGTCGGGTCACGACCGAGAGCCGAGCGTCAACTTCGTTGAGTTTGAAAAACTGGGTGTGGACTTCGACGGGAAGCTCAGCCAATTCGTCGTGAGAGAAGACGGCCTGTTCCACTTCTTCTTTGGCCTGGGCTGCAGGGTCGGTGGGTTTCCGAGGCGCGTAGTAGCCATTGCGGGCCTGCACCGCATATCGCTCGTGGGTATCCAGGCTGACCTTCAGCTTGTGGAAGCGGCCGTCGTACTTCAGGTTCTGCGGCGAAAAGCCCAGAGTATAATAGACCTCGGGGAGCGACCCAACCTTTCGGAAACCATCGTCCAGGTCGTTGCTGTTATGAAAGAACACGCCCCCTGTGTCATTCGCCAGGCTGTTGAGGACATCGGCCCCTAACTCGATTTCCTGGATGGCGAGTTGGTCTTTATGTCCCATCAGGTCAGGCCGGCTTCCCACCTGGACGCGGCCCTGGCTGATGTCACCGAGGGGGACGCGGGCATACAATCCCTTGGAATCGAGCGTGTTGATGATCACGTTCGAACGCAACGCCCGCTCTATAATCCCGTCCACGCGCGCTTCGGCGGTGACCATGATGAACCCGGGGGAGACCATGACAATACTTCTCTGGCCCGGCAAGGTGGCCATCCGGCGCACCAACTGCTCCAGGCTGCGGAGAGCCACCTCAGTCTCCGTCTGGAAGGCGTTCAGCATGGTCATGGCCTCCGACTCGGCCATCTGCTGTGCCGAGGCACGCGCCTCCGCTTCTCCCTGCGCGTCTCGGCCTTCGAAGAAACAGACGTATGCCTCTTGTGAAGCGATCGCCAGAGCCGTTGGATCCCGCTGGTGCACAATCAGGTACGCCTGATAATCGGATATATCCGGGCAGGCGTTCTCGCGCCTGATGGTAATCGGCCGAGGCAGGAGCCGCAGAAGTACTTCGTGCAGCTTGGCGCGGTCATTGGTAAAGTCGAGCACGTGCTGGCCCGACGAGGTGAAGATGCCCACACGGTCTCCCGGCTGCAGGGAGGCGGCCAAGTAGCGCTCGGTTGCCTCGCGAGTCCGGGCTACGTCCTCAAACTTCATGTGGATGTCGTCAAAGAACAAGGCCGCGTAACGCTCGGGAGTCGAGGTGGCCAGCACGGTTTCCGAGAGCGCCTCGGGCCCTGCCTCTTCCTCCTCGGGGGCTTGCAGGTCACGAACCTTGGAGGAAGGAACCTCGACCGAGAAGTGGCTGATTGTCTGGGGCTTGCCACTGTCAGACACCCGGAAGTTTTCCTTCTGCAGGTTGCCGACCGTCCGCCCCTTCGAATCACGCACCACCACGCGCACTAGGACAAGGTTGCGCTGGACCTGCAGTTTGAACGTGGGATCAGTCTCGCGCGTGGTGAGTTCCGTAGATGCGACCTCTTGACCTGTTGCGCTGGGAGGGCTGCCCAAGAGGCAGAGCAGGCACGCGGCCAGGGCGGAGACGCTAACGGCCCTCGCGGCCCCTGTGCGCGCCACACGGGTTGGGATACCGGGTTCAGATGACGAGGTTGGTAATTGGAAGAATCTCGCGGCCAGACCCCCTTCAAACGGATTCTCAGACCGATCGGCGCTGCTTGAGCTCTGCCCTGGTAGTATCCCGCCCACCTCCGGGCTTGTCAAGGTGACTGGACCCTTGCCGGTGTCTTGATTTGCCTTGTGCAATCTGCAATGCTTCCTGTTCAGTTGTCAGGAGTCAGTTGTCAGTTGTTAGCAGGAACGAAGAGCTCGAGAAATCCCCGTAGTTGCTCTCCCTTCACGTGGGCAAACGGGCCTGCTGCTTCCGCTGAAGGCTGATCGCTGAAAGCTGACGGCTGCCGACTATCTTTTATCTTTGTGACGAGGGAATCCCGTGGCTTACAAGGATCTGCGCGAGTTCGTTGGACGCCTGGAACGCGAGCGCGAGTTGAAGCGAATCCCGGTCGAAGTGGATGTGGACCTGGAAATGACCGAGATCACCGACCGAGTCTCGAAAGCCGGCGGCCCGGCTTTGCTCTTTGAGAAGCCGCGGTCAGCAAAAGACGGCGTCCAGTATTCCATGCCGCTGCTCATCAACGCTCTGGGCTCGAAGCGCCGCATGGAGCTGGCACTGGAGGTCGAGTCGCTCGAGGCCGTGGCGCGGCGCATCGAAGCCCTGCTGGACCTGAAACCGCCGGAGGGATTCTTCGACAAGGTCAAGCTGCTGCCCGTGATTTCCGAGCTTGGCTCGTTCTTCCCAAAAGTGGTGAAGGGCGGGCCGGTCAAAGAGGTGATCGAGAGGGATAGTTCGTCCCTCGCGCGTCTGCCCATCATGAAGTGCTGGCCGCAGGATGGTGGCCGCTTCATCACCTTTCCCATGGTCATCACGCGCAGCCCCAAGACCGGCCGGCGCAACGTCGGCTGCTACCGCCTGCAGGTCTATGACGAACGCACTACGGGCATGCACTGGCAAATCCACAAGGGCGGCGCCGAGCATTTCCGCTGGCTCGAGCGACAAGGCAAAGGGCGGCGGATGGACGTGGCTGTGGCCATTGGCGCGGACCCCGCCACGATGCTGGCGGGCGTCTTGCCCTTGCCGGAAGACGTGGACGAATTCATCTTTGCTGGATTCCTGCGCAGGGAGCCCGTGGAACTGGTGAAGTGCGAGACAGTGGACCTGGAAGTGCCCGCCAACGCCGAAATCGTTCTGGAAGGTTACGCGGACCTCGACGATATTCGCATCGAAGGTCCGTTCGGCGACCACACGGGCTATTACTCGCTCGAGGACATGTTCCCAGCCTTCCACCTGACCTGCATCACACGCCGCAGAGACCCCATCTACATCTCGACCATCGTCGGCCCGCCGCCCATGGAAGACTACTGGATGGGCTACGCCATCGAGCGCATTTTCCTGCCCCTGATCCGCAAGCAGTTTCCGGAAATCGTGGACATGCACATGCCTGTCGAGGGCATCTTCCACAACCTGATGATCGTCTCCCTCCGCAAGAGCTATCCCGGCCAGGCGCGCCGGGTGATGCACGCTCTCTGGGGTCTGCCCGGTACCCTGTTCACCAAGTGCATCGTGGTGGTGGACGAGGACGTGGACGTCCACAACCCGCGCGAAGTCACCTGGAAAGCATTCACCCACATCGACCCGGAGCGTGACATCGAGTTTGTGCTGGGGCCCGTGGACCAACTCGAACACGCCTCGCGCCTGCCCAACTTCGGCTCCAAGATGGGCGTCGATGCCACGCGCAAATGGCCCTCCGAAGGCTTCACCCGCCCCTGGCCGGATGAGATTAAGATGGACGCGGAAGTGAAGAAGAAGATCGATGCCCTGTGGCCGAACCTGGGATTGAGGTAGGAGACAGGAGTCACGAGTCAGAAGCCAGAAGTCACGCAGGATGGCGCAGAACTTCTCCGGTCTACGTGCCAAAGCGTTGCGAACCACGGACCCCCAGGGTTTGCGCTAACCAGCGGCAAACAGACGGGAACCGTAAGTAGGGGCCTGTTCGTCATTTCCATTTCCAGGCAACCGGGTCCCACTTTGGCGCGGCGTTACCTTGCAGGATGGGGTTCAACAAACAAGCCGCAGGGCCCCCCGCTTCCTTGATTGTGGGCCAGGGAAGCGTCAACTCTCGCGCCAACTTCCTGTAAGGAGCCGCGGGTGACGCATACATCGCGCGGTGTGCGATGTGTGCGATGCGCGGAGGCGCCGGCAGAGGCGTTTGTCAGCCGACGGATGGCCCACGGTCCCGCAGAGTGGGATGGGGGAGGCGCTGTAGCGCCCGTCAGGCGACGGGCGATTGGATGTAGGGGAGCACTCCGCGCTCGCGCGAGAGTTCAGAGGGCTCTCCCCTCCCGGCCGCTCCCCTCCTGCGTCAGGGCAGGTGCCGAGCGGCGCTACAGGGCCCAGGGCTTACGCCCTGGGCTAACATCTTTCGGCCCTGCGGGTCTTGCTGGGTGGGGACTTTCGGCACATCTCTGCTCGCCCCTGTCCAGTAAGTGGATCAAGGTTCTTCCCCGAGTCACACAAAACAGAAACGCCTCAAAGAAATCTAATGAAGCGGGCATTCTTGGTGATGACGAAGATGCGCAGGTTATTGCTCTTGGGATCCGCGGGAAACACGAAGAAGCCGAGTTTCTGCGGGTTGTATCCCTCTGTTTTCCCCACCAACTTTTCTCCGTCGCTGAAACTCACTTCGATCTTTCGACCGTGCGCCGGCGAATCCAAGTCCGGGGAATCTTGGGCGTCTTTGTTGCCGACGAAATCCCTCACAAAGAAAAGCGCCTTGACGCCTTTCAGGTCCACCTTGGTTCCTTGCCCTTGCAACGGATCTTCCGCCGGAAGAAGATTCAGCGAGTCCCGCATCGCGGAAAAATCGTACGTGAAACCCCTCTGGCGCCGCCTATCGAGGAAGGCGACCACCACCTTGGTCAGTTGTTCCAGACTTCTCACAGGCGTTCCCATAAAGTTGTCCTCATCATCACGGTGTGTTAACTTCCAGAGATTATACCACGTGCCGTGGGCGGGTAGCCACGGTCGGTTTTTTTTCTGACCGTGGCCTCCATCCGGATAAGATGGAGCAGACCCCGGACTGGGCGGCGCTCCGAGGCCCGTTGGTCGAGCGATGTGCCACCGTCGCCGCCGGGGACAACGGCGAGTGCGGGTATCATCTAAGGGCCGTGCTCGCCCCAAGGTTTACCCCGAACTTTCAGGAATTGCATGTCGTTCAGGTTTGTTAGGTTCTGAGGGAGAAAGGGTCAGGCCGATGAAAGACTTGCCGTCAGAGCTATTGGAAAAGGATTCCCTACGGATTCTTGTTGCCGCCCTCGACAGACTCGAAGCCGGATTTGGTGAGCTGCCACGGATGGCTGCCCCCGCTTCCGAGATCCAGGCCATGGAGAGCGTGCTTTTTGATGTCGCCGAGCGCCTCCAAGACAATTACCCCTACTTTCATCCGTTCTACGCCGGACAAATGCTCAAGCCGCCCCATCCCGTGGCTCGACTCGCCTATACGTTGGCGATGTGGATCAACCCCAACAACCACGCGCTGGACGGCGGACGGGCCAGTTCGGCCATGGAGAAGGAAGCGGTGGCCGAGATCGCGCGCCTGTTCGGTTGGGACACGCACCTTGGCCACCTGTGCAGTGGCGGTACGATGGCCAACCTGGAGGCTCTGTGGGTGGCGGGACGGCTCCGTCCCGGCACCACAGTCGTCGCTTCTGAACAGGCTCACTACACGCATAAACGCATCAGCGGCGTGCTGGGGTTGGAGTTTGAAGCCATTCCCTGCGACCGAATCGGGCGGCTGGATCTGGAGGCGCTGCAAAGACGGCTCGAGAAAAGCGGCATCGGCACGGTCGTGGCCACGATCGGAACGACGGCCACGGGCTCCATCGATCCTTTACCGGAACTGCTGGCCCTGCGCGAGCGGTACGGTTTCCGATTGCACGCCGACGCGGCCTATGGTGGCTACTTCCTCCTGGCCGATAACCTGACGGCAGCATCCCGCCGCGCCTACGGCCGGTTGGGTGAGGTGGACTCCATCGTCATTGATCCGCACAAGCATGGTCTCCAGCCTTACGGGTGCGGCTGCGTGCTCTTCCGCGATCCCACGGTCGGTCGCTTCTACAAACATGACTCGCCGTACACCTACTTCAGCTCCCAGGAACTGCATCTGGGCGAGATCAGTCTGGAGTGCTCCCGGCCCGGGGCCGCCGCGGTGGCGCTGTGGGCTACTCAGAAGCTGCTGCCGCTCGTGAAGGGCGGTAGATTCGCTCAGATGCTGAGCCTCACGCGTGCCGCGGCGCTGGCCCTCTATGACAAGCTGCGCGCGGACGGACGCTTCGTGACTGCGTTCCCGCCAGAGTTGGACATCGTGGTTTGGGTGCCGCGTGCCGGGCGAGTGAGTGAAGCGTCGGAGATCGCCAGGCTGATCTTTGCGGAGGCCGCGCAGCAGCATCTCCACTTGGCGCTGGCGGAATTGCCGGTGGAGTTTTTCGATCCTGCCGGGGCCGCGATGGAGCGGGATCGAGACACGGTAACTTGTCTGCGTTCCGTCCTAATGAAGCCAGAACACCGCGAGTGGATTGATCGTATCTGGGAAATCCTGGACCGGGCCACTCGCGTTGTTCTCCAGCGGCGCGCAGGACCGGCCGGGTCATCGCGCTGAGAGGAGCTTCCTCGTTCCCCAGCCCCTAGTTCCGAACCGCCAGCCCCCTATCTCTGATGTGCCCCGACGTCGGGGTTCTTGCCCTCGGGAATCTTGTTGCCCCAGAAATCGCGGCCGCCGTGGTCCTTGATGGGAACTCCCGCGGCAATGCACGGCGACCCATCTTTGAGCTTGTAGCCTTCCAGGGACTCGAACCCGACCCTGCCGCTGCCGGGGTTCACCAACACTGGGTCGGCAGTGATGGCCCTGGCGTCCTTGGGCCGGTTGACGTGCTGGCCGTAGTAGACGTTGCTCTGGAAAACGTTGTTCGTGCTTTGGCCAAGGCCCGGCGCGTCCCGATAAGTCCCGTCGGGGTTGCGACCTGTGCCGTGGCTATAACGTGCCCTTCCTTCCGCGTAGAAGATATTGTTCGCGACATAGACGCCATCAGGCCAACCATTCCAATCCGTGAACAGGAAGATGGGCACGGCCAGGTCTTTCCCGATGAAGAAGTCGTTGTGGTAAATGCGGACGTTCTTGACAGGGCCGCTGATATGAAATGTACGGGCGCGATCGTTCTGGCTAATGTTGTAGCGGACCACGGTGCCGGTGTTGGGGACCATCGAGGGCGGCGACCATTCTCCGGCGCTGCAGATCAGCATGAATCCGCCTTCGTTGTCGTGGCTGTAGTTGTACTGAAACACCGTGCCCTGGCAGTTTCCGTCGGAGTCAAACGCCTGACCGTCGCGCGTACTCTTGACGCTGCTCACTTCGTTGAACTGGATGAGGGTGCGGTCGCTGCTCCACGGCCAGATCCCAGCCGAGTAGTCCGGCGCACGTCGGTTGGCCCCGAACAGACGGTTGTGCTCCACCAAAGCGCCATCGCAGCCCCACACCTTTATCCCGTCGCCGCCGATGTCTTCCAGCAGGTTGTTGCGGATCACGACGTTCAGGCTGGGAAACCAGTTGTCCCGGTTCGAATTCTCGCTGTAGCCGCAGATGCCGTTGCGATCGGTGCGGAGCAGATGGCAGGCTTCGATGAGCAAGCCGTCAAACCGGCTCGGTGTCTTCTTGCCACCATTTTCCCAAACGATCCCGTGGCCTTCACCCCGGTCTTCTTTCGTGAGGGAACCGTTGACATCGTGAACGAAGAGGCTCCTTAGATGGATGTGACGGATGGTTCCGAAATCCCAGGCCCGCACGCGCACGCCGTAGCGGAACTTCTCGCGTGTCAGGCCCGTGTTCGTCAACTCGAGGTTGTTGATTTCCCAGAACTCTTGGTTGCTGAGCAGCAGCGCCTCGTGGTAGTCACCGTTCGCCTCGATGACAGGCTGGTTGCCCGTGCCATTGACATCGACGACGATCGGAGCCCCTTCTTTGCCCGACCCCTCGGGCGCGAGTTGGCCGGGGAATCGCCCGCCGGCTTTGAACAGGATCTTGTCCCCTGGGGCATAGATGGTGCCGTTGACGCGCCCTAGGCTTTTCCACGCCTTCTCGGGCGCGGTCCCATTGTTCTGATCGTTGCCCTGCTCGCTATCGACGTAATACGTCGTGTGGCCAGGGGAGCGGACCAACTCCCGCGGTTTGGCGCACCCCAACATGCCGCAGAGGGCAACGCCGATAACGAGAAGAGTTATCAAGAGCTGACGGTTCTTCATGGTGGAAGCTCCAGGCAAAAACACATTGTGTAACGCCCTTATAAGACGGGTTCGCGCCGGAGTCAATGCTGGGGTTCACACGAGGCACGGAGACTTGGCTGAGGGTAACGTGGCCAGATGCGAAGACGCGAAAGACCTGCACGGCGTGTTAGCATAGTGCCTCTGTTCGCAGGCAGGGCGACATGCTCATCAAGATTCCCAGAGGCTGGCACATTCCCGAGCGTGAAGCGACGCCGGAGCACGTTTACCTCAACCGACGCAAATTCTTGGCAGGCGCGTCAGCCGCAGCGGGGGTGGGAATTGGCGGTCTGGTTTTCTCGGGTGAGGGCGGCCTGTTGGCGGCATTTCCCGCCCCGAAGCGAAAGTCCGAGTTACTGCGTATAAGCGCGGTCCGCAATCCCGAGTACGTAGTGGACCATCCCATCACAGCGGAACGCGTCGCTACGAGATTCAACAACTATTACGAGTTCACCGAAATCAAGGACCGTGTGTGGAAGCTGGCAGAGGAGTTCGAGCCACGGCCTTGGGAGATCGAGATCAAAGGCTTGGTGGAGAAGCCGCGCAAAATCGACGTGGACGACCTGGTTCGACGGATGCCGCTGGAGGAGCGGGTCTATCGCCACCGATGCGTCGAGACGTGGGCCATCATCGTCCCATGGATTGGCTTCCCGATGAAGAAGTTCGTCGAGTGGTGTGCGCCCAAATCCAAGGCCCGCTACGTCCGCATGGTCAGCTTCTACCGCCCCGCCCAGGCGGAGGGGCAGCGGGTTGCCACCTCGTACCCCTGGCCCTATCACGAAGCCCTGACGCTCGCCGAAGCCACCAACGAACTGGCGCTCCTCGTCGTGGGCATGTACGGGAAGACCTTGCCCAACCAGAACGGCGCGCCGCTGCGCCTGCACATTCCGTGGAAATATGGCTTCAAGAGCATCAAGGGCATCACGAGGTTCGAATTCACCGACGAACAGCCACCGACTTTCTGGAATGCGACGATCCCTACGGAGTACGATTTCGTGGCAAACGTCGATCCGGCGAAGCCCCACCCCCGCTGGCCCCAAGCGCATGAGCAGTTGGTCGGAACCGAAGGAGTCGTTCCTACCCGGCTGTACAACGGCTACGAGAAATACGTCGCTTCCCTGTACAAGTAGCGGAGGCTTCACCCGGAGGCCGCCATCCCGCAAAGCGGGACGAGGCGAACCCGCCTCTACCTCGCGCCTGTTTGGTGGTATCGTATGGGGCGGTTGGTACCTTGAATTTTCCAACGGAGGTCAACGCACATGCCGCAGCTTGAGGATTTTCTTGCCACCTGGGAAAGCGAGTTTCAGACAACGCTTCGCGTGTTCGAGAACTATCCTGCTGCCCGACTGGGCTATCGCCCCCATGAGATATCGAGGAGCGCGCACGAACTGATGTGGACAATTGCCTACGAAGAACAAGAGATGATCGAGGGCTGCCTCCGCAGCAGAATCACCTTTGGCAACGTGAAGCCACCGAAGACAAAAGAAGCGCTCATCCGCGGGTATCAGAGGTGCCACGCCGCTCTGGTCAAGAAAGTCCGCAAGGCGGGAGAAGAACTGTTCTCCAAGAAGACCAAATTCCCCATGGGTAAGGGTAAGGTGCTCGAGTTGCCGGGGAAAGACTGGCTCTGGAGTCTCCTCCACGACCAGATCCACCATCGCGGCCAGTTGAGTGTCTACTTGCGGCTGGTGGGCGCCAGGGTGCCGTCCATCTATGGCCCGTCAGCCGACGAGCCCTGGTAGGGGTGACGGCTAGGAGGCCACACAAGCACAGAGTGCTTGTGTGACCACTGACAGCTGAAAACTGAAGACTTCACCAATTCAGGCGCAGCGAGAACTGGATCTGGCGCGAGTTCTGTGCTGAACTAATCCGTCCGAAGTTGGACGTTCCGTAGATCAACCCGGGCCGATCGAAGTTGGGGTGGTTTGTTAAGTTGAAGAGGTCGGCCCGCAGGATCAGACTGGCGCGCTCGCTCAAGCGAGCGTGGCGCTCGAAGCTTACGTCCCAGTTCTTGAAGTCGGGCCCCGTGATGACGTTCCTGCCTTCGTTGCCTGGAATACTGAAGCTCCCCGATGAATCGAAGAAAAACGGCGGCGTCCGGAAGGCACCTGGATTGAACCATCGCTCGGGGTTGCGCTGATTCAGTCCCCAGTTGGGATTGAAGAGGAGGTCTGGTCGGTCAGTCCCGTTCGATTGCGTACCGCTCAGCGCGGTCGGTAGGACAGCGGTCGTGGGCTGGCCGGTTTGCAGGGTCAGGATGTTGGCTAGTTGCCACTGGCCGAAGATTCTTGCTGTCCATCCTTGCTTCAGCCAACGACGCTCGACTCCGAAGGGCAACTCCCAGGTACTGGAAAGGACGAATCGTTGGCGCACGTCGAAATCGGAGAGGCCGCGCTCGGCTTTCAAGTTGTAGTTATCCTGGGGCTGGTTGGTGCCGTTCAAGCCGGAAGCCGTGTCAATGGACTTCCCGAAGGTATATCCCGCCACAAATGACAGGCTGCGCGCTAAGCGCCGCTCCAGGCGAAGTATCAAAGCGTGGTAGCTGGAGTTTACGTCCGTGGCGCGCACGAACTGGTTGGAGCCAGGCTGCGGATGGAAGCCGCGGCGGACGCCGGGCAGGTTCGGCACGCCCTGGTTTTGGAGCGCCCGGCGCGGCAGCTTGTGCGCGGCCGAGCCGGCGTAACTGGCGGCAAAAACCGTGCTGGGTGTGAGCAGGTGCTCTAGCGACAAGCTCCATTCGTAGGCGTAGCCGTTGCGGATGAAGGGCGGCGAAGAGACCGCCACCGGCGGCGCATTACCCAGTTCATAGGCGAGCGCGTAACTCAACTGCGCAGGCGCCCACGATTGCCCGCAGGCCCCCGGCCCATAGAACCGGCAGAGATCCAGACCAAAAAGAAATTCCGTGATGGGAGCGCTCAAACGCGTCTCGGCCGCGTAATCGAGTTCGCCCAGGGAATTGAACACGCCGAAGCCGCCCCGCAGTGACGTGGTCCCCCGCCCGCTCAGGTCGTAGGCAAATCCCAAGCGCGGCGCCCAGCCGGCCCAGTCGGGCTGGAGAAGCGAGGCGGGGAGGCCTGCTTCCTGAGAAGTTATAAACTGCAGGTCGAACTGCTGTTGCAGCTTCTGGACGAGCGGGTTGCTGAGCAGACCAGCGGCTTGGCTACGGTCGTTGCGGACGATGTAGCGGGCGGCGTTTGCGGGGTCCAGGATAGAGGCGCGCCCGTCGGCATTCGTGGGCGGCGAGAAGAATTCCTCGCGCAGGCCGTAACTCAGCGTCAACCGTCGCGTGAGGCGGAATTCGTCGGAAAAGTAAAAGCCCGCGTAATTCAGGCGGTCGTTCCCGCCGGAGTTTCCCGCCTGGGCGAACGAGAGAAAGGGTCGGCCCAGCAGGAAGTCCGAGAAGGCTGTTCCCGAAACCGATCCCAAACCCTCGCTGAACGAGAAGATGCCCTGGCCAAAGTCCTCCACCAGATAGAACAGCCGCAGGCGGCGCATGTCCGCGCCAACCTTCAGCGTGTGCCGCCCTTTCACCCACACCAGGTTGTCTGTGAACTGAAACGTGTGATTCCGCCGGAGAAACGGTTGGAAGATGTCGCTGTCGCCCATGTCAGCGTAGCCAGGGACGTTGATAGCCGGGATGCCGCGGTTTATTGCGCCCGGTGCACGCTCGATGCCGAGCGACTGGAGAAAATTACTGCGGATGTTTTCGGCTTCCTTGGTTCCGAAAAAGTAGGCGTAGCCGACGCGAAAGTCGTTGATGAGCGTTGGCCGGAAGACTGATGTCACACCGAGTGCCAGATTCCTTCCCCGATCGCCTTTGTTGGTCCCGAAGCCTGCGGGCGCCGGAGGATTTTGGGCGAAACCGTTGGGCACAAAGGGGAAGAGTTGAGCGCTATTGAACAGCAGGAACCGTCCGAAGAGTTGATGCTGACCGTTCAACTGGTGGTCGAGCCGCAGAAGGAATTGATCGCTGGTCACGCGACGCAGCCCCACGTTGATGTGGTTGTTGTCCCCGGGCCCAGTGTTGGGCTGGTTCGGCAGCGGCAACCGCTCCAGAATGGCGCGGGATAAGGAATCAATCCGGTCAGGCGGAATAACGTTGAGTTGTCCGTTGTAGGCGAACGGGTCCTTTAGACCAATCACATTTGGCTTATCGGCCGACCCATTAGAGCAAGTGAAAGCACGCTCGGTGTCGGGGTCGAAGACTGTGCCGGTGTCAAACAACGGGTCCGCCGGGCCAGCGGGATTGCCCGGCTGGGAGCAAGGGGAAAACAGCTTTCCAGTCAACAGGGCACTGAAGTCTCCGCGTCTCAGCGCCTCAGGTGGCAGCAGCGTGGTGTTCGTCACGCTCTGGCGAACGCGGAAGCCTTCGTAGTTGGAGAAGAAGAACGTGCGGTCACGCCGCAGCGGCCCGCCGAGGCTCGCTCCGAATTGGTTCTGGCGAAAGGGCGGGATGGGCTGGTGCGGGTCGTCGAAGAAGTTGCGAGCGTCCAGCGCGCTGTTGCGCAAGAACTCGTACGCCGTCCCGGAGAAGCGGTTCGTTCCCGACCGGGAGGCAATGTTCACCTGGGCGCCCGAGGTCAGCCCCTGCTCGGATGAATACGAACTCTCCACGACGCGGAACTCGCGGATGGCATCCACGGAAGGATTCACCGTGAGGCTATAAGCGAAAGGCTCCATCAGCGTGATCCCATCGAGGGAGAAGTTGTTACGCTCCGCACGCTGCCCGTTGACGGAAAATCCGATCCCCTGGGCGGCAGTGTTGAACTGCTGCACGGCGCTATTGGGATAGGGCGGCACAGCTCCGGCGGCCAGGAGCGCCAGTTGGGAGAATTGCCGGCCGTTCAGGGGCAGCAGGCTGACGCGTTGGTTGTCGATCTCGTCGCCGATCGCCGGCGAAGCCGCTTCGATGAGTGGTGGCAGAGCGTCCACTTGCACTACAGTCTGCTCGCGAGAGAGTTCCAGGATGACGTCCAGCCGCGCTGTCTGGCCCACCTGGAGCACCAAGCCGCGCAGCATCTTCGCGGCAAACCCGGCCTGGGAGACTGTGAGTTCGTAGGTGCCCACCGGAACAAGCGGGAAACTGTAGAAGCCTTGTTCGTTGGTGCGCATCGCGCGGGCTTGGCCCGTCGCTGGGTTGCGCAGCTCGACCGAAGCCGCCGGGATGGCCGCGCCACTGGGGTCGAGGACGAGACCCTCGAGATTGCCGTTCCAGTTTTGCGCCCGAAGCGCGACTGGGATAAGCGCCAGAGCCAGCCCGATCGAGGCGAGCGCGAAGTCTTGCCGCAAGGTGTTTCGCTTTTTGGAACGCAAAGTAGTCGCCGTCTGTCGGGGTAAAGGGGGAGGCGGATGGATCAGAGGCGGGCACTAAGAGGAGGGGCGTTGGCCCTAAAGGGCTGCACGAAGGCGCACGCCTTCCTCGAACAAGAACCAGCCTTGACCTTCTCCCATCCGGACTATACCGTCGGCCCCGGAGTTTCACCGGGTCGTGGAGCAAGAGCAGTGGACAGAGGTTAGTGGGCAGTGACGAGTCAGGAGCCTTTTTTGCTCACCTGTCACTGCGTACTGTTCACTGCGCTCAGTTCCTCGCGGGCTGTACCGCCGATCGGGAATTGGGAAGCTGCACAGATCTTTCGTCTTCCCTCACCCTGCCCCGAAGGTCCTAATCTTCGAACGCGGGAATTCTAGCACTAGAGCAGGCTCGGACTCAAGTGTGTGTCGTCAGGGGAATGTCAATTCGCTCGGGGGAGGCTTGACGGAATTCCCAATGCCCTTATACTCGTCGTTCGGCAGACGCTTGGTGTCACGAAAGCACAGAACATGGAGAACTCATCACCAGCAGCGGCGCGTCGGCGTGGGGAGCCGTGGGCGCTCGGATCAGTGCTCGGGTACGCCTCGGCAAACATCTTCGACCGCGTCGCCATGGTGCACGCTGACCCGCTGATCGGCCCGCTCCTGCGCGGCTTTCCGAGCCTGTTACTGGGCGTCCTCCTGGTTGGGCGCAGCCACACCCTGGACCAGCTCCGGCCCAGCTCGCCGCGCTACGTAGGTCGGCGCGCGATCCTTCCTTTCTTTCTGGCTGGTGTGCTCTCGACGATTGGTCTGTTCGTGTACTACTTTGCGATTCGCATCGGCGGGGTCGTGATGACCATCCCGGTGCTTGAGACCTACGTCATCTGGGGGACCTTGATGGCGTGGTTCTTTCTCGGCGAGAGGGTTCGCGCCCTGGCGCTCGTGGGCGTAGGTCTGATTGCGCTGGGGTTGGTGGTGCTATCCCTCGGCCAGCGCGGAGGTCAGCCCATCTCGCCGCTCTGGTATTGGGCTATCCCTCTGGCCCTGTTCACGGCGCTCACTTACGCCGTTTCCGGCGTCCTGTGGCGGGATGGCCAACTGCGCGGCGCACACCAGTCCACGGCCATCCTCTCCCATTCTTTGACCAGCATGACGGTGGCGTTGATCGGGCTGGCGGCGCTGGCCCACTGGTCCGCGCTTGTGGCGACGTCCGGACGGGATATCGGCGCACTGCTCACCAGCGGAGTCCTTTCCGGCGTCGTGGGCATCTACGGCATGTTCATGGCCCTGCGCCGCATGACGGTGGCGCGAGTGTACGCGCTGCGCGCCTTGACCCCCCTGGTGGCCGCGCTCTTCGCCCACATCTTCCTCGGTGAATACCTGAACCTCGTCATGCTCGCCGGCATCCTCCTGGTCTCGGCCGGCGTGGTCTTGACGCAGATTTTCCGGCCGAAAGAAGAGCGGCAGGCATAAGAGCCCAGATCAAAAAGCAAGGATCAAGAGTCGGGAATCAAAGGTGCGGAACGCGCCGGGACTTGATCTCCTCGAGGTGTTGCTTCAGGCGTGTGAGGACCTCATCGTTCTTCCCCTGGGCGAGTTCGTTTTCGATTTGCGTCAGGGCAAAATGGATGATGTCGTGATGATGGAGCTCCACCTCGCCCAATTGCGTGCTGAAACGGAGCCAGATCCGATGCAGCACGTCAATTTCGCTGGGGGTGAGATGCGGCGTGTGCGGGCCGAGATAGAAGACCTCCTCTTGCCCCGTGGGCATGAAGATTTCCAGCGATACCTGGGGCTTAGGCTCGGGAAGTCGTTCCCAGGCCAGTCCGGCCCGTCGCGCCTCCTCGGTAATAGCCATTTTCGTTGAGAGCCCCAGGACAATCGCCGCAGCCTGCAGGCTTTGGGCGGCGCGCAGGATGCCGTCCCAGATCTCATTGCTGGCGACCAGAGCAAGGTGGACGGTTTTCCCCTTGCTTTCCGCCAGGGAAAGGGCGCGGGTGAAGAGCAATTGTTTGTCGGCTGCGAAAAGCTGCTCGGGCATGAGGCCACTGTCGCCGGAGCCGGCTCGCTGAAGGACGCGCACGTGTAACACGACGACATCCTGCTTGTCAGTGTCGACGCGGTCCAATACCGCGGCCAAGTTGTACAGAGTGTTGTAGTCGCGGACCAGCACCAGCGTGTTGCCCGGACGGCAGCCCACCGTCTGGGGCGTCATCTCTTCCCCGGGAGCCAAGTGGAACTGGTCAAGCTCGACGTGGGCCATGCCGCGCTCCCGCGAGAACCTCTCGGACGCCGTAAAAACGACGAAGAGCACTAGCGTGAAGGCAATACCCGAAACGGTCGCCACTTCCTTCGTCAGTAGGTTGGTGACGGCGATGGCGATGAGCGTCAGGGTGATGAACCCGAGACCTAAAGGAATTTCCGTCCGCCCCGCTTTCAAGTTCAGAGGAACCCGGTACTCGCGCGACCCAGGGTGCGTGTAGCGGAGGACCAGGACCGCCAGGCCCTTCAGCGCGAAACTCCAGATCACACCGAAAGCGTACGCTGCGCCGAGCAGATAAACGTTCCCGCGGCTCAGGAGGATAGTCAGGAGTTGGCACAAGACGATCAGGTTGATGATCCGGTAGGAGGTGCCGAACCGCGGGTGCGGGCGGCGAAACCAAGCGGCCAGGACCCCATCTTCCGAGACCCGGTTCAGCACACCGTTCGATCCGACGATGGCCGTGTTGACCGCCCCGGCCAGAATCAGGGCTCCCACCAAGACTACGAACCCGTGAAACACAATCTTGAGCGTCCAGGGCCCCACGACGTGCATTGCCAGGCCCCCGATCAGGTTCTCGTAGAAGCCCTTTCGCGCCTCGTCGGGGATGATCATCACGGCAAAGAAGGAAACCAGCGAAGTGAAGAGTAGGCTGTAAATGAAGATCACCAAACCGGTCTTCTTCAGGTTGGGCAACTTAGGGTGCTCAATCTCACGATAAACTTGTGCCAGGGATTCCTCGCCGCTCATGGCCAGAATCGAGTGACCCAGTCCGATGAAAATTCCGATGAGCCCGATGGTGTAAGGAAGCTGGCTGCCCTTGAGCCATCCCAGCGCCTCCGGAGAAAAGTGCAAATTTTCTGGCCGGGGCAGTGGCGGCAGAGACGCGCCTCGAACCCAAAGCGTGTACCCGCACCACCCGATCATGAGCACGACCATGACGGTGGTGAGCTGCATGATGCGCAGCGCCTTCTCGCTGGATTCTGGGATCCCCTTGATGTTTTGCCACCAGAAATAGATGGTGACCAGGACGGCGAAGGCGGCTGCCCCCAGGTTTTCGGGCACGGCAAATCGAACGTGCCCAAACGCTAGAAGCTCGTTGATGAAACCCACCAAGTAATGCCCGGCTGAGACTCCGCTGATGGGACCCGTAAGGATGTAGTCAAACATCAGGGCAGAGACAGATACCTTGGCCAGCGTCCCGCCCATCGCTTCTTTGACTACGCGATAGACGCCACCCCGCACGAACATGCTACAACTCTCCACGTAGATTGCCCGCACTGCGTAGGAGAACAGCATGACGCCCAGGATGAACCAGGGCGCCGCCTTGCCCACGGCTTGCTCGGCGATGCCGCCGGCGTAAAACGCCGACGAGGCGAGGTCGTTCAGCACGATGGCCGCCGCCCGCCAGAAGGAGATAAAACTCAGCATGGCGGTTGTGGCCACCAGCACGCGCGGCAGCGCCGCCGCCGTGGTTTTGGGTTGTTCGGTCGGAGAGCTATCCATGAACGGTTCTATAGGCCATCGGGGTTACAAGGCAGAATCCGCATTCGCGGGCACAAGCCTTGAATACCTCACGACGTCAAATCTGTAATATCTTCGCACAAGGTCGGAAGGATAGGAAGCCCTGTGGCCTTGACACGGTCACTCAGTTACTCGAAGGGGTGTGGGGCGCCACCGGTCCGAAGGGAACGGCATCCAACAAATCAGGACAAAATGAAAACGATTGGCTGGAGAGTGTCGCCAAGTGTTCGGAGTGGTTGGCTGTGCCTGCTGGGGCTAGCTTGCCTACTGGCAGGAGTGCGGATTGCGGCACAAACATCGGCACTGCACATGTCCGCTTCCGACCCGCTCGACACGGCGCTCGACCGCCTGCGTAACCTGGAGCATGACGCCGCACGGCAGGAGATCGAGACCTGGCTCAGCCAACACCCGGACGATCTGCGGGGCCTGAACTACCTCGGCAACGTCATGCTTCAGCGGGAGATGTTCCGCCGTGAGCTTCTGGAAAGTCAGGTTTATGGCCCGGGGGGCGCAGCGTTCCGTGGCGAGAAGGTTCCGCTCCCCTCCGGGTTCCAGCAGGAACTTCTTGCTACTTTGGAAAAAGCTGAGACGCTCGCCGAGAATCGGCTGAAGCAGAATCCCCGCGATGAGGAAGCCTTGTATTGGGGAGGCGTGGCGCACGTCACCCGAGCCATCTTCCGGCTGACCCTGGCCAAAGAGCATCTTGCTGCACTCGGCGAGGCCAAGGAGGCGCGCCGGTTGCACGCGCAGCTTCTAACCTTGAACCCTGATTGCGTGGACGCTCTCCTGGTGGTCGGAACTTACGACTATGTGGTCGGGAGCCTGCCCTGGTACATGAAAGTCCTGGCTTCGCTGGCGGGGCACAGGGGAGACCGGGTCCGGGGGCTGGCGGAAATCAAGCGCGTGACCAAGCAGGGCCATTGGGCGCGTGAAGATGCCAAGTCCTTCCTTGTCGTCCTTTACTTTCGCGAGCAAAGGTACGCGGAAGCCCTCCCGCTCTTGCAGGAGCTTGGACAATCGTACCCACGCAACTCCGTTCTTCCGCAAGAAATGGCGCGCGTGTACAAGGCACAGGGCGATTGGCGCGCGGCCGCGGCAGTTTACGACGCTATCCTGGCCAAGCATGAGGCACACGCGCCCGGCTACAGCGGGATTCCGCTCGCCAAGATCCTTTACCAGGCTGCTCAGGCACACGTGCAACTCGGGCAGACAGAAGAGGCCCTGCGACGTTACGACATGGCGGCGAGGCTACAAGAAAACAACATGTACGTGTATCGTGCCGAATTGGCCGCGGCTGGACTCTGCCTGCAACTGAACCGGCGCTCGGATGCAGCCCGCAGGTACGAGCGCGTGGCCAATGCTATCCCGAACACCGACGAGGGGAGGGCAGCTCGTCGGTCCCTCCGACAACTTCAGGAAAGCCGCTAGGCCTGGCCCCTAAGGTGGCTGGCGCCGACCTTCTCAGGTAAGCGGACCCTAAGTCTCACTGGCCGGGATCTGGCCGAGACAAGTTGGGCTGCGGCTTCGGTTGAGTGCTCTCCTTCCTTCGCTTACAATACGCGCGGCCACCCCGTGGGCCCCATGCTGCCGGGCCGGCGGTACCGCCAAGGCGCAAATCTGAGGTTGCCTCGTGGATGTCGCGTCTGAACTCACGTCACTCGTCGCCTTCAAACTGATTGTCTATTCCCTCGGGTCCTTGGTGCACCTGTTCCTGATGGTCTTGATTCTCGGCCAGCGGCGACTGCGGCGACGGGAATGGCTGCTCTTCGCGCTCATGGCCGCCCTGTTCATGTGGAACTCGGGAAACCTGCTGGCCTTGAATGTAGGCTTGTTCTACGGTGTGGGCCCGGCCGTTCTCTCGGGGATCTCGCGCTTGATAGCGTTTCTGGGATTCCTGTTTGCCGCGCCGCTGGTAGTCCATGTCCATGCCGAATATGCGGCGCAATTTCGCGCGCTGCGACTGCCGCATCGGCTCCTGGTGGCGGC
>JBEKCQ010000051.1:0-22055 GCA_050014795.1 Terriglobia bacterium | reverse complement strand
TTCTGAATTGGCGCTCACCTCGGCGGGAATCTCGCTGGGGACCGCGGCTCGGGAAGACCGGGAGATTCTGCGAATCCACTGCTGGAAGGATTCGAGATAGGTGTAATACACAGGGGTGATGTTGAGAGTGATAAGCTGCGAGACCAGCAACCCGCCGACCACTGCCAACCCCAACGGCTGGCGCGATTCCGCAGTCAAGTCCGGCTTGATCACGAAAACATACTGACCCGACTGCCCGGTCTGGACCGCTTGCGACGGCACAACGATGGCGTTGGGTCGCTGGGTCAGTTTCAGAACTGCATTCACAAACTGCCCCGGCCACAGGCGGCGCTCGGGATTAGCGAAGGTCCCTTTCAGGCGAATGGTTCCCGTGGTGTTGTCTACGGTGTTGTCCACAAACGTGAGAGTACCCGGCACAGGGTGCAGTTCGCTCCCCGCCGCCAGGCGCTGCCTGATCTCCGCCGGTCTCGACCCACGCATAGGAAATCCTGGCAGAATTCCTGCTTTTTGGATACACTGGCTTCGAGCGGCAGGCGTAATGGGGCCTGCTGCTCTGAGTAGCCGCTTGTCGCGGAGAGGTGGCCGAGTGGCTTAAGGCGGCGGTTTGCTAAACCGTTGTACGGTCAAAAGCTGTACCCAGGGTTCGAATCCCTGCCTCTCCGCCAGTTCCTAGACACGCAAGCACTTACCCGCTGCTGAATCGTGGCAGGTCCGACAGACGGATGTTCGTCTAGTGTCCCGACGGTGTCCGATTGGATTTGGCCCGACAGCCATTCGATCCGGTCCCACTGCCAACGCGATTCCGGGCGTATCGTCGCCCACACGGAAGTGATTTCCGTGTGCGCCGTTGCTCCCCCAGAACTTCCGGTTGCCCCTGCGTATTCGTCGATAGACACTAGGTGACCACTCATTACTGATGCCAGGCTGGCAGGAGTCTGGCCCTCTTTCGAAGCGCAATCGTCCTATTTTCCGGGAAGCTTGTTTTTCGTTCCCGATCCGCGATTACAGCGGACCTCGCCGCTGACCGCATTCGACGGACAGACACACTGCTCCGTATAGGGCGTTATCCGGCCCAGTGGCGCCCCGCTGCTCAGAAAGTGGCAAGATTTCTTCCGAGTGCGCCGTCACTCGGCCAGGACTTCAGATTAGCCCTGCGAATTCGTCGGTAAATAGTAGGCGACAAGACAGGGCTTATTTCCTCGAACGCCGTATCTGGACCGCTGTCAAATCATTGGTCATAAGGGCTGTTCGCAACAGCAATGGCTGCGAGCCACCTTGGTGGGCTGGAGTACCCGCGGCCGCGGGCAAATGCGCCAGGCAGCAACGCGGTGCGCTATGTTTCGATTAAACAGAGTTTCTGCTCGTGCCACCTCTCGTGTGCTCGGAGAGATGAGTACGTCTCAAGCCCTCCAGCAGGGCAAGATTCGAGCCTTGGAAGTCTCAGGGGAAGTAAAACTGACCCCTCGAGTGGCCCGTTGAAGCACGGAGAACTGCAAACCCGACTGACAGTTGCCCCCAGTGGCGGTCAGGCGTACATTACCGGTCGGGCTGGAAGTCGATAATGGAAATTCCGGGTAAGATGGATTCCGGGGACCAGTTCGCCAGACTGGGACAAGACCCTGCCGGCAGTAGACCGCCTCCGGAATCCGCAAATCGTTTTCGCCTATGGGAGAGAGGGTCATCATGCTAATGAGATCATGGAAGGTGTTTGTTGTCGGGCTTGCGGTGTGGCTGGCGAGTTGGTCCAGCCCCTCCGCGTTGCAGAGGGCCCAAGCGGATGGCAAGAATATCCGCATCGAGTTCAACGAAATGCTGCACAGTCGTGTGGTGGCCAAATTCGAGGGCAGGGAAACCGCGATAGGCGACTTCGCGCCCTCGGAGTCCGTCACGGTCGCGGGAAAGGAAATCCGTGATTTCGCTTTGCACGACGTGAGGCGTGGGAGCGTCCGGGATGCGATGGGTGCCGGGCAGCGCGTCACCCTGACCGGGGCCGCACCGTCACTGAAGAAGATCGTTGCCGTGACGACCTACGACGAGTTTCCGCAGATGGCCGTTTTCGAAGTGCAGTACACAAACACCGGAGACTCCAATCTTTCCATGGACGGCTGGACGAATCAGCGCTACTCCATCTCGGCCGGGCAGGGCAGCGGCGAGCCGGCGTTCTGGTCGTACCAGAGCGGTTCTTACGAGAAGCGGCCGGACTGGGTGCTCTCGTTGAAGATGGGTTTCGATCAGGAAAACTATCTGGGGATGAACGCCTCCGATTACGGAGGGGGAACGCCGGTAGTCGATGTTTGGCGGAGAGACGTGGGTATCGCCGTGGGTCACATGGAGCTTAGTCCCAAGCTGGTCTCTCTTCCCGTCGCCATGCCGGACCAGGAGCACGCCACAGTGGCCGTGCATTTCAAATTGAATAGAGAACTGAAACCGGGAGAAACGATCAAGACGTTTCGGACTTTCGTCACCGTTCATCAGGGCGACTACTTCCGAAGCCTGGCGGAGTATCGGCGGGCGATGGTCAAACAAGGCGTGGTGTTCAAGCCGGCGCCTGATGACGCCTTCGATCCCATCTGGTGCGCCTGGGGTTTCGGCAGGAACTTCACAGCGGCGCAGGTCTACAACGCCTTGCCGATCGTGAAAAAGCTGGGCTTGCGGTGGGTCACGCTGGATGACGGATGGCAGACCGCCGAGGGGGATTGGTTCCTGAACCCGGAGAAATTCCCCGGTGGCGACCGCGACATAAAAGCGATGGTGGACCGGATTCACGCCGAAGGTTTCAAAGCTCAGCTCTGGTGGGCGCCCTTGTCGGTTGATCCGGACACGCAGCTGATCAAGGAGCACCCGGAGTATCTGCTGCTCAATGCCGACGGATCGAAGCAGAAGATTTCCTATTGGAACGCGTGGTATCTCTGTCCCGCCATTCCCGGGGTGGTGGAGTACCACAAGGCCATCGTCACCAAGGTCATGCGGGATTGGGGCTTTGACGGCTTGAAGCTGGATGGACAATTCATGAATGGTGTGCCCCCCTGTCACAACCCCGCCCACCATCACGCGATGCCCGAGGAGGCGGTGGAGGCGCTGCCGCAATTCTTCAAGGCGATCTACGATACGGCACTCAGCGTCAAGCCCGACGCGCTGGTTGAGTTCTGCCCGTGCGGGACCGCGTACTCGTTCTTCACCATGCCCTTCATGAACATGGCAGTGGCCTCCGACCCCAAGAGTTCCTGGCAGATCCGGCTGAAGGGAAAAACTCTCAAGGCATTGATGGGCAATTCCATCGCCTACTTCGGAGACCACGTGGACATGAGTGATGGCGGTGCCGACTTCGCCTCGACGATTGGAGTGGGCGGCGTGGTGGGCACCAATTTCACTTGGCCGGTGGGTTCAGCCCGGCGTCCCAGACTGGATTTGACCCCTGAGAAGGAAAAGATCTGGGACAAATGGATCAGAATCTATAAGGCCGAAATGCTCTCCAGGGGCGAATACCTGGGAACGTTGTATGACATCGGGTTTGACCGACCGGAAGCCCACGCCATCCGCAAGAACGGGAACATGTACTACGCCTTCTACGCTCCCCAGTGGAGCGGCAAGCTGGAATTGCGTGGTTTGGAGAAGCGAGCTTATCGCCTGACCAACTATGAGACCGGGGAGGCGTTGGGAACGGTTCGCGGTCCCGTGGCCACATGGACTGCCCAATTTGAGAAACACCTACTGCTGGAGGCAAAGGCCGAGTAAGGCGAATCCAGCGTAAACTTTTTGTCGTATTTGTTGCCGCCGCCGGCCGCGATGACCACGAACTGCCTACCGGTCTTTTTCCCTAGGTAGGTCATGGGCGTGGCCATGCCGCTCGCCGGGAGCTTTGTGACCCAGAGTTCATCGCCGGTGTCCTTGTCGAAAGCGCGGAACTTCCCGCTGAAGGCGTGGCCGTGCCGGCGCGGGGATGACTGGCAGAAATTCTCCACTAAGACCAACTCCGCGGTTAAAGGCAGATACCCCCGCCAAGTGAGTTGACTGCTCGTCGGGAACAACGGTTGGCCACTCGCGGGTGTCCGGTCCCTCATACCCCTACAGCTCCCCAGCTTGGCCGCTCTGGATGAATGGTCGCCAACTCGGAAGCTATTCTCGGGCGGCCAGCCTCATCTGCCGCCAGTTCAGTATTGTCCGAGTACGCCGTCATGCAGCCAGAACTTCGGAATGACTTGCGGATTTGTCGATAAACAGTAGGCGACTACTCCTACGAAAATAGGCCGCTAACCCATTGAAAATATTAGGAGGCCCCTGCGGGGCTCATTTTCGTCCTTCGTTGTGGTCCGCAGGACCATGGCCTACTCGTTACTGATGCCAGGCCGATCGGTGCCTGAACTGCTATCTAAGTACAGTCATCACATTTTCCGGGCAGCCCGTTTCGTGGGCAAAACCCTGGAGGCACGTCCGAACCGCAACCGGCGCAACGTGTCGAGGCGCGCCGTCACCCACTCACTTCACCAAAGCCAAAAGCTGAACCACATTTTCCCAACATCCCCCAAGCATCTCCCGCCCAGAGAGATCGCTCAGGCACGGCCCAGAAACGGGATTGACAGTCGATGACCCGTGGATTAGCTTGAAATCCGGAGACTAGCTTCGCGTATGCCAGTGGGGGGCATTTAGATGACGAAAATGGGATTGAGATTGCTTGCTATGGTTGTCGCGCTGGCAGGGATGACCTGCGCCGCTGTGGCGCAAGATACTGCTAAACCTGCCTATTTGGACCCGAGCCTGCCGGCCGAGCAGCGGGCCGCGGACCTGGTACACCGGATGACGCTTGAGGAGAAAGCCTCGCAATTGGTGAACCAGGCGCGCGCGATTCCGCGGCTGAATGTCCCGGCTTACGACTGGTGGAGCGAGGCCCTGCACGGAGTAGCCGTGGACGGGACCACCGAGTTCCCTGAGCCGATTGGCCTGGCGGCTACGTTTGATGTCCCGGGCATCAATGAGATGGCGGTGGCCGTCAGCATCGAGGGGCGAATCAAGCATGCCCAGGACGTGCGGGCCGGTCACAGCGACATTTTTGAGGGATTGGACTTCTGGTCGCCCAACATCAACATCTTTCGCGACCCCCGATGGGGACGCGGGCAGGAGACTTACGGCGAGGACCCATTCCTGACCGCGCGCATGGGCGTGGCCTTTGTGACCGGGATGCAGGGCGACGATCCCCACTACTACCGGACGATCTCCACGCCGAAGCACTACGCCGTACACAGCGGCCCGGAGCCTGCGCGCCACTCCATGGACGTGCAGGTGAGCAAGCACGACGAACTGGACACTTATCTGCCGGCCTTCCGCGCCACGGTGACGGAGGGCAAGGCTGACTCCGTAATGTGCGCCTACAACGGCATCAACGGGCAGCCGGGGTGTGTGAATGAATTTCTGTTGCAGGACCAGTTGCGCGGCAAGTGGGGATTTCAAGGATATGTCGTTTCCGATTGCGGCGCGGTGATCGACATTTTCAAAGGTCACCACTTCACAGCCAGCCAGCCGGAGGCCTCCGCGCTCTCGCTTAAGCGCGGCATGGACAATGAGTGTGCAGACTTCTTCGCCAAGGTAACGGATAACCACGACTACGCTCCGTACCTGGAAGCCGTGAAGCAAGGCCTGCTGAAGGAAAGTGACATCGATGCGGCCGTAACCCGGCTGATGACCGCGCGGATGAAGCTGGGAATGTTTGATCCGCCGGAAATGGTTCCTTACACAAAGATCAGCGAGAGCGAGTTGGACAGTCCGGCCCATCGCGCCCTGGCCCGCAAGCTGGCCAATGAATCCATGGTGCTTTTGAAGAATGACGGCCTGCTGCCGCTCAAATCGGGGGTCAAACGCATCGCCTTGATTGGCCCGCTGGCCGACCAGACCAGGGTGCTGCTGGGCAACTACACCGGGATTCCCACCCATTCAGTGTCAGTGCTGGA
Organism: Terriglobia bacterium; assembly: GCA_050014795.1. Lineage (GTDB taxonomy): Bacteria > Acidobacteriota > Terriglobia > UBA7540 > UBA7540 > JALHUF01. The sequence goes on along the minus strand of JBEKCQ010000051.1, from coordinate 16,113 downwards.
GGGCCTGAAGGCGGAGTTTCCCGCAACAGAGATCACTTTCTTGCCGGGCACGCAGTTTCTACGCAACGAGGGCCGCCCAGTTCCATCAGAGTTGCTGACCACGGAAGGCAAGCCGGGCGCGCGCGCCGAGTACACGACTGGCAATCTGATGGCCGAGCCCACGCCGTTGGTAACCCGCGTCGAAAACGGCATTGACCTCACAGCACAGGCATTGCCGCCGGAAGCCGTGGGCAAGTCGCCGCTGGGCGTGCGCTGGACCACGACCTTTACACCCCAGGAGACCGGAGACTACAAGCTGGGAGTGGAGGGATCGGGTTTCGCGAGGATCTCAATGGACGGTAAGGAAGTCCTTTCCGCCTGGATGCCCGGCAAAGTACAGAGCAAGCTGGGCAAAGTCCACCTGCAAAAGAACAAGCCTTATGCGCTGCAGGTAGATTATGGTCAGCTTCGAGGCAACCCGGCGCTGCGACTCATCTGGACGCGCTACGACCTGACACCTTCACCCGACGCCGTTGCCGCCGCCAGGAATGCGGATGTGGTGGTTGCCGTGGTGGGCATCACCAGCGAACTGGAAGGCGAGGAGATGCAAGTCAACGAGGAGGGATTCAAGGGTGGCGACCGCACGTCTCTCGATCTGCCGAAGCCCGAGGAGGATTTGCTGAAAGCCGTGGCCGCCACGGGGAAGCCGCTGGTGGTAGTGCTGATGAACGGTAGCGCGCTGGAGGTGAACTGGGCCAAGGAGCACGCCATCGCGATCCTGGAGGCGTGGTATTCAGGCGAAGAAGGTGGCGCCGCCGTGGCCGAGACTCTATCCGGCAAGAATAATCCCGCGGGCAGGCTGCCCGTGACCTTCTACACAGATGTCAGCCAATTGCCGCCCTTCGAGGATTACTCCATGAAGGGCCGAACCTATCGATACTTTCAAGGAACGCCCCTCTTTCCGTTTGGCTATGGGCTCAGCTACACCACCTTTGCTTACAGCGGGTTGACCCTGCCGGGAAGCGTTCAGGCGGGGCAGCCTTTACCCGTGGATGTGACCGTGACGAATACCGGCCAGCGTGCCGGGGACGAGGTGGCGGAACTGTACCTCAGCTTCCCGGATATGAAGGGGGCTCCACTCCGCGCGCTGCGCGCCTTTCAACGAGTTCATTTGAACGCCGGCGCCTCACAGAAGCTTCACTTCGAGCTGAGGCCGCGCGATCTTGGCATGGTCACCGAAGCTGGCGACCCCATCATCGCGCCGGGCGAGTATACGGTCTCCGTTGGCGGGGGACAGCCTCGCACCGGAGCCGCGGGGGTCACACAAACCTTCCACGTGGACGGGCAGATGGCCCTGCCGGAATAAAGGGGACCGCCATGTTCACGGCCTGTCCCCGCCTGTAGGTTTCTTGCCTCGGCGGCTGGCAAACCCTGTGATCGTGCCAATATTGGCAGCGTGTTCACACGGTTGCCACGAAGGTGGCGCACCATCGTCTCCTCGAGTTCCCGTCTCGCCCCATTGCTCATCCTCGCTCGGCCAGAACTTCGGATTGCCCCTTCGGAATCGGTAAACATAAGGCGACTATAGTGACTAATCCAGTCGGACCGTGCCATTACTATCCACTGCTTCCGGTTCGCTCCACGCTTAAGGATTTGCCATATGTAACGCCGTAGGGTAGAGCGAAGTCGCTCTACTCCTGGATGGTCGCCCACACGGAAGTTACTCTCGCGGCTACTCGCTACGCCTGCCACCAGTCTGACAGTTTCCGGGTGCGCCGTCACACTCCCGCGGCCGAAAAACGGGCGATTTCATTTTGCCTTCTGATTAGTCGGGAGGAGACCAATTCCAACCTTCACAGCGCGCGCGAGGCGAAAAACTCCCGCCATTCGGTCTCGCTCGACGTGCGTCCTGAATCACTGAACGGGCAGTGGTGCGGGTATATACTATTGCAGCGGCGGGATCCGCACTTATGTCAACCTCCTCGCCCACTGTAGACGAAATTGAGCAGTATCGCACCCCCGTGACGCGATACATCCGCCACCTCGTTCGGGATGCCGGCGAGGCTGAAGATATTGCGCAAGAAACGCTCCTGCGGGCACATCGTCTGCGAAGCACATTGCGGGACCCGGCAGCGTCGTGCGGTGGAGGTGGGGCGGTCCGGTCGGCGGGTGGCTTCACAGATCCGTTCCCTTCAGTCGGGGCAGTGCCGTTCCATAGTCAGCAAGGGAATTGCAGGCCTGCCAGCCATGGAAGTCGACGGTTGAAAGCCAAAGACCGATCCGACCCCTCGACCTTTGACCTCCGACTCGCGCCTGTCGGCGGTCATTTATTCACTCAATGGCTCGAGGAATCAACGAGTCGATTCTTCTTCACATAGATGCTCGCGGTGCGTTCGGGCAACGTGGCTCTTATCTTGCCGTCGCGCACCTGCAACGGAGGACCGACCCCCAGCCGATCGGTGAGGGTCGTTCCGTTCGGCAGGCGGGCTGGATCGCCGTCAAATTCGACGGTCGCGCCCTCGACCCCATTGTTGACGATCACGACGACTGACTGCCGGTCGGTGAGGCGCGCGTAGGCGCAAGTCTGATCGCCCACGAACAGGTCGACGAGCCTGCCCCGCCTCAAGGGTTCCAATTCCTTGCGCAATTGGGCGAGCTTGCAGAGGTACTCGAAGGCCGTCTCTTCGTCCGGCGTGCGGCCTGAAGCCTCGAAAGCGTTATGCGGGTCGCCGGACCAGCCGCCGGGGAAGTCCCGGCGATTGTCGGGGTCACCTCCGCCCGGCATGGCAATCTCGTCGCCCGAGTAAATCATGGGAACTCCGCGCGTCGTCATGATGAACGTCAGTGCCAGCTTCAGCCCGGCAATGCTGGCACCGGGCTCGTTCATGAAGCGCGGCATGTCGTGATTGCCAATGAAAGTTACGAGCAAGCTGGGGTTCGGGTAGAGATTGTCGTGAGCCAACATGACGGCCGTCTCACGCAGCGACTTCCCTTCTGCAAAGGCGCGCCGGATCGGGTATAGCAGCGGGAAATCGAATACGGTGTCGACGCGCGAGTCCACGCCGTCGAATCGCGGCTTGCCGCCCTGGAAAAACGAGGTCATGGCGGGGTCTCCGTCGTAGACCTCTCCCACCACGTTGACGCGCGGATACTCGCGCTTGATGGCGGCCATCCAGTTGTGCCAGAAGCGCCGTGGCACGTAGGGAAGCGTGTCCTCACGGATGGCGTCAAAGCCGGCGATGCCGATCCACCAGAGCGTGTTCTGAATCACGTAACGCTCGACTTCGGGATCGTCCTGGTTCAAGTCGGGCAGGATGTTGATGAACCAGCCGTCGAGTGTCGCGCTCCGGAGCTGAGCCGGAGCGTGGGGATCGATGAGCGTCCAGGTTTGCCAGGTTTCCTCGGGATGGGCAGCTTCGCTGCCGTGATACCACGTCGGCGTGGGGGGGTCTTGGACCCAGGGATGATAAGGTCCGGTGTGGTTGGCCACCTCATCCTGGATGACTTTGATACCCAGCTTGTGGGCATCGTCCACCAGCTCACGCAGCTTCGCCAGGTCGCCAAAATGCTCCTCCACGCCGTAGAAATCAACCGCGCCGTAGCCGTGGTAGTCGGTAATCGCCTGGTTGTCGTAACGCTCGCGTTCGTTCAAATGGTTCACGTTGTCGTAGATCGGAGTCAGCCAGAGCGCGGTTCCTCCAAGGTGCTTCAGGTAGGACAGGTGATTGATGATGCCCTGGAGATCGCCGCCGTGATAGTAGCGGGGCTTGGAGCGATCCAGCAGTCCGGGCGACTGAGGAGGGTTGTCATTCGAAGGGTCGCCGTTGGAGAAGCGATCCGGCATGATCTCGTAGATGAAGTCGTCCGGGGAGAACCCCTGGAAACGGCCATTGCGCGGCAAGGGGGCGAGAACATCGAAAGGAAAGTCGGTTGAGCCGGCGGCATTGATTACCTTAAGTGCGCGTCGGCCCGGCTTGCTGCTGCGGTCAATCGTTAAGTCCATGAATAAGTAGGACCCGGCGGCGTTCGAGTGAACATTGCTTGCCCTGAGGCCAATGCCTTGCGGCTCCACGCGAGCATCGGAAAGATTGCGCCCCCGAATCAGCAGCCGGACGGGATTGATCGAGTGACCCACCCACCAGTTGGGCGGATCAATCTTGAGGACCCGTGGCGCGCCTTCAGCACTCGGCTTGGGCGGTGATGCAGAGCGCCCACTGCTGACGAGCCCGCCCAGAACGACAAGAACTAAAGCGCGACAGTAGGTATTGTGAAGTTTGTTCATGTCAGAACGGTAGCTAGAGGCCTCGATCTTTTTCTTCTCTAGCCGCTGGTCGCTAGCCGCTAATAGCTGCATCTGCTTTCGGGGACGGCGCTTCTTTCATAGCGACGTCGACAACTCGTTTCATCAAAAGCGCCGCCAGGATCATAAAAAACCCGCCGGCCACCACGGCCGCCACCCGATTGTTGTGGAGCAGATGCAACATAACCCAACCAAAGAAGAGCGAGGCCGTGATCTCGGGAATGGTAATGAAGAAGTTGAAGATGCCCATGTAAACGCCCATCTTCTCGGCCGGCAGCGAACCGGCGAGGATGGCGTAAGGCATAGCCAGGACGCTGGCCCAGGCGATGCCCACCCCGGTCATGGAAAGCAACAGCAGGTACTGATTGTGGATCACGGCCACGGACAACAGCCCCGCCGCGCCGCACAGCAGGCAGAGGCCGTGCGTCATCTTGCGGCCGAGCGCCCGCGCCAGAGCCGGCAACACGAAGGAGAAAACGAAGCAGACGCCAGAGTACAGTCCAAAACAGATGCCTGCCCACTCCACGCCCCGGGTATAAACGGGTGAAGTCGCGTCGGCAGCGCCAAAGACGTTGCGGGCCACTGCGACGGGGAAATAGAGCCACATGCAGAAGAGTCCCAGCCAGGTGAAGAGTTGGACCCACGCCAGTTGCTTCATGGTCACAGGCATTTGCCCAATCGCCCGGAAGATCGCCCCCGCGTTGTCAAAGAAGCCGGACTTCGCCTGCTTCATCTTTGTAAAAGCCACGAGATCGTCAGGCGGATACTCCCTCGTGCTCACGATGGTCCAGATCACCGCGCCGAAGAAAGCGATGGCTCCCACGTAGAAAGAAAGTCGCACCGTGAGCGGAATGGTGTGCCCCGTCGCTTGGGCGTTCTGAACGTGGAACAGATTCGTCATCGTCCAGGGCAGTGCCGAGGCTATGACCGCGCCCAGCCCGATAAACAGGCTCTGCATGGCAAAGCCACGTGTGCGTTGCTCCTCGGGCAGCAGGTCCGCCACGAAGGCACGAAAGGGCTCCATACTGATGTTGATGGAGGCGTCCATGATCCAGAGCAGCCCTGCCGCCATCCAGAGTGCGGAGGATTGGGGCATCAGGATCAGGGCCGCCGAAGCCGCGAGCGCACCGGCCAGGAAGTAGGGGCGGCGCCGGCCTAGCCGGTTCCAGGTGCGGTCGCTCATGTGCCCGATGATCGGCTGGACGATCAAGCCGGTCAAAGGCGCGGCCAGCCAGAGGATGGGGATCTGGTCGGGGCGAGCGCCGAGGTACTCGTAGATGGCGCTCATGTTCGCCATTTGCAGGCCCCAGCCAAACTGGATGCCGAGAAATCCGAAGCTCATGTTCCAGATCTGCCAGAAACTCAATCGCGGTTTTTCCATGGAGCTTACCTGCCGGCGCACAAAGCAGTCACCAGCCACTCGTCACTGCTTCATTCATCGTTTATCGTCGTTCTTCACTAGCCACCAACCGCTCGTCATTGCTTCAAGGCCCGGTCATAGATCACGGTCGACTTTCGCAAGCGCTCGCCGATTTCCGGTGTCAGTTGGTCTGCCGTAAACCGCCACCGCCAGTTGCCGCTGGACGTGCCCGGCAAGTTCATCCGCGCTTCACTGCCCAAACCCAGTACGTCCTGAAGTGGAATGATCGCCGTATCGGCCACCGAGGCCAAGATAGCGCGGATGAGCACCCAGTTCATTTCCCGGCCGTCCGTCCCCAGGTACTTGAGCGCGAACTCTCTTTCTGCCCGGATGTTGTCTGCCGTCCGCGTGCTGTCGCCGACGCCGCTCGAGGTCCACCAGCCGATCGTCGTATCATTATCATGCGTCCCGGTATAAACCACAAAGTGGCGGCTGTAGTTGTGAGGCTTGAAATCGGGCGCCTGAGGGTCCGTGCCGAAGGCGAATTGCAGGATCCCCATGCCGGGAAAACCGAACCGGTCGCGCAGTGCCTCGACCTCGGGCGTGATCACACCGAGGGTCTCGGCAACGATGGGCAGGTCACCGAGCGTTTTCTGCACGGCCCCCAACAACTCGGCACCCGGCGCCTTCACCCAGTGGCCGTCGAGCGCGGTCTTCTCGTTGCCGGGGATCTCCCAGTAAGCTTCGAACCCGCGGAAGTGGTCGAGGCGGATGATGTCCACCAGCCTCAGTGTCGATCGAAAACGGTCAATCCACCAGGAATAGCCCGTCTCGGCCATCACGTCCCAGCGGTAGAGCGGGTTACCCCACAGTTGTCCGGTGGCGCTGAAGTAGTCGGGCGGAACTCCGGCTTGCACGGACGGGTTGCCGTCAGCGTCGAGGTGGAACAGTTCCGGCTGGGCCCAGACGTCCGCACTGTCGTGGGCGACGAAGATGGGGAGGTCGCCCATCATCTGAATTCCCCGATCGTGACAGTAGGCCTTGAGCTCTGACCACTGCTTAAAGAACTGATACTGAACATATTTCTGGGTGTTAATCGGTTCCGTCAGAACTGCTTCCCAGCGCGCGAGCGCCTCCGGCTGGCGCGTGGCGATGTCACCCTCCCACTTGTTCCACACCGCTTCCCCGCCGTGCGCTTCCTTAAGGGCCATGAACAGAGCGTAGTTGTCGAGCCAGGGGGCGTTCTGCCGGCAGAACGTGTCAAAGTCCTCGCGCCGCGTCGCAGAAGCGCGGGCAAGAAAGTTCTTCGCCGCCTTTTTGTGAAGCGGGAGTCTGTGTTGGATGACCCAGCCGAAGTCCACTTGGCGATCCGGAAACGCCGGGAGATCTTCTGCCAGGTCGTCCGGCGAGAGGTCGCCCTCCGCAACCAGTTTCTCAAGGCCCACCAACAGCGGATTGCCGGCAAACGCCGAGAAACACTGATACGGTGAGTCTCCGTAACCCGTCGGACCCAGAGGGAGCACCTGCCAAATTCGCTGTCCGGTGTCAGCCAGGAAATCCGCGAATCGACAGGCTTCGCGACCGAGGTCACCGATACCGAGTCTCCCGGGCAGCGACGTCGGATGGAGCAGGATGCCGCTACAACGGGAGAGTTTCATGCCTGAATCCTACGATGTTTCGTGAACTCGCACAAGGCGGAATCCATTTGGGGACGAACATCTCCCAGGCTCTTGGGGCCGGTGCGAGACGGATAGAGCCGTGCGGCCTATACGCTGGGGGACGAGGCATTCACCTTCGTCATCGACGCGAAGACGTGCCAGAAAGGCGGAGTAAAGGTATTGACCGATTATCTTAGGTAGTTCGCGGAGGATATGGAAAGGCGCTGGGATGTGATTACACCACATCGAATGGTGGCTGACTGGGTCGATCCAGCGGGAGTGCCTGTGGGTCACGTTATCGTTTTCAACGACGTGTCTCTGTGCGGCATTCCCAAGTTCTACTTCCACCACTACCCCCGCTCATGCACGCATTTGGCACTGGCCCAAGATGCGCGGGAATCGCGGACTATCTCCCCGTTCCTTGAAACGCACGGCGCCTAAAGGCAACGTGGCCATTATGTCTGATGCAGATGTCTATCATGTTGAACAGGGAGCCATCTACGCATATATTATGACGCGGTCGGTAAATTGAATTGGAATTTCCGGCCAAGAACCTCCCCCTCGAACGATCGTATGCGTGGAAAGCCGTCACTTTCGTTCTTGTTTTTCCTTCTTTCGATGCTGATTGCACTTTCCTACCCGTTTGCGCAGATACGAGACCGCACCACCTCTGGAGAAGTGCGCGGTTTCAGACGTGCCGATTCAAGCCCGGCACCACCAAGCGCGCTATGCTTCGTTCTCATGCGAGGGTCGCAGCAACGGTCATGAGAGGCTTCAGGACTGTCAAGGGCTTGCACCTTGCGAGACTTTCCTCAGGGGTGTCCGTCAAGGACGCGTTGCGCAGTTACCGCCACGACCCAGATGTTCTCTACGCAGAGCCGAACTACATTGTCCACGCGCTCACTCAGCCCAATGATCCCCATTTCCCAGACCAGTGGGGTCTGAGGAATAGCGGGCAGGATGGCGGAACTCAAGGAGCGGACATCCACGCGCCCCAGGCTTGGGATATTACACAGGGCTCGCAGGACGTCGTCGTCGCCGTGATCGACACCGGGATCGACTATAACCACCCCGACCTCGCGCCCAATATGCTGACCACGACCTACTGTAATCCGGATGGCACGGATGGGAGTGGTGGCTTCGGAAGCTGCTACGGCATCGCGCCGGTCTATAACTCCTCCGACCCCATGGACGATTTCGGTCACGGCACTCACGTGGCGGGGATCATCGGCGCCGTGGGCAACAATTCACTCGGCATCGCTGGGGTGAACTGGAACGTCAAACAGCTGGCCTGTAAGTTTCTCGACAGCACGGGAACCGGCTCGATGGCCGACGCGATCACCTGCCTTGATTACGTCAAGATGCTGAAAGACCACGGCGTGAACATCATTGCCACCAACAACAGTTGGGGAGGAAATTTCAGTTCGCAAGCTTTGGTCGATGCCGTCACTGCGCAAGAGCAAGACGGGATTTTGTTTATTGCCGCCGCTGGAAACGGCTTCGACGATAACGATGTGGTCTCAACCTATCCTGCGAGCATCTTCCTTCCCAACGTCATTCCTGTTGCGGCGACTAACAGATTCGATGCGCTTGCAGCCTTCTCGAATGTCGGCCGACGCACAGTGGACTTGGGTGCACCGGGCGAAGACATTCTTAGTACCCTACCCGGTGCTGCCTACGGCACCATGTCCGGCACCTCCATGGCAGCACCTCACGTTACCGGGGTGGCAGCACTCCTGGCCGCTCAGGATTCAAACCGCGACTGGCGTGCTATCAAGAACTTGATTCTCACGGGTGGTGACTCGATTCCGGCGCTCGCCCAGACGATCACCGGGAAGCACCTTAATGCGTACGGTTCGATGACGTGCTCGAATTCCACAATTTCCGAGCGCCTCCAGCCTTCTCTGGACTCCGTCTTCGCCACGGTGGGGCAGCCTCTGACCCTTGCTGCGTTAAACATCAGTTGCGGGCAGCCCGCCGGACCTGTGCAGGTGACGGTTACTCCTGGTGGCCAGGTGATTAACCTACTCGACGACGGCGCGGCTCCCGACCAAGCCGCCCGAGACGGCATTTACACCGGCCAGTGGGCACCGTCTGGTTTAGGTAACTACACGCTAGCATTCTCCAACGGGCAGACCGTCCAAGCCACTGTCCTCAGAAACTACACGGTCGGCGAGACAGACTTTCACTACCAAACCATTACTGGAACGAATCTCAATGTTGACGATGACTCGGTGGCAACCATCACCGCGCCTTTCCCCGTTCAGTTCGGTGGTGGGCAATTTTCGACCCTCTACATAAGCAGCAATGGAACGATCAGCTTCACAAACGCATTCGGCGACTTCATCAATTGGTACCTCCCGCTTAACTACTTGCAGTTGATAAATGGGCAGAACCCTCCTCCCCCGGCCATTGACCAGCCCGTCGTGACCCTGGTCGCGCCATTCTGGTCGGATCTCTACCCGGTTAAGGGGACGGATCAGAACGTATTCTGGGACGTTACGGGGGCAGCCCCAAACCGCCACCTCATCATTGAGTGGCGCAACGTGCGCACGTACGATTGCCACACGGAGAGCAACACCACAGTGACCTTCGAGGTCGTCTTCCCGGAGGAGAGCGGGAATTTTTGGTTCAACTATTCCAATGTTGTTTTCGGCGGTTCCTGTTCCAGCCAAGACTATGGCGCGACCGCTACGATCGGGATGGAGGTCACCCAGAATGTTGGAACGCAGTGGAGCATGGATGAACTGGCCGTTGCCAACGGCATGTCGCTGTTATGGACCCTCGCACCGTCAAACCCAGGTTCCAACCCGGCCCCGACCGTAACCTCCCTCTCCCCATCGAGTATTCCGGCTGGAAGCGCAGACACGTGGCTGACCATGAGGGGGACAGGATTCCTCCCTACCTCGTATGCGTCCACATACGGCTATCCTCCTCGATTCGTGACCGAATACGTCAGCAGCACGGAGCTGAAGGTCCTAATTCCTGTCAACACGATTTCCAGCCTCAACGGGGGTGACTTTAGGATTAGTGTGACGAATCCGCCTCCTGGGGGCGGTACGGCAGGTGCCACACTTACGATTACTCCCGCAGTACCAGTCATTACGTCAATCTCCCCCTCCAGTGTTCCTGCCGGGAGCTTCGGTTTTGTTCTTACGATCAGCGGCTCGAATTTCTACTTCGGCACGGACGTTTGGTGGAACGACACAGCAGCCCAATCAACCTTCGTGAACCCTAGCCAGATTACCTTCCCCGTGCCTGGCTATTTGCTCACGAATGCAGGCACTGTGACGATCAAGGTTCAAAATGCCGTTAACACGTTTTCCAACGCGGTCACATTCACGATTACTTCGCCGAGTACGCCCGCAGCGATCAGTGCCCCTTCACCGTTGGCTACTGCCGGAGCGCCCACCTCACCTGGTGTTACCAAGCCGAGAGCCGTGCTGCTTCCCGGTCGCTTCCAGGGCTGGAAGTACACTGCGCAGCGAGGCATTGACTACCTGGCCCAATTTGCTCGTCGCCGTGCAGGGTTGGCCACGCCAAATGCAGCGCGATGGACTGAAGCCGGACCGCTAGTTCAGGGCGCTTCGCCTCCGTCACCGCCCCCGGGGTTCAATTTCCGGCCAACCCTTCCGGCTGGATTCCTTCCCACCGCCGTGGTCACAGGGGACTTGAATGGCGATGGCCACGTCGACTGGGCAGTGGCGAACGGTGGGAACGACAACATATGGATCTATCTCGGGAAGGGGGATGGCACATCGCAAATCCCCACTATCATTCCGCTAAAGGGTCAGGCGCCGACGGCTCTCGCTGTCGCAGACATCAATCAAGATGGAAAGTTGGACTTGATCGTCGGGGAAGCCGACAGCGGGTCTGTGGGAGTTCTGCTCGGCAATGGCGACGGCACTTTTGGCCCTGAGCGCAAATTCTACGTGCCGGGTTTGCCCGAGGGTCTCGCGGTGGCAGATTTCAACAGGGATGGGAATCTGGACGTGGTTGTCGGCCTATTTGGGGATCAGTCCACAGGCCAACTGGCGTTCCTCCCCGGAGACGGAACAGGGAAGCTCGGCCTGCCCGTCACCCACTTCGGCCAGATCAAGGGTCTTCTATTTGACACCTTCTATATCGCGGCGGCGGACCTGAACGGTGACGGACTGCCAGACATTGTGGCCCTCGACTATAGTTACGCTCTCTTTGGCGGCATAAACCTCGAGGGCCAGATGTCTAACTCCGGTGCGCGTGTGTACCTAAACCAGGGAAATGGGCTGTTCAAAGAGTACCAGCAATTCTTCGCAGACCTCTCCGCCGGCCAGGTTCCTAGCGGTCTAGGGATTGCGGCCACGGCCGCGGCTTTGGGTGACATCGACGGGGACGGCTGCACTGATGCGGTAATCTTGGACACGGAGGGCAATGCCACTTTCTTTCCCGGCCTATGCGACGGGAGTTTCGATGTTTCGAATTCCCGCATTTTCGGCTCAGGCATTTCGCCGGGCGCAGCCCTACTTGCAGATGTCAACGGTGACGGGAAGCCTGACCTCATCAGCGCGGCCTTCCCATTTACGATCGACGCCGACTACCCAATGGCCATGGGCAACGCTGTAAGTATCCAACTCGGCGACGGGGCCGGGAACTTCGCGGCACCTGCGATTTTCCGAGGCGAGGCTGGAATGTATTCCATCGCTGCCGCCGACTTGAATGGCGATGGCCACTTAGACCTTATCACTGCAAATCAGGGAACCGATTCGCTGAGCGTCTATCTCAACGATGGTCAAGGGGGATTCGGCGGGCCTGCGGGAGGTTATCTCGGCTACCTCACTGCTGGTCAAATGCACGCAGTTTACAATTCTCCCTGCAGCGTTCTCATGTACTTGGATGTGAATCATGACGAGTATAAAGACCTTGTGTACCTCGAATCGGGCGCCCAGTATCCTCTGCCTTACGGCATCAGTGTCCTTCGGGGAGACGCTACGGGTCGGTTTGGGCCTCCGATTCGCTCCCCAATTCTCGACGTCGGAGTAAACCAGGGCATCTGGGATTTCGCATTGGAGGATTTTCGGGGCGTCGGCCTCCCAGACCTGCTGGTACTGGTCTGGCAAGGGACTCCAAGTCAGCCAAATCCGTTGGGCTACCTGGTTTACTCCAAAAACAATGGCGATGGGACGTTTCAGGAGCCTGTTTCGACACCGTTTACCAATAGTTGGCCGATGCTCTTTATCGTCGGGGATTTCAATAATGATGGGAAGCTGGACCTTCTCTTCTATTACGACTGCTATCCGAGTGGATCTTGCCAGACTCCCGCGCTGGTTACATTTCTCGGGCATGGTGATGGAACATTTACACAGGGTGCGGCGATCTCGCTCACCCGTACAACTTTCGACTTTTCAATTAGGGGAATGCTCGCTGCGGATGTGAACGGAGACGGTAAACTGGATTTGCTTGTATCAGGCAATGGATTGTTTTCGCCCGGCGATGACAATGCCTTTTACGAGCTTTTTGGAAACGGCGACGGGACGTTCCAAGGTCCGCGGTTGCTCTTCAGCAATCCCGGCAGTACCTCCTACTTCGCCACGGCGGACTTCAATAAAGACGGGATTCCCGATTTGGTCGAGGAGTCTGTTAGTAGGGAAGTCATTGCCAATGGACTCCCGCGTACCTTCCGAACCTATGTAGGCCACTCTGACGGGACGTTCCAGTTGACCGGCACGTTCGGGCCATTCCCCGACCAGTACGCTCAGGCTTTGCTGTTTGGCGCTCCGGACAAGCCGCTATGGCCTCTCGGACCAAGCATCGGCGACTTCAACGGTGACGGAAACATCGACGTCGCTGTGTACCAACAAGGCGTAGGCGGCTCATATGTCGGCTCTGAAGGGGTCTTTACCGGGGCCCCGCTCTCATTAACATTGGCAATCTTGGCTGGGAACGGCGACGGGACGTTCACCCCTTCAAACGTGGGCTTTGGTTTGGGCGCCTTGCTCGCTCCCCAACTCGTCGGCGATGTTAACGGCGACCGTCGGGCCGACCTCGTCGAAATGGACGGGTACACCTCTTCTTACGATATTCTTACTGCACAGCCCGGACCCTCTTTCGGCCTTGCGCTCACATCCTCTCCGGTAATTGGAGCTAAGGGGAAGCTTCAACTAGCGCTGGCGTTTCCGTCGGGTATCGATACGGCCGTGCAACTTTCCGCAAGTGACCCGAACATTTCGTTACCTGCGACCGTGACATTCCCTGCAGGGACGGTTAGTCAGGAAGTTACCTTCCAGATTGGCCCTGACTTCAACCCAAACCGTGTTTTCGCACTGACCGGCCAACTCGGAAGCGAGACTCACACGACATACGGCACGCAGGCCGCCAACGCTCAGGGAACAGGTTTCATCGTAGTGGTGATAAACGCGCCTGCCAGCACACCAGTGATTGCCCCTTCGCAGTCCGTTGGCTACGAGTTGGCCATCGCAAGCCTCGGTGGCTACTCCACGCTGATTCAGCCCTCTTGCCAGGGCCTCCCCGTCGGCGCCGCGTGCCAATTCAGCATGAATCCCATACCTTTGCCACCCGGCCAGGTGCTGGTTGAACAGATGACTATCACCACGGAAACGGCGACGCCACCCGGAGTTTACTTGCCCACGGCTGTTTTCACGGATAGCCTCGTAACGGCGCACATACCCATCCCATTCAGCGTGGGCGATTTCGCACTGTCCATTTCACCGTCTTCGCAAGTAGCACCGGCGACAGGTTTGGTTATATATTCGTTGTCGCTTACCGGCATTGGCGGATTCTCCGAGCCCGTGCAATTGTCGGTCAGCGGCTTGCCAACTGGGGCTTCCACGTCCTTGTCAGGAGTCCAGTTTCCCTCTTCCCAGCCACTCATTCTTACAGTTCAAACTCAGAATGTGGCTCCCGGCGCGTACCAATTCACCGTGTCGGGCACAGTCGGTTCTCTAACACACTCTGCGTCGGCCACGCTCCAGGTGGGCTCGGCGGATTTTACTGGAAGCGTGTCTCCAACCTCGGCATCGCTGTCCGTCGGACAATCGGCCAGATTCACTGTCACCCTCAATTCACAGAATGGTGCGACGGGCACCGTAAGCTTCCAATGCTTGAATGTTCCGAGCGGCTCGACCTGCATCTTCGATCCCGCCGCGCCAACATTGCCTGCAAATGGCAGCTTGTCTGACGCACTCACTGTCCAAGTCAATTCTCGACCCGCGTCGGCCCCTCCGCGAACTCCCGCGCCGTGGACGATCCCGCGGGGCCAGCCGCAAACGTTCTGGCCCCTCGCCATCCCCCTGGCAGCCTGCTTGGTGATAGCAGTGGCGTTGAAGCGCTGGAAACTCCGACTTTCGGCTTCCGCAGTGTCCCTTATCATTGTGACGTGTTTCCTCCTCGTAGCAGAATCTTGTGGGGTCGGAGGAGGAGGTTCAACATCTCCTCTCAACCCAGGTCCCTCGCCGGTCACCTTCACGATCACCGTGCAGGCAAGCGTTGAGGGTGTCAGTACGCCCAAGACCCTTGGGACACTGACTATTACTGTGAACTGATTCTTCCCAGTGGTTGGCGATGAATTTCTGTCGAACATTCAGATGCAGGAGAGCAGTCCGCGCGGATTCGTAAACTGGGCGGGGCGTCAGTGGTGGCTGTGGTCTCGGTGAGGGCCCCGTTTCTCGCGACGGCGCGGAGCCTGCTCCCGCCCGCCATCGGCGACCGGCATTCGCTGGTGGATTACGGATTACTTAGCGCCGGTCGAGGATGCCACGGCGCTTGGGGTGGCGGGTCTCGTTTTTTGTGATTTTGTGGCGCACCAACAGGCTGAAGGCATAAATTGTGTTGTATACCACCTAGCGGACGAGGTATCAATTGCCTGTCTTCTGTCTGCGATGGAATCGTACCAGACGCGATAAAGATGCGAGCCACACCGGATTGGGAACGAAAAACCAGCTTCACGGAAAATGGGTGGAGGGAAGCGTCGGGTGGCCCGAAACCACTTGGCCGTGAAGTCGGCTTACCGGAGAAGTGAACAGGGGGCTGCTTTCTGCGAACAACGAGTCGCGTGGGTCAACTCCATTCGCGGTGGCGGAATCTCAACCGTGACGGAACCTTGCCGCTTGGCCCGATTCGTCGCAAGTTGCTGCTTGCGGGACAGTTGCGATCCCACCTTAGGATTTGGCCCGAGAAGTCGGCTTCCCGGAAGATGGCCGCCGACCAATATAGATCCTGTGTAACGGCGTAGTGCTGACTGAAAACCAGCCGGTATCAGGAGATGTCCAACAGCATCGAAACCGACCCCGCCACAGTCCGGTGCGGACCCTGCCTCTCCGCCATGCCCTCGTTACTCCGTTCCGCAGATCCCCTCGATACGAACAAGCAAGCGCAATCCGGGAGGCGCAGGGGATTCAGGGAAAAGCCGCAGGTGGTAGGTGGGAAAGGGTAGGTGGCCCGCCTGGCTCCAGGAGGCGGAAAAAGCGCGATGAAGAGAATACTGGAAATGCAAAACCTGAGCCACTAACCTGTTGAACACAAAGGATCTAGCCCCAAGAACGAACCCAAAACGAACCCAAACGAGCCCGGCCCCTAGAATTGCCGGTTGCAGATTATCGATCGCCGATCTGCTCGGCAGGAGGCTTGGACGGAACGACTCCCAGGCCGGGGCGATCGGGCAGGATGAGTTTGCCGTCCTTGACCAGGACGCCGGAGTAGGGGTCATTGGCGATCAGCAGATTGCCATCCAGGTCGGCGTAGTCCACCAACGGTGAAAGGTGCGCGGCGGCCGTGACGCTGACGGAACTGGAGATCATGCAGCCGAGCATGGTCTTCAATCC